>DATGIQ010000157.1:0-52642 GCA_035295665.1 Gemmataceae bacterium | reverse complement strand
GGGACTGAGCGTGAGCGAGTTGAAGGCGGAAATCAGTGTCGAAACAGCAATGGTCAGGGCAAACTGGCGGAAGAACTGGCCCGTGATGCCGGAGATAAAAGCACACGGCACGAACACCGCACTCAACACCAAGCCCACCGCAATCACCGGGCCCGAAACTTGCCGCATCGCTTCCAGGGTCGCCTCCCGCGGCGACAGGCCCCGCTCGATGTGATGCTGCACGGCCTCGACGACGACGATCGCATCGTCCACGACAATTCCAATGGCCAGCACCAGTCCAAAGAGCGTCAGGTTGTTCAGGCTAAAGCCCATGGCCGCCATGACGGCAAACGTGCCGATGATCGCAACCGGCACGGCCACCAATGGGATGATGGCCGACCGCCAGTTTTGGAGGAACAGCAACACCACGATGGCCACGAGAATGACGGCGTCGCGGAGCGTGTTGCGGACTTCGTGGATGGATTGGTTAATGAACGGCGTGGTGTCGTAGACAATGGCGTAGTCGATGCCGTCGGGAAAGCGGTTTTTCAACTCCTCCATCTTGGTCCGGACGCGCTGAGCTGTCTCCAGCGCGTTGGAACCGGGCAGCTGGTAAATGGACAACGCCACCGATGGCTGACCATTGAGCGTACAAACCTGGTCATACGCCTGGGCCCCAAGTTCGATATTGGCCACATCGGATAGCCGCACGAGCCGGCCCCGGCCGTCTGCCTTCAGGATCATGTCGGCAAACTGTTCGACATCGGTCAGGCGTCCCATCGTGCTCATGGTGAACTGGAAGACCTGGCCGGTAGCGACCGGGGGCTGGCCGAGTTGCCCCGCGGCCACTTGCGTGTTCTGTTGTTCGATGGCCTGCACGACGTCGCTGGCGCTCAGGTTGCGCATGGCCATCTTTTCCGGATCGAGCCACAGCCGCATGCTGTAATCGCGCTGGCCAAGGTAGGTGATGTCGCCGACGCCATTCAACCGCGCCAGCTCGTCCCGGAGCTGGATGGTGGCATAGTTGCTGAGGTAGAGGTTATCTCGGCTCTGATCCGGTGAGAACAGGTTCACGATCATCAACATGCTGGGCGATTTCTTCTTCACCGTCACGCCGCGCCGCTTGACCAGGTCGGGGAGGATCGGCTGGGCCAGGGAAACCCGATTCTGCACCAGCACCTGGGCCATGTTCAAATCGACGCCGTTATGGAAGGTGACGGTGAGCGTGTAGGTGCCATCGTTGGTGCACTGGGATGACATGTACATCATCCCTTCGACGCCGTTGACCTGCTGCTCGATGGGTGCGGCCACGGTGTCGGCGACGACCTGGGCATTGGCGCCAGGGTAGATGGCGTACACCTCCACCGTCGGCGGCGTGATGTCGGGATACTGGGCGATGGGCAGGCTGAAGACGGAAATACCGCCAGCCAGGGTGATGATGATCGATAGCACCGAGGCGAATATGGGGCGGTCGATGAAAAAACGCGAGAACACTGCACAATCCTCACACCCAGTTTGGGTTCCTCGTTCCCAGACTCGGTTTGGGAACGAGCGAAAAGGT
This sequence comes from Gemmataceae bacterium, assembly GCA_035295665.1. GTDB lineage: Bacteria > Planctomycetota > Planctomycetia > Gemmatales > Gemmataceae > DATGIQ01. The sequence continues at coordinate 51,102 of DATGIQ010000157.1, read as the reverse complement.
GGCACATTGCGTGCGCGCACTCCGGGTTTGTCAACGGCGGTTCGGAGAGCCGCGCGGTTCTCCGAACTGCTGCGGAGCGGCTGATGCAACGGGCTCGGGATGCTTGGACGCCCCATTTCCGTGTGGACCGGTGAGCATCGCCTTCTCCGGAATGGCCCGCCGGCCCCGATTCCGCACAGCCATGGTCCGGGCCATCCAGCGCAGGCCCAGCGTCAAAACTCCGAGGGCGATGGCCCCGGTGCGGCGCATGATCTGCGAAGCAAACAGCCGCGATTCGCCGAGCCGGTCAATGGTGAAGAAGAACACCGGCGTCAGCGCCAGGCCGAACAATGTCACGCCGATCATGCCGCTGAAGACCGCCGTCCCCAGCGTCCGCCGCATCTCCGCCCCGGCCCCGTGGGAAATGATTAACGGCAACACACCCAGGATGAACGATAACGACGTCATCACAATCGGCCGAAGCCGCAGCTTGCACGCCTCCAGGGTTGCATCCCGGCGTGACAGGCCGTGGTGCCGCTGGACCTTGGCGAACTCGACGATCAGGATGGCGTTCTTGCTGGCCAAACCAACCAGCACCACGAAGCCGATCTGCGTGAAAATGTTGATGTCCATGCGGGCAATGTTGACGCCGATGATGGCACTCAGCAGGCACAGGGGAACGACCAGGATGACCGCCAACGGCAGCGACCAGCTCTCGTACTGCGCCGCCAAAACGAGGAATACCATGACCACGGCGAAAGCAAAGATGATCATGGCCGTGTTCCCCGCCAGCAGCTCCAGGTACGACATGTCAGTCCATTCATACGACATGGCCTGGGGCAGCTCGGTCTCCGCCAGATGCTGGAGCAGGGCAATCCCCTGGCCGGAGCTGACGCCGGGCGCCGTGGCCCCGTTGATGGACGCGGCCGTGTACATGTTGTACCGGGTCAAGACCAGCGGACCATTCACCTCCCGCAGGTCGGCCAGCGCTCCCAGCGGAACCATCGCACCCCGTACATTGCGGGTCGCCAACGCGGGGAGGTCTTCGGGGCGTTGGCGGAAGTTTGACTCCGCCTGCACGATCACCTGCCAGGTTCGGCCAAAGCGGTTGAAGTCGTTGACGTAGAGGGAACCCTCGTAAGCCTGGACGGTGTTGGCAAAATCCAGCATGCTCACTCCGCGCATCATGCACGCCCGCGGGTCGGGATGGATGTGCAGTTGCGGGACATTGGCCCGGAACACCGAAAACATGCCAGCCATCGCCGGTTGAAGATCCACCGGGCCCACTGGTGTGTTGGCTTGCTCGGCTTGCTTACGAAGTTCCAAGATATCCTGACCGGCACGGTTCAGCGTATTCCCCATGCGGACGAGGGTTTCGGTCTGGGCTTGCAGCATGGCCGGTCCAAAGTCCCCGCGGTCTTCCACCATGAGCGCAAAACCGCCGGCCCGGCCGACGCCACGCACCGGCGGCGGCCCAAAGACGGCGACTGCAGCATCCGGGACCTGCCGGGTAAATTCCTCGCGGAGCTTGTTGGCAATGGCGTCGCTGGCCAGACTCGGATCGCGACGGTCGGGATAATCTTTGAGGTTGATGAACATCGAACCGAAGTTGGACCCGGCAGCATTCAGCACAAACGATTGGCCGCAAATCCCGGTCGTGTGCCGGATGCCGGGCGTAGCCAGGGCGATCTTCTCCAGCCGCCGCATCACGTGCTCAGTCCGCTCCATCGAAGCGGAGTCGGGCAACTGGACGTTGATCATGAGATAGCCCATGTCCTGCGCAGGGATGAAGCCGCGCGGCGTATGCTGAAATCCCCAGTAGGTCGTGGCCAACAGCCCAGCATAGACCAACAGTGCCACAGTGCTGACGCGGAGGACACTGCCCACTAGCCGCACATACCCCGCCGTTGCCTTGGCGAACGCCCTATTGAACGATCGGAAGATCGCGCCGATGAACCAATTGAGTTGCCGGCCCACGAACCAGCCCACGATCGCACCAGCCAGGCCGACGAGATAAGGAATCGTCCACGTGGGGAAGCCCGGCGACAGCGAAGCAGTTAACGGTGACGTCAAGAACCGCCAACAGAGCCAACCGCCCAACAGCACAAAGGCCAGCCGCGGTAGCGGCTCGTGCTTCTTCGTTTTCTCCCGTAACAGGAGGGCGGTGAGAGCGGGACTGAGCGTGAGCGAGTTGAAGGCGGAAATCAGCGTCGAAACAGCAATGGTCAGGGCGAACTGGCGGAAGAACTGGCCCGTGATGCCGGAGATAAAGGCACACGGCACGAACACCGCACTCAACACCAAGCCCACCGCAATCACCGGGCCGGATACCTGGGACATGGCCTTGATGGTGGCCGCGCGGGGCGATAGCCCGTGTTCGATGTGGTGCTCGACCGCCTCCACGACGACGATTGCATCGTCCACGACGATCCCGATGGCCAATACCAGTCCAAAGAGCGTCAGGTTATTCAGGCTGAAGCCGAAGGCCGCCATGGCCGCGAATGTGCCGATAATCGCCACTGGGACGGCCACCAGCGGAATGAGCGCCGACCGCCAGTTTTGCAAGAAAAGGAGCACGACCACCGCGACCAGCATGATCGCATCCCGCAGTGTCATCACGACTTCATGGATCGATTCGCTGGTGTAGGGCGTCGTGTCGAAGCCGATCGTATAATCCACCCCTTCGGGAAAGGACTGTTTGAGGTCCTCCATCTTGGCCATGAGTCGGTCATGGAGATCGAGGGCATTCGCGTCAGGCATCTGGAAAATGGCCAGGAACACGGTCTCCCGGCCATCGAGGCGGACGCTAGTGTCCTCGTTCTTGGCGCCCAGCTCGACTCGGCCGACATCCTTGAGCCGGATGATCCGGCCGTCGCGGCTGACTTTGAGTACGATGTTTTCGAACTGTTCCACATCGGCAAGCCGGCCAAGCGTGCTCAACGTGATCTGGCACTCCTGCCGGCCGCGCATCGGCTCCTGGCCGATGGCGCCCGTGGCGACCTGGCTATTCTGCTCGCGGATGGCTTGCACGACATCCGTCGCCGACATCCGCCGAGTCGCCAGCTTGGCCGGGTCCAGCCAAATCCGCATGCTGTAATCGCGCTGGCCGAAGAGAAACACATCGCCAACGCCAGGAACGCGGGCCAGCTCGTCCTTGATCTGCATCAGCGCAAAGTTGCTCAGGTAGAGCTGATCGTACCGGCCATCGGGGGAATTGATGGCCAAACCCATGAGGATATCGGGGGATTGCTTGCGCGTGGTGACGCCGGTCGCTTTGATGACCTCCGGCAGCAGCGGAAGGGCCAGGTTGACGCGGTTCTGCACCAACACCTGGGCCATGTCGATATCAATGCCTTGATGGAACGTCACCGTCAGGTTGTAGCTGCCGTCGTTGGCGCACTGCGACGACATGTACATGATGCCTTCGACGCCATTGACTTGCTGTTCGATCGGAGCCGCCACCGAGTCGGCGACTTCCTTGGCGCTAGCACCCGGATAGTTGGCGGTGACCCGCACCGTCGGCGGGGTGATTTGTGGAAACTGCGCCAACGGCAACGTGAACAGGGCGATCCCGCCGGCCAGCGTGATCAGGATCGAGAGCACGGCGGCGAAGATGGGACGATCGATGAAAAATCGCGAGATCATGGCCGAAGCCCCGCTCGGCATCCGGAATCAAAACCCCACAACCGACGTTTGGAATCGGAGGGCGCTACCGTCCCGGAGAGCCGGTTGCCTGATGATCCACGCCCGGCATCTCCACGACCTTGGGGCGAACCTCCAGGTCCGGCCGGACGCGCTGGAGCCCACTGACGACGACCTTTTCTGTGGCGGATAAGTTCTCGATAATGACCCGTAGTCCCCCGTGCAGTGCCCCGACCTTGACACGGCGGTATTCCACTTTGTTTTTTTCGTTGACGACGTAGACGAATTTCTGTCCCTGGTCGGTGCCGAGGGCTTGTTCGGAGATGAGCGTGGCCCGGTACTGCTCGCCGACTGGTGCCCGCATCCGCACAAACATGCCGGGAGAGAGCGCGAAATCGGAGTTGGCACACAGGGCCCGCAGCCGCCAAGTGCCGGTGTCAGGATCGAGGCGATTGTCCGCGAAATTGATTGTGCCCTTGCGCGGAAACCCCTCCTCATCCGCCAAACCCAGCAGCACCGGCAAGCCGGCGTCCAGGGACCATCTGATTTTTTGCGTACGGACCAACCGCTGCAAGCGCAGCGTGGTTCGCTCGTCCGCGTCGAAATAGGCGTAAATTGGATCAAGCGAGACGATGGTGGTCAACGTCGTTTCGTCAGCTTTGACCAGGTTGCCCGGGTCGAGATAGCGGCGGCTAATCCGGCCACTCAAGGGGGCGCGGACCTGGGTGAAGCCGACGTTCAACTCGGCCATGTCCCGTTGGGCCTTGGCCACGGCGAGGGCACCAACGGCTTCGGTGCGATCACCGGCGATGCGATCGAAGTCTTCCCGGCCAATGGCGTGCTTGGGAAGCAGATCAGCGGCGCGTTGGTAATCCGCTTCCATCCGCCGCAACCGCCCTTCGCACTGGACAATATTTCCCTCCGCGCGGGCCAGATCCGCTTTGTATGGGCGGGGATCAATTTCGAACAGGAGATCTCCCTGCTTGACATCCGCCCCTTCCTGGAAATACACCTTATCGAGGTAACCGGTCACGCGTGCCCGGACATCGATGGAATTGACGGCTTCGATGCGGCCGGGAAAGTCTACGTAGTCCGTGATTTCGCGGGTCACGGGCAAACTGGCCAGGACTTCCGGCGGCGGCGGGACGGCGCTGGGCTGCTGCGCTGGCGCCGGTCCGCAGCCGACCATTGCCGGGCCACCGAGTAGCAGCAGGATTAGGTATCGCATATGCTTTTTCCCTTCCAGCTAGACAAGCAGATAAAGGAAAAGTTCGGGCTGAGCCCGGCCACTGATTCGCAGCTTAATCTTCCGACGATCGAGGACAGGTCTTCGTGTCCTCGTCCCTTTGCTGGCGGCGCTCCGCATCGCTGAGGATGCCATGGAACACGACATCCAAGATGTCCTGGGCCTGTGATTCGAAGGGCTTGCGTTGCCCCGTGAAATAGTTGGTAAACATGGTCCCGTAGACCAGGTCGCTCATGACATTGGTAATGCGTTCAACTGGCATTTCGCGAACTCTTCCTTCGGCGATGAGCCGGCGGTAGATGGTCCGCCACTGTTCGACGCGGGCTTCACGGTGCACAAAAAAGGTAGGTTTCTTGCGATCCTTGAACTGGGCCCGTTCCTGCATCAGGAGCTCGACAAATTCCGGATGCTCCGCAAAGAAAGCCAAGTAGGAGCGAATCGCAACGGCAATGCGGTGAAGCGGATCGTCGATGCCCTGGATGCTGGAATCGACCTGTTCGCAGAGCATGTGCATTCCGCGATCGGCCGCGGCCAGAAAGACCTCTTCCTTGCTGGGGAAATAGCGGTAAATCGTGCCTTTGCCAACGCCGAGCTCTTCGGCAAGGAGTTGGGTATCGGCCGCGGCATAGCCATGCTTGGCAAAGAGCTTGGCGGCCGCTTCGAGAATCTGTTCGCGGCGACGTTCGCCCAGCGCCGGATCCACGGGGCGGCGCGGCTTCTTCTCGATGGTGTGTTTCATAAGTTGGCGAAGTAAACAGAGAAAGCGTGGACTGACCAGTCAGTCCGGGTATCATAACGCACTTCCGTGGTCTGGATCAAGGCGAAAAAGAAGCCCGCACCACGGGGAAATAACGTCCTCCGCATCCCGTTCGATCCTGTTGTTTGGTTTCGTGCAGCAAAATCGGCCTTCATGTCGCTCTCCAGTGATCCCTCATACCCAGTCCCGCTGCATGTGTCCGTTTTTGTTGAGCGGCGGCTGGCAGAACCGCGTGCGGATGCGCCCCCGCGCGGTTCTGCGCACCGCCGCGAAACCGACACAACTAACCGGACCCTGGATCAGGGTGCAGGACTCGGATCAGCACGACCGTCCGTCTCCGGGCCTCGGTCGGCGCGGAAACACCTGGCGGCCCTCCGTCCGCGTCACGGAGCTCATCGTCGGGACTGACCCGGAGATAGCATCCACGCCGGATTTAGAGACCTGGGTCGGCGACACGGCCGGGCTAGCGGTCCACGCATCCGGGGCGGTTCACGCACTCTGGATCGACAACCAGACTGGGATAAGACAGGTGTTTACGGCCCGGGTGGCCATTCGGTAGCTGACATTGCGTGCTTCCGCTAGGGAATCGTGGCGGCAACGCCAAGCTACGGTGCCCCACCGCCCTGCCCATCCTTCAGCTTTTGGAGCACCCGGCGGTGGTACGCGGCCCGCTCGAAATTGCCGACCTGATCGTAAAATGTGGCCAGGGACTCGTGCGTGGGCTGGTGGCCGGGATCTTTTTCGAGTGCCGTCTGGAACCAATGGAGCGCATCTTGCTGTTTGCCCAGACGCAAGAGCAGACAGCCCAGCTCACGACGCAGCGCCGGGTCGTTGGGCTTCTGTTCGCGAATCTGATCGCCGAGCTGGGCAGCACGCTGGATATCCGCCTTCAGCCGGTCTGCTTTCTCTCGATAAGTGCGGGCCTCTTCCTCTTTGCCGACCAGGCGCAAACAGTCGGCCAGCCGGACCAGCAGCGGCAGATCGGGCGGGGCCAGGGCCTCGGCCCGGCGCAGATAGCCTTCCGCCTCCGCCGGCCGGTCCTGTTCGACCAGCCCGCCGCGCTCGCTCAAGGCTTTCCAATCACTGGGATATCGAGCCAGGATCTGGTCGAGAAGCGGGATCGCTTCCTCCTTTCGACCGCGGTTTGCCCAGCAACGTGCCAGCCCGAAGAGCACAGAAGGATTATCCGGCTGACGCTCCCGCAGCAGCTCAAAATGCGTCTGCGCTTGGGCAAAGCGGCCGATGGCCACCTGGATCTCGGCCATCGATAAGCGGACCGCATCGGCATCGGGCCGAAGGGCCAGAGCTTTATCCAGGTAACCGATCGCCTCGGCATACAGGGACATGTTTTGGGCGGTCCAGCCCCTTCGCACCAGGGCATGAAAATGCTCCGGTTGCCGGCGGAGGAGGTCATCGAGACAGCTTTGGGCATCCGCGACACGGTAATGAAGGATGTAGGCAGCGGAAAGAATATCAAGGATTTCGACGGCATCGAGATCGTCCTGTGCGACCGAAGCCCGCAGGAATTCTTCAACCCCACCCACGCCTGCCACGTCGCCGATGCCGCCCCGGTGAACGCGGAGCAAGGCCCGCTCCACGTGGATGGCCTGGGTCTGGCTGCCTTCCAATTGTTGGCAGGCGTCCAGGTGTTCTTCCGCCAGATCGAGCCGCTCCAGACGGCGCGCTGCGCGTGCGGCCAGCAAATGCGCCGCGCGATTCTTGGGCTGTCCGCGCAGACAGGCCTCGGCGTGCGTGAGAGCTTCGGACCAGGCGTGTTGCTCGAGCGCTTGTTGGGCGGACTGGAAGTGACTACGGGCCCACAGCTGCCAGCCGGCTTGGTAGATTGCTCCGCTCACCAGAACCGCGGCAACGATCAAACCCCAAACCAACCGACGCAGGTGCGTTTGTTGCCACGCGACCAATCTTGACCCCGGCACCGCTCACCCGCCCCTCGTCTCAGTCCCAATCGAGTTTGAGTTCTTTCGTATTCTTGTCGATCACGACTTCGACTTTCGAGTTCTTCTCGCCGTACTTGTCGAAAAACGCCGACAGGTCCCGGGAAAGGGGCGGTTTCCTTCCCATGATGGCCGCCTCTTGCTCAGCTTTGGTGGTCGGCCGCGTGGCCATCCGTGTGACCCAGACTTTGTGTTTGCCCATGACGGCCCCTTCGTGTTCCCGGTCGTAACTGAGGGTGAAGCGGCCCTCCTCGTCGGTCTGCCCCGAGCTCGGCCTTCCGGCCTCGGGCAAGAAGCGGAGACCGGCGTTGGCCACCGGTTTGCCTTTGTACGTCAAGATACCCGTCACCGGCACGAGGGCGGGACCACCACTGCCGCAGCCCACCATTGCAGCCAGCAAAAGGGGAATGGTCCAGGGGATAATTCGCCGGCGGAGAGAAACCATGATTGAACCTGCAACTCTCGAATGGATGATCCGGTAAATCGTAACTGTTTCGCGGCGGTTCGCAGAACTGTGCGATTCAACGAACCGCCGCGAAACGAGCACAGATCCGGTCCGTCACGGCGTGTCCGAGTCCCCGACCGCCTCGCCGCCGTTGCGCGTCCCCAGAGCAAAGTAAACCTGGATGTTGATGCTGTTGGGGACAAAGCCGACGTGCCCATCCACGTACGCGGCCAAGACGCCGTTCGTGTGGGGCCCCTCGGATGCTCGGCTGTTGTTCACGACGTAATTGGGCGGCTCGGACGTCGTGATCATGCCCTGGGACTGATGGTGGACCCAGAAGAACTCATTGCAGCCCATTCCTTGCGAGCACCAGCTTTGGTTGGAGAAATTGGCCTTCTCCATGAGGAAAAAGGTATTGCTCGTCCCGTCGGTGACGTCGGCAATTTTCACGGCGCTGTTGACCCAGCCCATGCCGCGATAAATTTTGTGCGTCGTGCCCCCGACCTGGACTCGTTCCGGACAGCAGTTTTCATCATCGAGCGGCCCGCCGCCGTCGTACACGATGGCATAGTCTTTCATCGTGCTGGTCGTGGCGAAGCGGCCAAGCTGGGTGGACGGACACTTGAACACCTTGGGCATGCTATTCGCTGCGAGAATGTTAGGATTCGGCTGGCCGGCGCCGGGGAGGCCCGCGGGGATGGTGGGCTGGCCCGGCCCGCGGTCGGCGGAGGAACCGACCCAAGGCGACAAACTCGGATCTTCGGGAACGTGCTCGGAGTAAGCCGGCACGTTAAAATCAATCGCCTTGTAAAGGGTATCGCCCTCGACATAGGGGAGGATGATGGCCGACCAGCTAAAGATCCCCCACGGGCAGCAGGTGCTATTGGGTTCTTTCCAGGCGTTGACTTGCCATGCGCCGCTCTGCGTCAGCGGCGCCTTGAAGGAGCCGGGAGGTGCGTAGGCACCGGGAGCGAAGCTGCCGTAGGTGTTGTGGTAGTTATGGAACGCCAGGGACAATTGCTTGAGATTGTTGGTGCACGACATGCGGTTGGCGGCCTCGCGCACCTTCTGCACGGCCGGCAACAGCAGTCCGATCAACACGGCAATGATGGCGATCACCACGAGAAGCTCGATGAGCGTGAACCCTGGCCATTTCCGCCAAAGACGGGAGAGACGCATGTCAACCTTCTTTCTCACCAGACAGCGCGAGCGGTGAACTTGATGGATGCCCTGCTGCCGGCGAACACCGCGCAGCAGCAGACACGCCGTCCACATTGGAGCAGCGACGTCCGCGCCTGTCAAGCGATTTTGAGATCGGATGGGCTGGAAGAACTCCGAGCACAATCTGATACCGACCGCACGATCCTAGCCGTGGACAAGCCGGACGCGCCCGCGAAGGGCCGCGTAGTTTTTCGCGGGCGCGTCCGGCTTGTGCCGGCGCATCTCACACGATCATCCAACGTTCAGGCCAGCACGCCCGTGGCGACTTCGCCCTTCACCAGCTCGCGCGGCTGGTTCAGATGGTTGTACACGATCGTGCTGGGACTGATCCCGACGCTGTGGTAAATCGTGGCCAACAGGTCCATCGGATGTACCGGGTTTTCCAGGGGGGCCGACGCCGTCTTGTCCGATTTGCCATGCACGTAGCCGCGTTTGACCCCGGCCCCGGCAATGCATGCGGTGTAGCAGTAGGGCCAATGATCCCGGCCATCGTCGTTGTTTTCGTTGCCCGAGGTGCTCACGCCGCGCAGCGGACTGCGGCCAAACTCGCCCACCGCCACCACGAGCGTGTCCTTCAGCAGGCCCCGCTCATCCAGGTCGGCAATCAGGGTGGCAAGCCCCGCATCGAACATCGGTGCCGCCTGATCGCGGAGCCGTTTGGTCAGCCCGGTGTGCGTGTCCCACGAGTGGTTGTCGGAATTGGCGACTTTCGGCCAGTTCACTTCCACAAAGCGGGTGCCCGCTTCGATGAGGCGGCGGGCCAGGAGGCAACATTGGCCGAAAGTGTTCCGACCATATCGGTCCCGCATTGCGGCCGGTTCCTGGGTCAGGTCAAACGCATTGCGGGCCCGACCGGAGATGACGAGGCCCAGAGCTTTGCCGTAATAAGCATCGAGATCGTACTTCTTGATCGCCTGCTCCAAGGCCGGCATGCCGTGATCGATCTGCTCGCGAATCTTGGCCCGCCGCTCCAACCGATGGGCCGAAATCTCATCGCGGAGGCGGAGATCATCAATCTTGATGCGATCCATCTTCGTCATGTCCATGTCGTCGCCGGGCGGGTACAGATAGTACGGATCGTACGCCCGGCCCAGGAAGCCGGCCGTGCCCGCCTTGCCGACAACGTTGCTCTCCTGCAACGGCCGCGGCATCATCACAAACGGCAACATCGGCACATCCAGCGGCTTGAGGCGGACAATGTTGCTGCCGACGTTGGGGAAATCCTTGGGGCTGGGCGGTTCCAGCTGACCCGACGGGCTTACCTTGTCTGCCGTGTAGCCGGTTAGCATCTGGTAGATGGCTGCGGTGTGATTGAATAGGCCTACCGGGGTGTAACTCATGGCCCGGATCAACGTGACCTTGTCGACCACCTGCGCGAACTTGGGCAGTAGCTCGGTCACCTTGACGCCGGGGAGCTTGGTATCGATCGCCTTGAAGACGCTGCGGACTTTATCGGGAACGTCGTCCTTGGGATCCCAGAGATCCAGATGGCTCGGGCCACCTTGAAGATAGAGAAGGATCACGCTCTTGGCTTTCCCGAAGCCGGGGCCGCCGGTGATTCCCTGCTTGGCGGTCGCCTCTTGCAGCCCGAAGATATCCGCCATGCAGAGGCCCAGCGCCGCCGACCCGCCGACGCGCAGCAAATCCCGGCGGGTTATTCCATCACACGTATCCTTCCCAGAGCGTCCTGGAATTACCAGCATGGCCAGCACCTCAACATGGACAAACGTGGCAGGTGGGTTTCAAGGTAGGAAAAGCTGTGGGTGAGCGGCGTGCCGCGATTCCAATCCACACGCACAACTTGCAGCGTTCATTATGATAATGGTCGGGTGGGCAGCTCGTCAAGTTGAGCGACTGTAGAGTTCGCCAGGAAACTGCCGCACAGAATCTTTCCCACGCGATCCCGAAGGAACCGCCATCATTTGCGAACCTTCTCAGATGTCCGGTAGCCTCCTTGGTTTCCCTGCCCGCCGCGGCGAGCGTCCTCGGCCATATTGCGCTGTCCGTGCCGGCCCGAAGTGCCGTGCACATCGCGGTTCTTCTTGCCCTGATCCTGCTTCTCAAGGCTCTGCTTCTGTCCGCCGCGGCTTTTTTGATCGGCCATTGTCGTGCTCCGCGCTGAAGGATTTGGTTCTTACCAGGTCTCTCCCTCAACCTTCCTGCAAGCAGCGTGCCCAACCGCCGTTTCGGCAACATCATCGGGTCCCGCCTGCCTTTGCCTTCTGCTGAGTCAGGAACAGCTCGACCCGGCTCTTTGCTGTTTCCACTTGCGACACCGGCCCGGCCATCATTGCTGCGGTCCGGGCCGGTTTGCCGATTGGTTCTTCAATTTCCCGCTCCAGATGCTCGCTGAAGGCAACCAGGGCCTTCTGGTGTGCGTTCAATGGTTCGCCGGGCCCGGCGGCCATCGTTGGGCGTGGAGCCGGCGCCAACGCAGGAATGGACACCGACCCCGGCACATCGGTGCGGGGATCGCCCGTTCCGCGAATGGCCGAGGCGAAATGCTGTGCCTTGGCCACGCGCCCCGTCAGAGGTCCGAGATTCCACTTTTGGGTCAGGTACTGGAGCAAGCTCGTGTGGTCCAGCTCGGTACTGAGAATCGTCCGGTCGACCCAGGGCGAAACGAGCACCGCCGGCACCCGGACGCCATATCGGTCAAAGCCAAAGTTGGGCAGGACATGATCATCGGGAGGTACGGCAGTAGGCGGCGGGACATGATCGTAAAAACCGCCATGCTCGTCGTACACCACGACCAGAAGCGTTGTATTCCACAGCGCATCATTTTGTCGAAGCGCGTTGTACACATTGCCCAGGAGCGCCTGAGCCCGCAAAACGGTGTGCGGCGGATGATCGTCATTCTGGCCGGGCCAGTAGTAGCTCGGTTCGATGAAACTGTAGGCGGGAAAAGCTGCCTCGGGGCCGGCGGCGTCCTGGTAGAAGAGGTCCAAGCGTGCGTACCGCCGGGCATTTTCGGGACGGCGCTGGTGGCTCAGCACCAGCGATTGGGGAATGTCGCCGTGATAGACGCGCCAGGAAATGCCTTGTTCATTCAGCCGGTCGAAGATCGTGTCTTGATCGTAACCAAAATACAGGTCGGGATGGTGCACGCTGTCGGCAAGATCCTCGGGCATCTGCACGCGGCCCAGCGAGGTGCCGCTGTGGACGAAAAAGCGGTTCGCCCAGGTTGGCCCGGGGACCGACGAGTACCAACGGTGACAGATCGTGAAGTGACGAGCCAGCTCGTGGAGCACCGGCAGCCCGCCGGGGGCATAATAGCCCATGATTTGCTGCAACTCATCGGAGGTGGCGTTGGGATACGACTCCGCATAGTCCAGCACGAAGTTGGCATTGTCGTTTTCGAGCTGGCGGAGCACATTGGCCAATTCGTGCATTGGGTCTGGGGCCACAGAAGATGCGGTGGTCGGGGCCTGCCAGTACGGCTTCCCATCTTTATCCGGGTTGCTGCGCGGATGGGCGGGGTCGACACCCTCCAGATCGGAGAAAACCGTTTGGAACCCTCCCAGCATTTGATCAAACGAATGGTTTTCCAGCATCAGGACGATGACGTGCCCAATGGGGTCCGTGGCCATGTCGGTTGCCTCCCTGCGGGGTTCACTGTCTTGTAATCGCGCTTAGTCAACTGTATGATGGTTTTCGCCGAACGCAACGGGTTTCCGGGAACTCCCATCGAATCCTAGTTCAGGAAGTGCGCCATGCCCTTCCGCACCCGGCGTCTGTACCGCGGCCAGGCGATGCGCGTTCCTGATCGAGCCCTCGGGGTGAGCAGCCGCTGTCCGATGGTTTCCAATTCCTTCCCCCGTGCACCAGAAAATGGGCCGCCACAAAGCGGTCCCGCTGCGCGCCCACCACTGCGGAGAACTCCCCGATGAATGAATTCGTGACGCTGGAAGACCACTCCTGCGCGCGTGCCGTCTCCCGATGGCGTAAACGTCTTTTGCTCCTGAGCCTGGTCGCCGTGCCGCTGGCGCTGTTGGGAACGATGGGCTGCGTCCTCCTCTTTTGGCAAGACATCCGCTTGCAGCGCGCCATCGCAGAGACGGACCAATTGGATCCGGGCTGGCGGAGTCAAGAACTGGAGGCCAAGCGGACAGTGTTGCCGGATGCGCAGAACTCCGCTCTGGTTCTGATGACCGCACGGAAGCTCTTGCCGCCGCAATGGCCGATCTGGGACAAGCCCTATGCACCCGAGAACAAAGGCCGGGATCCGGAAGCAACCACCGTGTTGGGACAGAGTTTCTGGATGGTCCAACCGGCGGTGCAGCTTGATGACCGCCAAACCGCGGCTCTGCGGGAGGAGCTGTCTCGGGCAGCGGCAGCGCTGGCGGAGGCGCGCACGGTAGCGGATCTGCCGCAGGGACGGTTTCCCCTTTCGCCGGCTCAAGGTCCCCCTCCAGGCAACTACCTGCGTGGCTATTCGCCGAATGCCGGCGAGACGAGCCTGGTTCGCAATTTATTGGCGTACGATGTTCTGCTGCGCGCCCAGGATCGGGATCTGGACGGTGCCCTGGTTTCCTGTCGGGCCATGCTCAACACGGCCCGGGCCCTGGGAGACGAGCCCCTGCCCGAATCGATCTCGCAGCGCATCCTGTGGCACTTTATCACCATGCAGCGGCTTGAGCGGACCCTTGCCCAAGGGGTCCCAACGGAAGCCGCACTCGCAGCCATGCAGCGGCTTTTGGAAGCGGAAGCCGCCGAGCCGTTGTTGCTGCTCTATGCTCGGGCAGAACGGGGCCGCCAGGATGGCGCCCTGGAAGCGTTGCAGAACGGCGAAACCTCGATCAACCAATTGTGGACGCTCCTCGCCATTGGCCGTGCCGCGCCGGCCGACGGCTGGGAAGATTTCCTCTTGCGGACCGAGCCGGTGAAGATGGCCCGTGCCGCACTCCTCCGTTTCAACAGCCAGATTGTGGAAATTGCCAAACGGTCAGCCGAGGAGCAGCGGAGCGCCTTGCGACAACTAGCCGAAACGCAAAACGAGCTGCCAAGATTGGTCCGGGGCGCGCCCCTGGATACGTTAGAGCTGGCCAAGTCTTTCCATCTCGACCTCGCGCTCATGCGGTCGGCCATCGTGATGGTGGCCGTCGAGCGCTACCGCCGGGCTCGGGGTCATTGGCCACAGGCGCTGGTCGCCCTGGTGCCGGATTTTCTTGAGAAAGTGCCACTCGATCCGTACGATGGAGCTGCGGTGCGGCTGGCCCAGTTTCCCCAAGGGGTCACTCTTTATTCCGTGGGTGAGGACGGTCAGGATAACGGTGGCGACTTGAGCAAGGGAATGTTGCGTGGACCCGACATCGGGTGGCGACTTTGGGACGTGCCGCATCGCCGGCAACCCAAAACCACCCAATGAGCCGGACAAGACCATAGGGAGGAGGCGCATGTCCCGAACTCTGGCGATGGGAGTGGCCTTGATGGGTGTGCTCGCCGGCGCGCACGGGCAGGCTCAACAAAAAGCTGAACCGCGCGTCCCGGCCCCAGTGATCGTTCCACAGCGTATCCAGCTCACCGACGATTTGCTCGATCGGTTGATCTTTCGTCAACAGAGCAGTGCGGAGGCACGCGACCGGCTTAATGCACAGCTGGCCATCCGGATCAAGTCCATCGATGGCATCTGTCAACTCACGGATGCGCAGAAACACAAATTACGCTTGGCCGGCCGCGGCGATATCAAGCGATTCTTTGACCGTTACGAAAGCGCCAAACTGAAATTTCATGCGATCAATAACAACCAGGAACAACCCGTGGTGATAGTCCCGCCGGAGGTTGGTGCGCTGCGAAATGCCTTCAACGATCCGTTCCAGGAAAACTCGCTTTTGTACAAGACTTTGCCCAACACGCTGACCAGCGAGCAGCGCTCGACCTATGAGGCGGCTACCCGGGGACGATCGCCGTCCTGGGAGAAATTAAAAACACTGCGCAAATAACGCTCCGGAAAGCCAGCCGTTACGGCTCCGCCGGTGCCGTCGTCGCTCCCTGCTGTTCCAAGAGCGACCGGTACCACTGTGCCGTCTGATCCGCCCGACCCGGCAGCGCAACGGTGCCCCAAATCAGCGACAGCGTCCGGCGTGTTTCCGGCCCGGTCTTGGTACGCTGGGCATCCTTGACCGCATTGGCACAGGGTCCCTGTGCATCGAACAGACAAAGCAATCCTCCCAGATCGATCGCTTGCCCTGCGATATTGAAAATGTAACTGCTCCCTATCGGGGCCAGGCCGACGCGGAACGGGACCTGGGCGCGATCGAGGTCGATCACGCTGATCGGCAAGCCGCTGTGCAGGGAGACGATATTGCACACGTCCACCGCCAGATTGATCGCCCCCAGCCAGCCCTCGCCGACGGCCTTGAGAAGATATTCCGAGGCTGGTTTGCTCCGTCCGGTCGCCCGGAAGCCACCGTGCCGCAGCAGCTTTCGGACGGCTTCGCGAGCGGCATCGCCGCTCCCAAGCGGTGCGGGCGCATCCACATTCAGGAGCACCAGCAACTCTGGCGACGATGGCATCTCGCCCAGCGGCCGGGGAAACGTCGTTACAAAGCTTCGTAAGTCGAGAAGCGGATGCGGATCGACAGTGAGCATGGGCTTGTTATAAAGAAACGGACATGAAAAACCCGCAACTTGACGCTCCAGCAAATCCTGTTCTATCGGGAACTGGGGTTCGAGCTGAAGCAAATCAAGCACGTGCTGGGCCGGGCCGATTTTGAAAAATCGCTGCCCGGCGATCGCATCGGCAGGTGCTGGATAAGCACGCTGATTTAGGATGGTTCTTCTTGCTGGGCTGTCTCAGATCCCTGATCCGGAAGCCGCGGCGGCTGGAGCGGTCCGGACCGGCGCGTGGCTTCGATGAACATCTGCAGCGTTAGTTGGAGGCGTTCGGCCCATCCGAGGTGAAGATGGCGGACGTTGTTGACTTCCAAACGATCATCGGGCTTCACATACAGTTCCGATTCCGCCGCGGCATCAGCGGAGCAGGATCCGGCCAGCAAATAGGCCCACTGGGGGGTTCGCAGCGCCCATTCCGTCGCCTGACCGGTGGCCAGTTCGGTGCAAGCATACTCGCGGATTTGATCCTTTTGTCCTCTCACCAGCGGCAATAGACTCTGGCCATGTACTACAGGCAAGGGAACACCGAAGACCTCAAACAGAGTCGGCAGCAGGTCGATGGGCTGCGTAAGCGCGGCGATTCGACGACCGGCTGCTTCCTTGTTAGGTAACCGCAGAAGCAGTGGAATGTGGCACAATTCTTCATGTGCCAACCGGCGGGACGGCGGCCTGACTGCATCCTCGCCGAGCTTCCGACCATGGTCGGCGGTTACGAAGACGACTGCCTCTTGCAGCTGTCCGTGTTGCCCGCCTTCGTGGAGAACCTGGCCAACGAGGGCATCTAGGTACGTCACCGCGGCCGCATATTGATTCTGCTGCTCGGCAAGCGCGATCTCCGCCGGTTCCAATGCTTCCGAGAGCGCGGGGTCATCGCCATCATCGGCGTCCAGTTCCATCTCGCCATAACGGTCCTGGTATTCATCGGGAATATTGGATGGAGCGAGCAGTACGCCCAGGTCCAGTTTGAGCAACCATTGCCTGCGATTCTTTAGCGAATCGAAGGCTTGGATGAGGGCCGCGGACAGGTCGTCTTGGAAGGCGGCTTCTGCTTTGCCGGAGTCGATCAAATGAATCTGCTTCCAGTCATCCCAGCGCGCGGGATGCGGCGAAAGCCGCCGATCGCGGATCAAGAATGTTCCAACGTCATGCTCAGCCAGCACGGGGAGTAGAGTGATGGGCTCTGGGGACGGGGGCTTATCACTTCTCTTGTCTCCAGAGAATCGGTAGCAACCCGTCTGCCAGGCGCGCTCGCCCTCCGTCTCATCCACGCGATCGGCAATGTGCTGATCAAAGACAATTCCCTCCGCCGCCAAACGATCCAAATTCGGGGTCTGCACCCACTCGTTGCCGTAGCAGCCGACATAGCCGAGATCGAGTT
Source organism: Gemmataceae bacterium (assembly GCA_035295665.1). GTDB lineage: Bacteria > Planctomycetota > Planctomycetia > Gemmatales > Gemmataceae > DATGIQ01. The sequence continues at coordinate 33,864 of DATGIQ010000157.1, read as the reverse complement.
CACTGGCAACCAGGACGATGGCATTCATAAGGCTTGATTTTAGTCCTCTCCGTGTTGGTCAACCAGCGAGCACCATCTTCGCTGCGCGATACAATGATTCCATGTCCCGTTCGCTGGCCGCCAACATTTCCTGGGAAAGGACGATCCGTGCTGTGGAAAAGGTACGCGAGCGATTGCTGCGGGCAACGGCAGCGCCGGAGAAGGCTGGGATTCCCTACGCCGTCGCGCCTATCTGTACGAATGCATAGTGTTGTGTTCACCAGGTTTGACCCGATGTCGGTAGCGCAATTCGGCAAAGAGGAGAGTTTGGTGGAGAAACAGCCGCCTATGAACCGAGGCCCGAGCGATTCCCGGCGCGTCCTTCGGACGCACAACAACCACCCGGTCCGCGCACCGGTAGACCAGGAGCGCATCCGTGCGGCGGTCCGCGAAATCCTGTTGGCGATCGGAGAAGATCCCGACCGCGAAGGGCTTATCGAAACCCCAGATCGTGTGGCCCGCATGTACGCGGAACTCTTCTCCGGCATGCATAGCGATCCGTGTCAGCATTTGCAAAAGAAGTTCACGCAGAAGTACGACGAGATGGTGCTGGAAAAAAACATTGGTTTCGCAAGCATGTGCGAACACCATCTGCTTCCTTTCTTTGGTCAGGCTCACATCGCCTACCTGCCCCGGGGAAAGATCGTCGGCCTCAGCAAGCTGGCGCGCGTGGTAGAGCTTTTCTCCAGGCGGCCACAGGTCCAGGAACGCATGACGGAGGAAATCGCGGATCTGCTCATGGACGAACTTGAGCCGCGCGGCGTCGGTATTGTCCTGGAGGCTTCCCATACGTGCATGACGATCCGGGGCGTCCGCAAGGCGGACAGCCTTTGTTTGACCAGCGCCATGCGCGGCGCATTCAAGGAAAACCAGTCCACGCGGGCCGAGCTGATGGCGCTCATTTACGGCTCGCGATAATCCCATGCTTCCCATCTTTTGTCTTCGCCTGGCGAGCGGACTGACGGCTGCGTTGTTGCTTTTGCCGGCCGCGCTGGTCAATCCGCGTTTTTTCCGGACGCAGTTCTTGATGGTGTTCGGCCTGGGTCTGGCAACGGCAATCTTTCTGCGCGGCACCGGCGACCTCTGGCTCAGCCTGGCACTTGGCGGCATGATCCTGTTGGCATTTCTCGTTTCGTTAGCCTGGTCGCTGGAGGGGGCACCAGCTACCCACGTACTGGGCGTCGTCACGGCCATAGCTTCGGCCGCGACACTGTGCCTGACCAGTCTCCAAAGTGCCAACGAGGCGAGCCCGGGGCGGGTGGTGCTGGGGGAGCTTAGTTCTGCTGCCGTGCTGGGCACCGCAACCACGGCAATGCTCATGGGGCACTCCTATCTGATTGCGCCGAGCATGTCCTTGACCCCGCTGTTGCGGCTGGTGCTGGCCTTCTTCATCACGCTGGGAATCCGTAGTCTGGTCTCGGGAATCGGTCTCTGGCTTTGGCTCCGTGAGCACTCGTTGGCTGCATCCGATGAACTGGTCCTTTTCCTACCCTTGCGTTGGGGAATCGGTTTCGTCGGGCCGGCGGTCCTTGGTATAATGGCCTGGAAAACCGCGAAAATCCGGTCGACCCAGTCGGCCACGGGTATCCTTTATGTGGTGGTGATTTTGATATTTCTTGGCGAGCTGGTCGGTCAAGTGCTGCTCCACAACGACCTGCTCTATTAGGAAAAGGCGATCCTTCCTCGTGAACGTTTGTTTTGCCTGTCCCAGTTGTGGATATCGTGCTCGGCACGAGTTGGCCAGTCCGCGCGAGTGGCAGTGTCCGCAGTGCGACCAGCTGGTGCCGCTACACTTTGGCGAAAGCGACCACCTCCTGCATGCCTGCGTGCTCTGTGGCAACACCGAGCTCTATAAAAAGAAGGATTTCCCCCACTGGCTCGGCTTGACGATCCTCACCGTGGCCTGTCTGGCCTCGATCATTCCCTATTGGCTCTATCATCCCTGGATAACCTGGACGATCCTGATTGGCTCCGCAGTGATGGATGGAATGCTCTACCTCTGGGTAGGCGATGTCGTGGTGTGCTACCGCTGCGATGCCCAGTACCGCGACCTGGCACCCAACGCCGAACACAAGCCATTCGAGCTGGGGATCGCGGAGCGCTACCGCCAGGAGCGCTTGCGGCGCGAACAACTCCAGAGCAAGAATCCAGACGCAAACCTCCGGTGAAGCCGTGGATGAACCGCAGCGGCAGCGTGTCGAGGATGACCTTAAAGGGTTAATCAAGGGCGAGCTCCAATTTGACGAGCTGTCGCGGAGTCTCTACAGCACGGATGCCAGCATTTTTCAAGTCCGGCCGCTGGGCGTCGTGGTTCCTCGCGACGAGGAAGACGTGCAGGCTCTCGTTCGCTATGCTGCCGAACACCAGCTTCCCCTGATTGCGCGGGGGGCCGGTACCGGCGTCGCTGGCGAATCCCTCGGCACGGGTATCATTATCGACCTGAGTCGCCATTTCCGCTCCATCGTCCAGATGGATGAGGAAACCGTGCGGGTTCAGCCGGGCGTGGTCTACGCGGACCTCAATCAGCGGCTGGCGCGGCACGGGCGGCGGTTTGCTCCGGATCCGACGAGTGGGGTGCAATGCACGATTGGCGGAATGCTTGCCACCAATGCCTCGGGGGCTCGTGCGCTGCGCTACGGATACATGCGGGATTATGTCGTTCGGCTCCGCGCGGTTTTCAATAATGGCCAGGCAGAGGAAGTTGGCCGCGAACCGCGCTCTTCCATCACCGGTTCGGCCGGCGGGCGCGTGCGTGAGATCACGGCAAGTGTGAGCGCACTGCTGGATGGGCAAGCTGATCTGGTCCACAGATGTCAACCGCGAACCCGTTATAATCGCTGTGGCTACCTGCTGGATAGCGTGCTGACTGCGCAGGAACTCGACTTGGCCCGCTTACTGGTGGGCTCGGAAGGGACGCTGGCCCTGTTCACGGAAGCAACCTTGCGGACCATTCCTCTGCCGGGCGGCCGCAGTCTCGTGCTGCTGGGATTTGACAGCTTGGAAGCGGCAATCCGCGCCGGCCAGCAAGCCCTCCCGAGCGGTCCCGCCGCCTGTGAGCTGATCGACCGCCGCCTTCTGACATTGGCCCGTAGCCTGAATCCCGACGCCAAGGCCCTGCTCCCGGTCGAGGCCGAGGCGGTGTTGCTCGTGGAATACGAGGCCGAGACCGAAGCCGAGGCCCGCGACGCTGCCTTGCAGCTGGCCGACGCGCTGCACCGTACCCAGCGATTGGCGGGCTATGCGGTAACGGCCTTCGAGCCGGAAGAAATCGACCGCCTTTGGCAACTGCGTGAAACGGTGCTGCCCGGCCTGTACGGCTTACGCGGCGGACCACAACCGATTGCCTTCGTCGAGGACGTCGGCGTTCCGCCTGAGGAGCTGCAGGGCTATCTGCACCGCGTCCAGGAAATCCTCAAGCGGCACGAAACGACGGCATCGTTTCTCGTCCACGCCGCCACGGGACAAGTACACACCCGGCCTTTTCTCGATCTGCAACGCCCGGAGGATGTTTCGAAACTCCTGGCCATCGGCGAGGAAATTCACGGGCTGGCCCTGCAACTGGGCGGGACCGTAAGTACCCAGCACGGTACCGGTCTGGCCCGCACCCCGTGGGTTGAGCGGCAGTATGGACCGTTGTATCCCGTCTTCCGAGAGATCAAGTCGATCTTTGATCCGCTGCACATTTTCAATCCGGGAAAAATCGTTGGGCCGGATCCGCGGATGCCGTCCTGGCCGCTGCGCCGCCATCCGGTGGCCAGCGCGGAGCCGGCGGCATGGCGCCTCAACTGGCAGCCCGGAGAAGTTCGCGGCGAGAGCATCCACTGCAACGGCTGTGGGCACTGCCGAACGGAGGCTTCGCACCTGCGCATGTGTCCCATGTTCCGCGTCACCCACACCGAAGCCGCCACGCCGCGAGCCAAGGCAAACCTGATCCGCGATCTGCTCCACGACGCCGCTGATTCGCGCCTCCTTTCCTCGGACGAGGTGCGCGAAGTCGCTGACCTATGCATCAATTGCCGGATGTGCGCCCAGGAGTGTCCGGCCCATGTGAACATTCCCAAATTGATGCTCGAAGCAAAGGCCGCCAATGCGGCCGAGCACGGCCTGGACCGCACCGACTGGACGCTCTCGCGGACGGAAGAGTTTGCCGCCGTGGCCAGTACCTTTGCCGGGCTGGTGAACGCGGCTCTGGCGAGCCGGTCGCTCCGCTGGCTCATGGAAAAAATCCTAGGCGTATCGCGCAAACGCCGCTTGCCGGCCTTCACCTCTCGTAGCTTCCTGCGCCGCGCTGCGCGCCGGGGCTGGACGCACCGGCCGCGAAGCCGCGGGCCCCGGATCGCATTTTTTGTCGATATTTTTGCGAATTACAACGATCCGGAGATTGCCGAGGCCGCGGTAGCCGTCCTCCACCATAACGGGATCGAAGTATATGTACCACCGGGCCAACGCGGCTGCGGCATGGCTCCGCTGGCCTACGGAGATCTGGAGACGGCCCGCGAGGTCGCGCAGCATAATCTCCGCATCTTGGCGGAGCTGGCCCGCGAAGGGTACACCATCGTCTGCTCCGAGCCGACGGCCGCCCTGATGTTGCAGCATGATTACCGCAGTCTCCTCGACGATCCAGACGCTCAATTGGTGGCGGATCACACGAGCGAACTAACTTCCTACCTGTGGGAGTTGCATAACCAAGGAAAGCTGCGCACGGATTTCCAGCGTCTGGAGCTTTCGATCGCGCACCATGTGCCTTGTCACCTGAAAGCCTTGGGAAGACGCCCGGCCAGCGCTGCACTATTGGCACTGGTGCCTGGCCTGCGGGTGCACACCCTTGATGTGAGCTGTTCGGGCATGGCCGGCACGTTTGGCCTGAAGGCGAGCAACTACGAAACGTCCCTCGAGATTGGGCGACCCCTGATGGAGGCGCTGCGCCGGCCCCGCGCCTTGCTCGGCTCGACGGAGTGCAGTACCTGTCGACTACAAATGGAAGAAGGGAGCGGCAAGCGGACCTTGCACCCGGTCCAGTACCTGGCCCTGGCATACGGTCTGATGCCGGAGATCCGGACCCGGCTACAGGCGCCGACCCGAAACTTGGTGTTACAATGAGAATTTGGGTTCGCCTTTTTGCCCGCGCCCGGGATTTGGCTGGGGCTGATCGCGTCAAGGTGGAGCTGCCGGAGCAAGCCACTGTTGGCCAACTGCGGCAACGGCTCGCGGAAGAACAGCCGGCCTTGGCTCCTCTTTTGCGCCGTTCGGCCCTGGCCGTCGATGACGAATTTGCCGAGGACGACGCGCCCGTGTCCTCCAGCGCGGAGGTGGCCCTGCTGCCGCCGGTGAGCGGGGGATGTGGCTCTTGAGTTCACGTAGATATGATCCAGCTAACGACTCAACCGATCGACCACGCGGCTCTCACCGACCAGGTTCGCCGCCACGATTGTGGTGCGGTGGTTACGTTCCTGGGCACGGTCCGCGATCTGACCGACGGCCGGGTCACGGTCGCCCTCGACTACGAAGCATACCCGGTCATGGCCGAGAAAAAGTTGGCGGAAATTGAAAGCGAGACCCGGAACCGTTGGCCAGTCGGCGAGATCCTACTTGTGCATCGGCTCGGCCACCTCGACGTGGGCGAAGTGAGCGTGGCCGTGGCCGTGAGCTGTCCCCATCGAGGCCAGGCGTTTGAGGCCTGCCGCTTCGCCATCGATCGGCTCAAGGAGATCGTGCCGATCTGGAAGAAGGAAAACTGGGCCGACGGCGGCACCGAATGGGTACATCCGTGACGGTTGAACTGCGCGGCTGGATGGAGTAAGGGAGGAGAAAACCGATGTCCGATTCAGAAGCTCCGAAGGACGATCCGCCCTCGCTGATCGGCAAGCAAGGACTGTTCGATTCCTTCGGCCGTCTTCACAACAACCTGCGCATCAGCGTCACCGACCGTTGCAACCTCCGCTGCACGTATTGCATGCCTGAAGAGGTCACGTTTCTGGGCAGGGATCAGCTCCTGAGTTTTGAAGAAATCGTGCGCTTTGTCCGCGTGGCGGTGACACTCGGGATCGACAAAATCCGTCTGACCGGGGGCGAACCGCTCATGCGGCGCGAGCTGCCCAGCTTGGTTGGCATGCTGAGCGGGGTTGCCGGCATTTGCGACATTGGGATGACAACCAACGGCCTCCTCTTGGCGGAGCAGGCCCAGGCGTTCTACGATGCCGGGTTGCGCCGGCTCAACATCAGTCTGGACACCCTGGACCCCGATCGCTTTCGTCAGCTGGCGCGGCGGGACGGATTGGAGCGCGTGATGGAAGGGATCCTTGCGGCCAAGCAGGCGGGGTTCCGTCCCATCAAGCTCAACGCCGTCAGCATCCGTGGGTTTACGGAAACCGAGGTCGTTCCGTTGGCCCGCTTTGCCCGCCAGCATAGCCTGGAGATGCGCTTCATCGAATACATGCCGATCGGCGCCGATCAATGGGAGCGGAACAAGGTCTATTTTGCCCACGAGATTCTGGAGCAGCTCGAACGCGAAATTGCTCCGCTCGTTCCGGTGGAGAATTATGATCCGCGTGCTCCGGCGATGGAATTCCAGTACACCGATGGCGGCGGACGGGTGGGGATCATCGCCTCCATTTCGCGCCCGTTCTGCAGGAGTTGCAACCGCATTCGTGTGACGGCCGATGGCAAGCTACGCAACTGCCTGTTTGCCCTGGACGAAGTGGACGTCAAACGGCTGTTGCGAGACGGCGCCTCGGAGGCAGTCCTTGCGGATGTCATCCGCCGTACCGTTGCGGCCAAGTGGGAAGGCCACGAGATCAACACATCCCGCTTTATCAAACCGTTGCGGACCATGCACGCCATCGGCGGATAGATCCCGGTCAAGGGATCGAGACAACCTCCCCGCCCTTGCGCGTCGCCAAGGCGCGGTAAATCGCCAATTCGATCGAGTTGCTGATGAAGTGCACAGACCCGTCCGCGAAGGCGAAATTCAAACCGGACGGATGCCGGCTGTGGAAGGAGTAGACATTGGGCCAATCGGTCGGTGCGTACATCGTGCCATCCAGATTCTTCGCATTGGGACCAATTCCACAAGTGCCGATGGCGTGGTTGGCGTAGGGCCAGGAACAGTGCGTGTTCCACTGTGGCACATCTTCTCCAGCCAAAAAGGTATTGCTCAAACCGTCATCAATGTCGGCGAACTTCTTCTTGTGCCGAAAGTCCGTGCGCGTGAAGATGCCGTCGCCGTCGTTGAGGCCATTCTCGGAACCATCAATGGTACTCGGATTGACCCAACGCGGATCGCAGCTGATTTGCGACCCGCCTTTGTCGTTCTTATCCGTCGTTAGGTCCCACCAGCCCCAGTCCGCCCCAGCCACACCTTTATAATTGGTCTGTCCCAGCGGGAAGCCACCCATGTTCGTGCCGTCCGTGCGCGGTCCGGTATGGCTAACCGGGTCGGCAGGACAGAGAAACAAATTGATCTGCGTGGCCACCTGCGTCTTGCTCTGGATCAATGTATTGGTTGGGATGTTTCCCTGTTGATACAGATTACCCTGCTCCACATAGGGCAGCAGCCGGGCCAGCCAGCTCCAGTTGGGCTGGTCCCAGTTCATGTCCTTGTCGGTTACCAACGTGTTGATGGGGATGAATAGTTCCACATCGTGGTAGGAGTGTACGCCCAGGGCGATCTGCTTCAGGTTATTCGAACATTGGATGCGATTGGCCGCCTCCCGCACCTTTTGCACGGCAGGCAAAAGCAGACCAATCAAGACGGCGATGATGGCGATGACCACCAGCAGCTCGATCAGCGTGAACCCGCGTCGCAACAGGGCAACCATGGCCGAACCTCGGTGGAATGTGAGATGGAAATCGACTTTCCTGGAGCACCTCGGCAGGACTCCTTTCCTCCGCATTCTACCGGTGGCTCAGCCGGAAGCAAGAAGAATCATACACCCGGCCAGGAGCGATCCGCGCCTGGTCTGGAAAAATCGGTCCTCCCGCCGGCTCTGCGTCTGTGCGCGAAACGTTTGCGCCGACGTTTTGCGCAGAGGCACAGTGAACGCAAAGGCCACCGACGACCTGCCAAGTTGTGTCGGCAAGTTATCGGTGGCCATTCGTAAGGAAGTGGTTGGTCGGTTACTTGAACCGCCGGGCCAAGCCAAACAGGCCAAGCATGCCCAAGCCCGCAAGGATCAGGCTGGACGGTTCCGGAACCGGGGCGGCGGCTGGAAAGGCCGTATCGAATGTGCCCGTTCCGGACGAGGTGAAGGATTGAAAGAAGCCGTTGTTGGCTACCTGGAGATATCCTCCTCCCGTCGCGTTGACCGAGCTGAAGGAAAGCGAAAACCCATGTTCGGTAGCGTTGCTGAAATCAATAAAGTCGGAGCTAAACCGTACCTGCGATGGATTGCCGCTGTCCGTATCCGATGTCTTGAGCGATGCCTCCGTGGCATTCAGCCGACCCGAGAACAGGCCATCCGAAAACGTGACCGTCAAGAAGTTGTTTCGGCCGTTGACCGGCGTATCCAGAAGGACCTGAATGGTATTGGCCGGTCCGGTAAAGTGTTCGCGCAGCAAGTCGTCCGGGGGCAACGGCGCCGTCGGTGCCGCGCTCGCACTTGACGTCAGGAACAGGTGAGCCGATTGGAGCCGGTCCAGATTCGGAGCAAAGCCGCTGGTGATCGTCAAGTAAATCGGAATTCCTTGGCCCACCGAAGCAAAGCTGGCACTGCTTCCCTGATTGGTGTAGGCAAAGTCCTGGTCGGCCACCCGCTGCTCGTTAAACTGCGCAAACGTCACGACATCCGCCCGGGCCGCGGGGCTTCCGCTCGTCCCGAGCAGTGTCACGATGGCAGCAAGGAGGACGAAGGGCGGGCTACGGGTCGCGAGCCCTCCGCCGCCGATGCGAGCCTCTCGTGAGGCAATCAACCATTTGATGACAGAACTGTTCATCATCCGTGCCCTCCAGATGGATTTCGAAACTGTCTCTAAGTGAGGGTGAGAGCCTCGAGTTCCCCAAGAACGCGAGTCTGGGGCCCCCGTAGAACAGTTTCTGGGAAGGATTATGCGAGGTTGCTTAAGCCCTGGTCGAGTTGCTGTAGTATTCGTCTGAGGCTAACATTGCCTCTGCCACCGATTCGATCGTTGCGCGCCCGCTGAGAAGCAAATTCGTCCAAGTTTGCTCTCCGCTGGGGTCGGGGCTACGGTTGAGGAAGAGGGTATAGTACTCATCGACGACCCTCTTATCTGCCTCCGCGCTGGTCAAGAAGCCCTGGATCACAGCCGCCCGGCTCACTCGGCCTTGCAGGGCCGCTAGCCACGCTGTGATGCTGCCGGGGTCTCCCGGGCGATCCAGGATCTGCGAGTACAGTCCGTTGATAAACGAAACATCGCTTGGGTGTGCAGCTTGGTATTCGGACGACAGCAAGAAGCCCCGGATTACGTCCATCTCCGTGGCTCCGTTCATGAGGGCATTGACCCAAAGCGTTCGCCCCCCTGCGTCGGCCGCGCGTCCCAGAAAGGTCGTGTAAAACTGGTCCACCTCGACGCCGCGGTGCTCGGCCGATTGCCAGATACTGGTCGCCACCTGTTGCCGCGAAACGCCCGCCAGGAGCAGCTGCATCCAGTGGGCCAGCCCCGTCGTGTCCACGGAGCGGTTCAGCATGTTCCGATACAGGGAATCAACAAAGGCCGTATTGGTTGTCAGGACTCCCTGCTGGATCGCAAGCAAATTGGGAGCAAACAGATCGAGTTTGCTGACCAGGACTGGGGCAGTGACACCCGGGGGCGGCGTGGGCGGGGGGAAGCCGAGAATCATCATCGGCCCCATGCCGGGCATCCGGTTCCCAAAATCCACGCCTGTGACATTGGCACCGCTGACGAGGGTGACATCACCGGGGTTGACCGTCGTTTGCACCCAGCCGGGCTGGCCGACTTCGCGGAGGCGGTAAGTCCCCGGTGGCAGATGGGTAAAGCCATAATTGCCACTGGCATCCGTGACTGTGCTCAGGTGCGTTGTGCCGCCCACGGCATCCAGGTTAATGGTCCAACCTTGCAAGCCGGGCTCACCGGCATCGTGGATGCCGTTGCCGTTGCTATCCTCGAACTTTTGGCCGGCGATGGAGCCGAGCTGGAAGTTGCCGAAGTCGACGCCACTGACCCGAGAGCCACTCAGAATGCTGACGTCGCCGGGATTCACCGTGGTTTGCACATAACCGGGCCGGTTTTCTTCCCGCACGCGATACGTTCCCGGGAGCAAATTCATGAAACTGAAATTGCCGTTGGCATCGGTAACCGTGGTCAGGTGCGTCACCCCGTCCAGGGAATCCAAATCGATCGTGAAGCCCTGCAAGCCTGGCTCGCCGGGTTCGCGCAGACCGTCGCCGTTGGTGTCCTGGAACTTCTGGCCGGCGATGGACCCGAGCTGAAAATTGCCGAAGTCCACCCCCATGGCATTGGACCCGCTCAGGACCGTGACATCGCCGGGGTTGACCGTGATTTGTACCCAGCCAGCCTGGCCCTGTTCACGGACGCGGTACACCCCCGGATTGAGATCCGTGAAGCTGTAGTTGCCATTGACATCGGTCACCGTGCTCAAGTGCGTCGTTCCATCCAGGGAATCCAGCAGGATGGTCCAACCCTGGAGGCCCGGTTCGCCGGGATCGCGCACGCCATTGCCATTGGTGTCCTGGAACTTGGTGCCCGAGATGGCCCCTGAAAAGTTGGTGTCAAAGGTGCCCGTTGCCGCGGCCGTGAAGGATTTGAAGAACCCGCCGTCTCCCTGTTCCAGACCGTTGCCGTCGTCGTTGGTATCGACCGAGCTGAACGAGAGGGAAAACCCGTGGTTGATGGTGCCCGTGAAATTGATGAAGTCGGAGGTGAAGGTAACGGTGTCCGGCGGCACTCCGCTGGCAGCGTCCGACGCCCTGAGCGAGGCCTCGTGGGATCCCAGCCGGCCGCTGAGGATGTCGCTGTACATCACGGTCAGAAAATTGCTCTTACCATCGACCGGCGTGTCGAGAACAATTTGGATCGTGTTGTCGGCGGCGGCAAAGTGGTCGCGCGTCAGGTTATCCGAACCTTGCGGTGCGATGTTGGCGGTGGCAGTTTCGGAATTCAGGAACAAATGGGCGGTGAGTGGTCCCGTCAAGCCTGGAGCAAATCGCGGATCGAACGACAACAGAATGGCGTCCCCTCCAGGAAGGGTATTCAAACTGGCGCTGGCTCCATCATTGTTCGTGTAGGCAAAGACCTGGGGAGACTCGCCGATGTGGATAAACTGAGCAAACGTGGTGGTGGCAAGCACCACGCGGACTTCTAATGCCTCAAGCTGCAAAGCCTCCCGCCGTGGTTTCGGCCGAGAACAGAGGCGGCCCAGTTGAATGGGGCGCAATCGAGATCGGCCCAAGCCAAGGAAGTCGACAAAACCCATGCGCAGTACCCCGGGTCGGGAGGTTTACGCCCAGATGGCTTCCAGTCCGCTGAAGAGCTTCCATGATGCCGCTTTCACGAGCGAACAGAATTTTCTCGCAGCGGCGTATGTTGAGCATCTGCTGTGCCAAATAGCCCTGCGCTGGGCCAGGAAACGCCAGTTTACCGACGCAAATATCTAGCGATAAAAGGCTTATGGTGCAACACCAATTTGCTGAAGATGAGGTTGAGAGGGTTCCTCGTGTTAACATAGGTTTACTTCTTGTTAGTTTGCATAGTCTGCGTGATTTGCGCGGGTCCGGGACGCGGGCGTCCCACGGACGCAAGACGAGCGGAGCATGGCTTGCCGCCGATGCGTCGCCCTCATACTCGCTGCCGGCTCACCTGAAGTTTGGGTTTTAACGAGCTTAATCTCTACATGAAGGTTGCCGAAACTTCCGATAAGCCTGGTGAAGAGGGCCTTAGCGACTTTTCGCAAATGCAGTCCCGTTGGGACACGGCCCGTGGCGTGCCTGAGCAATCGCCCGAGAACTGAATGTGCAGGAGCATTCGATGAGAATCGGATTTCTTGCCACGCTCTTGGCCTGGCTTGGTTTTGCAGGACTCGTCCATGCACAGCCGCTGGCCCTGGGAAACAGGGTCTCCATTCCGGAGCCGTCTCCGCCATCGAATTACGTCGACCTGGGCAGACCTCGGCCGCTGAAAGAACCGACCAAGCCATCCGAACAACTCAGTGTCTGTTCGCACACACAGACGGTGACCGACACGGAGAGCAAATCGTGCTCATGGCTTCCAGCCTGCTGCAAAGAGCTCTGCATGCCGGAGAAAACAGTCTGTGGGCCGGAAGGTCGCGTGTGGGCCAGCGCTGAGTATCTGCTGTGGTGGTTTGAAGGCAACCACGTGCCGCCGCTGGTAACGACGAGCCCGGCTGCATCCTCCGGGATTCTCGGCGCTCCGGGCACGACCGTCCTGTTCGGAGATCGGTCCGTTGAGGACGAAGCCCATTCGGGCGGCCGCTTCACTCTCGGATTTTGGCTGAATGAGTGTCAGACGATTGGCGTGGAAGCGGGGTACTTGTTCCTCGGCTCACACTCGACCGAGTTTACTGCCGGCGGTTCTGGGCTACCCGGCTCTCCGGTGATTGCTCGACCGATTGTGAATGGGATCACCGGCGCCGAAACGGCGGAACTCGTGAGCTTCCCGGGGGCCGCGGCCGGGAACATTCATCTGCTCTCTTCCAGCCGGCTCGAAGGCACGGGGATCAGCGGAGTCGCGAACATCTGTTGCGAATGTTGCTATCGCGTGGATGTTCTGGCCGGGTTCCAGTATTTGGAACTGCGGGAGGGGCTCGGCGCTTCGGAATTCATCGCGTTAAGTCCCAGTGTGCCGACCATCGGTGGAAGCACCTTGGCCGTGGCCGATCAATTCGATACCCGCAACGAATTCTACGGCGGGCAGCTAGGGGCCCGGGCGGAATATCGCTGGGGCAGAATTTTTGTCAACACAACAGGGAGCATCGCACTCGGTAGCAATCACGAGATCATCGACATTCACGGCAGCACGATCATCACGCCGGCCGGAGGGGCACGGACGACGGTGCCGGGGGGCATCCTTGCGCTACCCACCAACAGTGGACAATTTAGCCGTGACCGCTTCGCGATCGTGCCTCAAGTTGGGCTCAATATCGGCTATCAGGTGACTCCCCACGTCCGCGCCTTCGTGGGCTACGGTCTTCTCTATGTGAATAGCGTGGTCCGGCCGGCAGCCCTGATCGATCGGACGGTCAACCTCACACAGGTCCCGTCCAACCAGGGACCGGGCACCTTACTCGGTCCAGCACGGCCGGCACTGGTGCTGCGGGACACGGAATTCTGGGCTCAAGGCGTCAATTTCGGTGTCGAGGTTCGTTACTAAACCTTGCTCACACGGATCCACGCCCGTGAATGGTGTCCCATTTGGTTGAAGAGCCGCGGTTTTGCTGTCTCCATCTGCTCTACGGGCCGGCGCGCCATTTGCACTGTTAAACCATGCAAGCATTGGTAGCAAAGGTAGGCCTCCAAGGAGCGACGGCAATGCGATTTCGAGATCGCGCTGACGCCGGCCGGGCACTGGCGCAGCGGTTGATGGCTTATGCCGGGAACCCGAGTGTGTTGGTGCTTGCGTTGCCGCGCGGCGGAGTGCCGGTGGCGTATGAAGTGGCCACGGCTCTGCATGCCCCCCTCGATGTATTCATCGTGCGCAAGCTGGGAGTACCCGGCCAACCGGAGCTGGCCATGGGCGCGATTGCTACCGGGAGTGTTCGGGTATTGAATCAAGAGGTCATCCGTATCCTGGGGATTACCGAAGACGTCCTCGAAGCAGTCACCGCCGAAGAACACCGGGAGCTGGCACGGCGTGAACAGCTCTACCGCGGAGCCAACCCCGCCCCAGATCTGCGACACCGCATCGTCATTCTGGTCGATGACGGCTTGGCAACCGGCTCGACCATGCGGGCTGCGGTAGCTGCCGTGCGCCAGCAGCAGCCTGCTCGCATCATTGTGGCCGTGCCGGTCGCGGCTCCCTCCACGTGTGAGGAATTCGAAGGCGAAGTAGATGAAATTGTCTGCGCCTACACACCGGAGCCATTCCACGCCGTCGGTTTGTGGTACGATACGTTTTCACAGACCTCGGATGAAGAGATCCGCCAGCTTCTGGCCCGGGCCGCGGAAGGACAGGGCGCGGCCGTGCCGCAATAAGGGGTGTCCCCCAATCCGCTTGGCCACGGCCACGCACCCTCGTGGGTTCAAAAGGCATTTCAATAACCCTGTATCCGCTTACGTTTTGCATTCGCTAGCCCGTTCCGAACGCGGAACGCAAGCGGAGGATTTGTGCTTGACTCGGTTCCTTAGTCAAGAACAATCGAGAAATCTTGCGCTCGGGACTCAAACAACAAATCCACCGGCAAGGAATGCCTTGCCGTACTGGTGCCCTCCAGGCCGGCCAATGGATGCGTAACGGGAGCATTTGAACCGTCTTCGAAAATCACCACATCCCGGACTGGATCGAAGACGGTTGCAGTCGACGACCCTGTTTCCGTGCTCGGCGCGATCTGCAGAGCTTGGCTGTGGACCGCATCAACGACGAACGGCGTGAGAACCGGCTTCGTGGGCCGAGCGGCGCTGTGCGGAAGCGGTTGGAAGAAATTCTGGGTTACGAACTGGGCGATCGATTGGCCCACCCAATCTCCCGCAGTGACATCAACGCGGAAATGGATCCCGCCCCAGACCACGCTATTCCCCGCTTCGGTCGCCGCGTCTGAGAAATTGCTGAACGTGTGCGTGACCCCCGGCAAATCCTCCGACGTCAGACTGAAGCCGAGGCTGTCCGTGCCGAAGAACTGGTTGAGCACGGTTGCGGCCGCACTGCTGACCGCGGCGTGCCCGGAGACATACGAGGGGTTGGGGGGCGTGTTGTTGAGCGGCACCCAGTTCGGATCGGCAACGGTATCGGGATTGCCGGTCTCGCCGGCATTCTGAATGGCGGTAATCGGCCGCCAGCGGTTATACGTGTACTTGGCCGCAAAGTGCACAATGATGGAATCGGCCACCGCCACGTTCAGCTCTGCGAAGAGCCGGGCATTCTGGTCCAACGTGTTGCCCTGGGAAATCGCTACGCTTTGTGCGATCTCGTTCCAGTAGCCCGGAACCTGTGCGGTACCGGCATTGCCTTGCCAGAACTGGGCGGCTTCGGTCTCCTGCGGCGTGCGATCCGTGCTATTCAATTCACCGAGATCCTTGGTTTCATTGAAGGCCGCCGTGTAGGCCGGGCTATCCAGTGCCGGCGGAGGCGGTGGCAGGAATGCAGCCGTACTACCGATGGCGAACGGCGTGACGAAGGGCCATTGGGGCGTCTGAGCCGCGCCGAAGGCCGGCAGCGTCGGCTGCCAATCCCCTGGATTGGTACCCGGAACGTACGAGACGAACGCATCGGCGCCATCGCCAATCCGCGCGATCAACGTCTGCTCCGCGACCAGCTGTCCAACCGCAATCCCTTCATTTTTGGCCGTGCCGTCCGGGATGTCGGCCAATGACTTCTGAAATGTCGCTTGAAACAAATTGATGTCCGTAGGAAAAAGGGCGGCCGCGGTGAATAGGCCCGCTGCCGAAGCGGCGGCTTCCGGCGATGCATCGGCCGGCGGCCTGATCTGGGCCAGGTAAGGCGTAGAGGTCTGGTCGATCGCGTTGACTGCGTCATAGATCGTCGTGTGCACAATAGCCAAGGCGCGGCTCGTGAATCCGAGCGTCGGTTTGTCGTTTCGGATGGCGCTGAGGACCGCCTGATTCCAGAGGAGAACCACATCGGTCGAGAGCAGCTGGCGGGCTTCCAGGGCTTCAATTCGAAGCTCCGGGGTTTGTCTGCATTGCCTGCGCCGAAATTCGGAGGGCTTGGGGTTCCGCCATCCACGTCCAGAACGCATTACCATGAGAAACTCCTTTTATGGGAAAGAGGGATTTCTCCTCGCCGGGTCCCACGATGAGCGGCGAGGAGTGCGTGCACACAGACTAACTGGGGATGCGCCCATTCATTCGAGCGAAGTATCGACGATCGCCAAGGAGTGTTTCTGCTCGACATAGGCCACGCTGGTAAGTCCGAGCACACTCCGCAACTTGTCGGCCGGCACATTCTTGATCGGGCCCGGGGAGGGAGCCTTGCCGGGTTCCGGTTGCGGAAACGCCGTCGAACGGGCCGTGTGGAACCTGATGTTGCCTTCGATTTTTTGCAGGTTTTGGTGGATGTGGCCGTTCAGCACGGTCACGGAACCGAACCGCTTGAGCAGCGAAAGGGCCTGGAGGCTGTCTTCGGTTCCCCAGCCCCATTTCGGATAGACCGTCCACAAGGGGACGTGTGCGAACACGACAATGGGTGTGCTATCCCCCAGAGCGGCCAGGTCCTTCTGCAACCAATCGAGCTGCTCCTTACCTAGTACGCCCATGCCTCCGGCCTGGAGGTTCATCACGTTTACCAGGCCAATGAAATGGACCCCTTTGTGATCGAAGCTGCGCCAGCCTCTGCCTTGGGTCCCTTTCCCGTAGCGATCCATGTACGACTTGCCATCATCCGTGAAGACATCGTGTTCACCTGGGACATAAAAGACCGTGTCGACCTTGGCAGCCTTGAGGACCTGGCTGCAGGTATCGAATTCTTCCGGTTTCGCGAGATGCGTCAAGTCCCCGGTATGGATGAGAAAATCGGGACGCGTCGGCAACGCATTGATCCGGGCAATGGCGCGTTCCAGCGTGCTGGTCACGTCCTTGTTCGGCTCTTTGGTGAAGCCGATGTGGCTATCACTGATCTGGGCAAATGTGAAATCCGCACGGCGTTGGGGCTCGGTCTTCTGACCAAGCGCGCGGGACGATAGAACGCCCCCCGACACCGACCAGGCGAGCCCCGTGCCCACCCAGGCCATACATTTGAGGAATCCACGACGATCGATGCCGTCGCCATCTTGCGGAAGAATGGTTTGGTCGGCCATGCTCAATCTCCATGAAAAACTACTGAGAAAGTCACTTGACGATGATTTGACCGGTCATCTTTGGGTGCACCGCGCAAAAATACGGATATGTTCCGACGGTCGTGAATACGTGCGAATACCGGTCATCGGTGTCCAGCGTTCCAGACTCGAAGTGCTTCGGTTTGGCGGTGCTCGTGGCGGTGTGTGGCACGTCATCGTGATTGATCCAGGTTACTTTCGTACCGACCGGAATCGTCAGCGTAGGGGGGCGGAAGCTGAAATTGTCGATGACGATCTGTTGTGCTGCTTCTGCCAACGGCGTGTCGCTGGATGGAAGGACGCTCCCGCCGCCAACTCCGCCCCCGGTGCTCTGCGTACTGCTGGACTTCTCGCCGCAGCCTCCCATCAGGCCGGCCAGCAGACCCAGCACGATGAACAGCGCGCTCCGTTTGCGCAGCCAATACCCCATGGATCTCCTCCTTCTTGATTGAATCGGAAGCTTTGAGCGCTGTGGCAGATTCGCGGCCGGGCAACGAAAACTGCTCCGCCTGGCGTGCCTTGGGTTCGGTCGCGTTCTGCTCAGCCATCCATACCGGTTGCGGGCGATGTTTATTCCCGAACAATGGGAAAACTTCGCCGGCAGTCGGCGCGGTTGGTCCCTATCCCTTTCGGTCAGCGGGAATAAAACAGCCCCATGCGTGGTCTTGTCTAGGGAGAATGCCAAAGCGGGAAGAGAAGCCTTTGCAAGCAGCAGACGAGCGCAGCCGATTTGAGGAAGCTGTCTTACCGCACCTGGGCGCCGCCTACAACCTGGCGCGCTGGCTGACCCGTGATGACCACGATGCCGAAGATGTCGTTCAGGAGTCCTATCTGCGCGCCCTAAAATCGTTTGCTGGCTTTCACGGCGGCGACGGCCGGGCTTGGCTACTGGCGATCGTCCGCAATGCGTGTTACACGTGGCTGGAAAAAAAACGCGGTCGGCAGCCGGCCACGCCATTCGACGAAGCGGTCCATACGCTGGACTCTGGCAGCGTGGCTCCGGACACTTTGTTGCGGCAAAAGGAAGACCGGGAAGCCGTCCACGAGGCCGTGGCTGCGTTACCCGTGGACCTTCGGGAAGTGGTGGTTCTGCGCGAGCTGGAGGGCTTCTCTTACAAAGAAATTGCCGCCATCGCTAACATCCCGATGGGCACCGTCATGTCCCGCTTGGCCCGTGCCCGGGAACAGCTCCAGAAGCGTTTGACGGAATACGCAGACAAAGGATCGTGAATTGAGCTGCCAAGAGACACAAAGGTTGCTGCACGCCCACGTGGATGGCGAGCTGGATCTCCAGCAAAGCACGGAGATGGAGCAGCACCTCCAAGAATGTGCGGTGTGCGCGCAGGCTTACGCCGACCTCCAAACCCTGCGGCAGGCAATTCGAGAACGGGCGCCGTACTTCGAGACTCCGGCCAGTCTGCACCAGCGCATTCGTTCGTCGGTCGGCCTGCCAAGTTCGACGGTGTCGCGGCCGTGGTTGCCGCTACGCGGGCTGGCCGTCGCTGCTTCCCTGGCATTCATCTCATTGATCGTTTGGAGCTTGCTCCGCGTTGGCTCCGATCGCCTTTCCCTGCCGGACGTCGTTGTCGCCAGCTATGTCCGGTCGGAAATGCTTCCGGGCCATCGCGTGGATGTGGAGTCCTCCAATCAGCATACGGTCAAGCCCTGGTTCGCGGGAAAAATCGATTTTGCCCCCTCCGTGCCAGATCTCAAGGACCAAGGGTTCGATCTCATCGGTGGCCGGCTCGATTATCTGGATAAGAAAGCGGTAGCGGCCCTGGTCTACCAGCGCCGCAAGCACCGCATCAACCTGTTCGTCTGGCCGGCGTCCCCCGGCATGGAGGCGGCAGCGAAAGCGTCCTCGCTCCAGGGGTATCATCTCATTCACTGGATACACTCGGGGATGAACTACTGGGCCATCTCCGATCTCAACGAGACGGAGCTACAAGAGTTCGTTCGTGACGTACAGGCGAGGACCCCGTAGCTTCGGTTCCCGGTGCGCTCCGTGCGACGTGGTCGCCGGCCAGTCCTTGTTTGATGAGATGCACTTTGTTCACGGCCAAGTTGGTCAAGACCTCCGTGTCGCCATTTTTGCCGGGCCACTGGATCGTGATCCGGTCGACGTTTGCAGCTTCGCCCAGACCAAACGTCACCGGCAATTCACTCTGACTGAGGTAGCCCCGGCCGCTGGTGACTTCGCGGTACAGGATCTTTCCAGCCGCCTCCAAGCGAATCTTCGCTCCGATCGCACTGCGGTTCGAACGTTTGCCATCCCCTTCGAGGACGAGCCGGATCCAATTATTTCCGATGCCGCCTTCGTTGCGCAGCAGCCGGGCCCGCCCGCCGTTAGCCGTCAACACGACATCGGGGTAGCCATCATTGTTGATGTCGCCGTAGGCACTTCCTCGACCGACCATCGGCACAAAGAGATCGGGGCCAGCCTGTTTCGCCGAGACCGGCGCGTAGGTCGCCTTTCCTCCGGTGTTCCAATAAAGCTGCGCCGGCTGCTCGTAAGTCTGTCCGGCTTGAACGCTGCTGATTTCCGGCTCCAGGTGGCCGTTGCAGATCAAGAGGTCGAGCCGGCCGTCGTTATCGTAGTCGAAAAAGAAGGTGCCGAATTTGAGCGGCAATCGGCTCGGGCCCAGGATTCCTTCCGACATGGCCCGATCGGAAAACAACATCTGCCTGCGCTGGCGCTCGTCCAGGCAGAGAAACGTGCATGGCTCGTCAGCAAAGTTTGCCAGAAGCACCCCAAAGCGACCCGGACGATACTGTGCCCAATCGATTCCCATCGCCCCGCGTGCCTTTCCCTCGGCAAAGGCCACACCCGACACCTGGCCAATCTCCTCAAAGGTACCGTCCCCCTTGTTGTGGAAAAAGAAATTCCGAACGGTATCGTTGGCAACGATGAGATCCGGCCAACCGTCGTCATCGACATCGCAGACGATCACGCCCAGCGACTTGCCGACGGACCGAACCCGCGCTTGCTCGCCGACCCCTTCCTTTTCAAACACCTGAACGCCGGCCTTGGCGGAGACATCCTCGAAACGCCCCTTGCCCAAGTTGCGATACAACACACATTGCGTCCCTTCAAAGGCCGTCGGCGGACCAAACGCTCTTCCGCTCCCGGTGAGCTGAAAAGGCTGACCGAGATCGAAACTGGGGGACCAACTCACATAGTTGCAAACGAACAGGTCAAGCAGGCCGTCGCCATCATAATCCAGAAATGCCGCCGAGCTGGGAAACGTAATGGGCCGCCTTACCTTGAGGAACTCCCCTTCGCTGGGTTTGGGCCAATTGTCCTGTCCGCCCACGCCGGCCGTTTCGGTGACATCCTCAAAACGCCGGCCGCCCTGGCCGTCACTCACGTTTCGGAACAGCCGATTGCCGCCCACGGCGGTGATGAACACATCGGGCCAACCATCGTTATCGTAATCGCCCACGGTCACGCCCATCCCGTACACGGTGACCGCTAGCCCTGCTTTCGCGGTGACATCTTCGAATTCGCCGTTCCCCTTGTTGCGGTACAGGGCCATGAGCGGGGCAGCTTTGCCGCCCTCGTAGCCGGGCCAATAACAACCATTCACAAACAACAAGTCCTGTAGGCCGTCGTTGTCGTAGTCGAGGAAGGCGACTCCGGAACCCATGGTTTCGGGCAACAGTTTCTTGCCAAAGGCCCCGTTGACGTGCTCGAAGTGAATGCCGGCCTTGGCGGTGATGTCCGTGAACCGAAGGTTCGGAAATTGAATTCCTTGCGTGACTTTTGATGGCAGCGCCGGACCAATTGTGGGCGCATTCGGCACCGGGATCGCGCGCGAACCGCAGCCGCAACACAGGAGCGCCGCTGCCAGCAGTGCGCCGTACCCCAACCTGCGCCCCCGACACGGACAGGTTGCGCAAAAACGGTTGGGGAGGGGAAACAACACGTTCTGAATCATGGCCACTCCAGGCAGTACGGGTTCTGCTAACGATCCGTTGGGTAAATGACAATGGCCTGCGAGGCCGCGGCTGCGGCGGGGTGCTTTTCGCGGTAAATCCGAACCGCCCGGTCCGCAGCATTATCGTCTGGTTTATAAATCGCATGAGTGTGGCGATACAGCGTGGCCAGCACCTTGGCCGCAGCGGTCCGCAGCCCATCGTCGTTCGTCTCGTAGACCGGACGGCAACGGCGAATGAGCGCCAACAAAGTAGGCAGCTTCGGCTTCTCCGGCCGCGTCGGCAGCCGTCCGAACTCGGCAAGGGCCTGGCAGAGGCGCTCGGCCGCTTGCATTCGACGCCTCCGCGGAGAACTTGCATTGGCGAACACTTGAGCTTCCTCAAGGAGTGAATCGGGCACAGCTTCGATCGTCCCCCCCGGAGCCGGGGCGGCAGACGGATTTTCGGCGAGCAGGGCAAAACACTGGGCCAATCCATAGTGGGCGTCGAGATCTTCCGAATCGATTTCCAGCGTCCGCTCATACCAGGTGACTGCCTGGCGGACGAAGCGATCACGCTCGGTGACGGCCTCTTCCTGGAGTGCACGCTTGAACAAGGTCTTGCCCAGCTCGTCCAGAACGATGAAATCTCTTCGGAAATCAAACTTGCGATCGTGCCGCTGGACTTCGGGTTGGAGGATGCTTTCGAAGTTGGCAATCGCCTCATCGAGGTTGCCGTTCTCCCCATTCACCAACCCGGTGAACCAGGCCACCGTCCACCACGGCGCCGGAGGATCCGTGGTTAACGCCTTGTTCAGGGCCTCGACCGCGGCCTGTAGACGCCCCTCATCGAAATAAACGCGTGCCAAATTGAGGTGGCCATGCCCGTGTGCGTCCTTGTCCGGCAACGCCAGGAGCTGCTGGAACGCTTCGGCGGCTTGTTTGAGCTCACCTTTCTTGGAGCCGGGTCCGCCTTCGAGCAAGCAACCAATGCCGTAATCGTTCCAACGCTGCCATGCCGGCTTGATGGGCGAGGCCTGAACCGGGACTTCGGCGGCGAGCCCGTCAATAGGCAAGGTCACATGGTCCGCGCAGAGATCCACAATGGGAAGCGTCGGAACTCGGCCTTTTTCATGGAAGACCAGCTGCATGTATTCGTGGTCGAATTTGCGGTACCGTAGCCGTACGTTCAGCGTGATCGGTGCGTGGACATCCTTCGGTACGTGAAGGCGATAGTGCACAACCTGGCCCGCACCCGGAGGGATCTGGTGATTGTACAGGGGCGTGAAGATGTCCTGGGGATTGCGCCGGTTGATGCGATTGCCGTTGCGATCCAGCATGAGCACGTTGACAAAATGGGACCCTTCGTCCACGGCGCCGGACTCGCCCGGTCCGCTCAGGGCACCATTGCGGCCAATGACGCGATCTCCCGAACGGGCTTCGAACTCGACCCAGACTTCATTGGAATCGACCGTGCCCTGAGTGAACGGATGGCCCAGGGTGAGCGTGCGGATGACGACTTCCACCAGGTAGGTGACGCCGGGTTTGAGGCGCGGCAATTCGGGCCGCAGCGGAGCGATCAGCTTGTCATCGATGGAGCCGCCTTCCTTCAACCCGAACAGGTCGATGCGCAGTTTCTTATCCGTACCGTTTGGGTCGGTGCCGCGCAGGAAATCTGCCTGGAGCTGGGCCATGCGCAGGAAGCCATCGGCATGCGCCGCCTTTTCCGGGGAGTCTTGCGCCAGCAAATACGGGATGCCGGTATTGGCACCCGGGAATGTGTGCCCGTGGATCTTGCGCACACCGCTGCCGTCGAAATCCTTGCTGCCGAAGTCACCGCTCGGCTTCAGCGGCATATGGCATCCGGCACAATTCGTCTTGGCCTCGGGTGGATAATAAAAGCTGCGCGTGCCCACACCGGAAACACCACTCAGCAGATAGCTGTTGTAGTGGTCCTGGCCGCGCAGGAATTCCTTGTAGTGATTCAGTTCGACGGGGATGCTGACCTTGTGGCAGACTGAGCAGAATTCGGCCGTGCGGTGGAACGGCTTGAGGAACGTTTTCTTGTGAAAATCGGGCCTGGCCTTGACCGTCTGGTTGTTCAACCACTGCAGCACCGGGTTGTCACTGGTGGCAAACGGATAATGCTGCGGCTCCTCGATGGTGTACGCACCGTTGCCGACTGTGCTGTCGATGTTCGTGATCGCGTGGCAAACGGTGCACGTGATGCCGGCGCGGGCAGTCGGATGATTGACATCGTCAAAATTCGGGTCGTCGAACGCCCCGCTAAAGAACGGCACGGGATCGTGGCAGCCGGCGCACCAGCGGGCAGCACGGACATTGCCGTCGCGCTGCACGCCCACCTTCCGGGTCTCGCGGACACTGAACAGGTAAGGGGGATTGTTAAAGGAGCTGAAGTGGTGCGCGGAGTGAAACCAGTTGTCATAGATGTCCGCGTGGCATTTCATGCAGTAGCTATCCATCATGAGAACGCTCGCGGGGATGAAATTTCCCGTGGCCGTGTGTACCGCCGATGGCCGGTAATACTTTTCCCCCTCAGCCGGGCCCTGGGCGTACCATTTCCGTGGATCCTGGCTGTGCATGACGCTCATCACCACCGCAAACGCCCCCACGGCCAAGCCCCAGCCGATCCCCCAACGCCATTTGATTTCGGGACCGGCACGGCGGTGGAGCACGTACAGGACCACCGCGATGACCGGGGTTGCCAAGTGCAGGAGGTAGACGACAGTCCGAGACCACGTGCCCGTGGGTAATTGCGGTAACCGGTCCAGCTGAATAAGTGCGAGCCCCGTGAATGCCACAAGGCTACCGACGCTAAAGAGCACAATGCCAAGGCGTACGGCAAGTCGGTTCGGCCGCCGCCGCGCGGTGGCCAGGTGGGTAAAGCCAAAGATCAGAAACGGAAGAACGATCAGGACGCCCAAAACCACATGGGCAATGAACATCGACAGGGTAAACCAATTGGTCACCGTTTGCCCGCGAAATCGCTCCAGGAGCGTGATCGTGAGCAGGTAAATGCCGGTCGCCCCCAAAATTGCCACGCTGGCAAAAATGATGGCCAGCAGGACCTTGAGGCGCGGCCCGATGGCCGGCTCATAGACATGCCCACGCCGCGTTCGCAGGGCTGCCCGTCCCGGTACGGGGCTCGCCGTTGATGCCGCGGTGGGATTGGGAATCTCCATACGATTCTCTCGCTTTCGGGATACGCACAAGTAGGATCAGCTCTACGGACGAAGCACCATGAGGAGTTGCACCGGGCGCGCGAGGGCGCTGAGCTGTCCTGCTGCTGGCCGCGACGTCAAGGATGCGGAACCATGCCTGGGCTACGCGATCCCGGATGGTCACGCGCAGCCGCCGTGCAGAAAATCCCTTGTACCATGTGCGCTCGGGCTGTCAGCAGGACGAACGAAGCGGGGAATCGGGGCGAGGAGGATGATAGATCGCTTGGACAAGCGCTTCTGCGAACGGGGAATGCTCTTTCGAGAATTGACAGGAGGAGCGGACGTCAACGACGGAATACACCGTGAGCATACAGCCCCAATGCTCAGGCGTTGACGAGACTGTGGGAATCGGCACGTGATGCGAAGGCGTACCCCGAGAACAGTGCGGACCGTGGCAGGGCACATGGGGCAGGTCATGACTCATGGACTTGGACGAAGACACCACGCTGGATCCCAGCTTTGCGGCTCCCATGATCACGTAGTCACCGCATTCCGCTCGAAGGGTTGCGGGTAGCAAAGCGATCACCAGCAAAACGGCCAGCCGCACCGCGCAATGTCGGCTGAGCAGGAACAAGACCTGCCCACGGACGTGGCGGTGCTCGCTGTCTGTCCGCATAGAAATTCCAATTCCGGCAAACCCGCGTGGTGAATACGCGTCGAAACCGAAGTACGTATGAGCCTACCGGAGCCAACGGCCAAACGCAAGCATTTTTGAGAAAATTCCGAACGCGCGGTGCGACCCAACCATGGTCACCGTCTTCCACATAGGCCTTGCCGGTCGGACAGGCCGGGGAATCAAACGATCCTACCGAACCTGACGATTGCTCCTATCTTCGGCCAGCCGACCTCCAACGATTTGAAGAAAGAGATTGCGCATCCGCTACGGCTTGGGCCGAAAAACTAATCGTTATTGTGGCAACCATCATGCAGAGAACTTCAAACGGCTCCGATGGCGGTAACTCCATTAGACACATCCGTCGAGCCAGGGAGGGTGCAATGCGGTCGAGATTTCGATGGCCCAAGCGATGGGTCATCGCCAGCCTTGTGAGCGGATTGTTGGTGACAGCGCAGGGTTTCAGTCAGGGCCAAGAACCTCCGAGCAGCGTTGTCGAGAGGGCTTCCACCGCCCCGCTGCCCGCCGGCCAAGATTCGGCCAATCCGCAGCAGCCTGCCACCATGCCATCGGACCCTGCGGATCCGCCGCCGTTGGCAGCGGCCACAGAGCCAGCTCCGCCGGCCGAAGAGAAGCCGTTCTGGGCCAAGAACCCACCAGTGACCCCCTTCCCGCGTCCTGGGAATTTCTACATTCCGCCGACGGGGCCCGGTTACTACTCCCTCCGCGATCTCGTGATGGGAAACGAGCGCGAGAATCCTCCCAAGTTTCCTTACAGCCCGACTGCGATCACGCCATTCTCGTTTTTCGACGCCGATTTCCGGTACCTCGACGACCCCAACAACACGCAATGCGATTGGCTTGACTTCACCAAACGGATTCACGTTGGCGATAACTGGCTCTTCTCGGTTGGTGGGGAAGAGCGATTTCGGTACATGAATGAGGTGGATAGCCGCCTCAACAAGGCCGGCACCGATAACGTCTATGAATTGATCCGCAGCCGGGTCTATGCCGACCTTTGGTACCGGGATGTGTTCCGGATCTATGCCGAGTTCCTCGATGCCATGATCGACAACCAAGATCTGTCGCCGGCGCCCATTGACAAAGTCAAGGCGACGATGCTCAACCTCTTTATCGATCTGAAAGTCTTCGAGCTGGACGACAGCCCCGTCTACATCCGCGGCGGCCGTCAGGAAATGCTCTACGGCTCCGAGCGGTTGATTTCACCTCTGGACTGGGCCAACACCCGCCGGACCTTCCAGGGGGTCAAGGGCTTTTGGCACACCGAGGATCTCGACGTCGATCTCTTCTGGATGCAGCTCGTCGTGGATAACACCTTCGATTACCACTACGGCCCGGATAAACGCCAAAATTTCCAAGGCGCATGGACGACTTACCGCCCGTGCAAGGGTCAGTCCATGGATTTCTACTACCTGGATCTGGATAATTCCAACCATATCGCCAAGGGCCAGTACGGCAACACCAGCGGCTACAACGTGAGCACCTTCGGCAGCCGTTACGCCGGCGATTCCCACAATGTGCTGTGGGATGTGGAAGGGATGCTCCAGTGCGGGAATTGGGCCAACCAGGCGATTGCGGCCGGGGCGGTCACCGGGGGGGCCGGCTATCACTTCGCCGATCTGCCGCTCAATCCCATCTTCTGGATCTATTACGATTGGGCCAGCGGCGATCCACATCCGGGAACCGGCGGCGTGCACCGCACCTTTAACCAGCTGTTCCCGTTTGGCCATTACTACTTCGGTGGCATCGACCTCATCGGCCGGGAGAACATCCACGACCTGAACTTCCACTTTTCGCTAAACCCCACGAAATGGATCACGACCGCGGTCCAGTTCCACGTCCTTCACCTCGATAGCCCGAAGGATTCACTGTACAACGCCGCCGGCACAGCGATTCTGGGAAGCACACTGACCGGCACGGCGAAAGCGGTGAATGGCGAGGCGACGGGAATAGGAAATGAGCTGACCCTGATTACGAACTTCCATCTGAGCCCGCACCAGGACATCTTCCTTCAGTACTGCAAGCTCTACGCCGGTAGTTTCCTCTCCGAGAATGGGCGTGGCTCGCCAAGTTTGTTTGCGGCGTGTTACAGCTTCAAGTGGTGAGCGGAACCAGCCGCGCTCCTGCCCCAGCTCAGCTCCCGAAACGGCCGAGCACGATGCTGCAAAACACAAGCCTGACGCGCCAGCGAATAATAACGGGGTCCTTCGCTGGCGCGTCAGGCTTGTGTTTTGCGGAACTACCCAGGGTGAGCAAGACCGTGCTGCGTACCAAGATTCGCGCCTCTTCTCTTGCGCGCTAACCAAACACTTCCATCACGGCTTGCCCCTCTTCCACGATCTTGATCGGCCGGCCGACGTTGCTCTGGTTCTCTTTGCGGGGGTTGATTCCCAAGGCTTGGCAGAAGGTACAGAAAAGATCCGCCACCAGCACTGGCCGATCTACCACTTCCGTACCTAGCTTATCGGTGGCCCCAATCACCTGGCCCCCCTTCACGCCGCAACCGGCCATGGCCATGTTGAAGGCTTTGGGGAAATGATCCCGGCCAGCGGTCAGATTGATGCGCGGCTGGCGGCCGAACTCACCCATCCAGATCACAAGCGTGTTTTCCAAGAGCCCGCGCTGTGCCAAATCGGTTACCAGCGCAGCCATCCCTTGATCCACCGGCGGAATGAGCTTCTTGAGCGTGGAGAGTTCGTTGCCATGCGTGTCCCAGCCGGTCGACTGCACCTCGACAAACGTGACACCGGCTTCGATCAAGCGCCGTGCCATCAAACAGCCTTGGCCGAACGAATTTCGCCCATAGGTATCGCGCACTTTCTCCGGCTCGGCGGCCAGATCGAATGCCTTCACGCGGGGACTCAGGACCATATGGGCCGTTTGCGCGTACAGGGTTTGGTGGTCGCGCACCTGGTCGGCGGCCCCATTCCGGGCAAACGGGGCTTCCAGTTCCGACAACAGCCCCAGCCGCCGTTGCAGCCGATCGCCGCTCACCGGAGTGGTGAGGTTATCCGGCGGCCGATTTGGATCGGTCACGACAAACGGCGCATATTGCACGCCCAAAAAACTCGGCCCAATGCTTTCGCCCTGAATACTGACGAAGCGTGGCAAATCCAAATCGGTCGGGCCCAGCTCGTTGGCGACAATCGAGCCGAATCCCGGATGGACGACTCCGCCGGAAGGAGCATAACCGGTGTGCAACAGGTACGTCGCCCGGCCATGATTGCCTTCCTTACTGGTCATCGAGCGAAGAATCGCCAATTCGTCCGTCACGGCAGCAGTTTTTGGCCAATGCTCCGCGATGGTGATGCCCGGCACGGCCGTTGGAATGGCCCGGGTCGGCCCCTGGGTTTCCGCGCCTGGCTTGGGATCCAACGTTTCGAACTGGCTGGGGCCACCGGCCATCCAGAGCAGGATGCACGATTTGCGTGACCTTCGCAGCTCGTCAGCGTGCAGCATCAGGCGATCAAGCCAGTTCAAGCCGGCCCAGCCAATGGCCCCCGCCCCCGCTTTGCGGAGAAAGCCTCGGCGGCTGACGGCGCCCGCACCGGTGACGCGAACGTTGACCCAGGTTTGCGCTTGCCCATTCACAGTGTTTTCCTTCATGTTCGGAACGAACGCCACTCCCGGAAGTTTGGGTCGGTCAGTCCTTCAACAAGAATTCCGTTGAATTCACCAGGCTCCAGAACACATCCTCCAGGCCCTCTTTGCGGTCGGCTGACTTCTGCACGTAACGCTTGCAAATGGCCAATTCCTCGGTGCTCGGCTTGCGGGCCAAGGTACGCTCATAGAGCGAAAGCAGGATCTCTTCGTCGGGCAGATCCTTGGCCAATGCTTCCGCCAGATAGGTTTTGCCCTTGGCGGCGACGAACGTGTTGACGAGCACACTGTTCATCATCAGCAGCGCTTGCGGGATCGTCCCTTGGACTTCGTCGGCCGGCAGGGAGGGATCGACTTTGAACGCCTGGTAGATCATGTGCCGCAACCCGGTGTGCCGGGCGACCGCTGGGGCTGAGCTGGGGGCCGGGGCCGGGATGGACTTGTCCGTTTCGCTGAACCCCAGCGCCTTCACGAGCGCTTCGAAAATCTGCTCCGGCCGGAGCCGGCTCGGGCATACGGCAAGCATGGGTAACGCCTCGGACGTGGTCCGGGGTTGCAGATGACGTTGGTAAACTTGCGTGAGGGCCAGCGTGCGGAAAAGCCACTGGATATCGTAGCCGGTGCTCGTCCAGTCCGCCGCCAATCGATCCAGCACTTCCGGAAAGCGCGGGGCGGGGCCGGAGCCCAGGTCGTTGACCGAGGCATAAAATCCCCAGCCCATCAGGGCGGTCCACATCCGATTCACGTAGGACCGGGCAAACCAGGGATTCCTGGGACTGGTCAAGAATTGTGCCAAGGCGGCGCGCCGTTCTGCGTCGGACGCCTCCAGCGAGACCGATTCGCCGGTCAAGAAACGCGGCGTCATCACGATCAGATGCTGCGGGTCCTTCTTGTCGGTCATCGAATACTGCCCGTCCGCGCGTCCTTCGATGGCATAAGGAGTACCCCTGCCATCCACATCTTTGTGCTGAATGATCTTCGCTCGGCCAAAGAACGCAACCAGCTCGTGGAATTGTTCCCGCTTCCACGGCTCCGTACGGGCATTATGGCACTGGGCACATTGCAGCTGCACACCCAAGAACACACGGCTCGTTGTGGCTGCAATCTCCACGGGGTTGCCGTACAGCGCGGTCAGGTAATTGACCGGAGCGCATTCATCGTTGATCCCTGTTGCCGTCACCAGGGCGCGGACAATCTCGCCCCAGGGCCGATTCCGGCGAAACTGGTCGACCATCCACTCATCGAACAGCTTCCAGCGCAGATAGTTGCCGCTGGCCGGGGTGTGATAGGTCAAGGTATCCCGCCAGTAGCGTGACCAGTTGACGGCGAACGCTTCCGACCGGAGCAAGTGCTCGATTTGCTTGGCACGCTTTTCGGGGTCGGCATCGGCCACAAAGGCATCGATCGCATCAGCGTTTGGCAGCTTGCCGACGAGATCGAGTGAAACCCGGCGTAAAAACGCTTCGTCATCGGCCGGCGGCGGCAGCGGCACCGCAGGATCATGCCCCTGTAGCAAGGCGTGATCGAGACGCTGGGCTACCTCCCGTTCGGTGGGCGCTTGTGCTTTTGGCGTTCCGCCGTCGGCTGCCTTCGCCGTGAAGGATGGGAACCAGATGAGCATTGCCACGAGAACAGCGCAAAACGACCAGTTCAACCCGCGACCAACCATCATCTCGAGTCCTCCCCCAAAGGCGGGGCCGCCGGTGCGGCAAGGGTAAGATGGAGGGCATAAGCTATGATATTTATATCGGCCCGTGTAACGAATGCAACCATAATCTTGTGCAATTACCCGATTACCACAGTCGATCCGTGCGTAAACGGTGAGAAGACGTTGCAATCTTCGGCGAACTCAGCCACAATAGGAAGCCTGCCGGTTAAACCCGCCACCTATTCCTGCCAAGACGGGGGTACATTCCATGATAGGCAGATTCCTCGGCGTGAATCTCGTGCTGGCCCTAGTTGCTCCCAGTTCGTTTCTCCAGGCCGGCGATCTCTACAAGGACGCACCCCCAGCCGCGGAAACGGTGGCTCTTCCAAAGCCCGAGGAGATTCGCACCCTCACGTGCTATCCCCAGGAGATCCGTCTGAAGGGGCGCGATGCCGTACAGCAGCTCATCTGTACGGGCGGCCTGACGGGGACCCGGTTGCAGGACCTGACCAGCGATGTCCGTTATGAAGTGGCCGATCCGCACATCGCTCGGATCAGCAGCGCCGGCCGGGTGATACCGCTCGCCAATGGTCAAACAGAAATCACAGCCAGCTACGGCGACACGACGGTCCAGATACCGGTCCAGTGCACAGCGGTCGATGTCAATCTGCCCATCAATTTCGGCAATCAGATCGTGCCGATTTTTACCAAGCTGGGCTGCAATTCCGGAGGCTGCCATGGCAAAGCGAGCGGCCAGAATGGTTTCAAGCTGTCGCTGTTGGGCTTCGAGCCGGATGTGGACTTCAACGCCTTGGTGAAGGAGGCGCGCGGCCGTCGCCTGTTTCCTGCGGCTCCGGACTATAGCCTGCTGCTCCGGAAGGCCACGGGACAGTTACCGCATGGCGGCGGCAAGCGAATGGAAGTGGGCTCGGATGAATACCAACTCCTCCGCCGCTGGATCGCTGCAGGTACTCCCAAGGGCGAGCCGACCGACCCCGTTGTGACCAAGATCACCGTGTACCCCGAACACCGAATTCTCACGCGGCAAAACAAGCAGCAATTTGCCGTCTATGCGCATTACAGCGACGGTTCGGTCGAAGATATCACGCGCCGCGCCCAGTACGACAGCAATGACACCGACATTGCCGTCGTCGATGGTGCAGGGCTTGTCCGTACCCTGGCCATGAGTGGCGAAGCGGCCATCATGGCCCGTTACCTTGGTCAGGTGACGACATTTCGGGCAACCGTGCCGCTCGGCCTCGAGACGTCGGAATATTCGTTCGAGCCGCTGACCATCGTGGATCACGCCACCTCCAAGAAATGGCGGGAGCTGGGGCTGGTTCCGTCGGAAGTCTGTTCCGATGAACAGTTCATCCGGCGGGCGTGCATCGATATCACGGCCACGCTGCCGACGCCGGCGCGCGTTCGCAGCTTTGTGGCTGATCCAGATCCGCAGAAGCGGGCCAAGCTGGTGGATGCCTTGCTGGATAGCCCCGAGTACAGCTATTTCTTCGCCAACAAGTGGGCCGACATCCTTCGGATCAAACGGCGTGGGCAGCCGGACCGGGCGTACGGCACGTTTTCCTTCCACGATTGGATCCACCGGGCGGTTGCCGGCGACATGCCGTATGACGAGTTCGCGCGGGAAATCCTGGCCGCCTCAGGAGATGAGGTCACGCATCCGCCGACTGTTTGGTACAAGGAGCTGCAAAGTCCCGAGCAGTTCGTCGACGACACGGCCCAGGTATTCCTCGGGCTCCGCCTCGCCTGTGCTCAGTGCCACCACCATCCCTATGAGAAATGGAGCCAGGACGATTACTGGGGCCTGGCTGCGTTCTTTGGCCGGGTCGGACGCAAGAGCGTGCCGCTGGCCGGCGGCATCCAGAACCAGCCCGTCCAGATGGTAACGATCTACAATCGGCCCTCAGGCAACGTCACGAACAAACGGACGAACCAGGCGGCCGCCATCAAGCCGCTCGATGGCCAACCTCTGCAGTTGGGGACCGAGGATGACCCGCGTCAGAGCCTGGTGGACTGGATGGTGGACCCCAAGAATCCATTCTTCGCCCGAGCGGTGGCCAATCGCTATTGGGCCCATTTCTTTGGCCGGGGAGTTGTTGATCCGTTGGATGACATGCGAGTCACGAATCCGCCCTCCAATCCCGAGTTGCTCGATGCCCTGGCCAAAGAGTTGGTCGAGCACCATTACAGCCTCAAGCATTTGATCCGGATCATCTGTAAGAGCCGAACCTACCAGCTCAGCTCGACGCCCAACGATTTCAACAAACAGGACAAGCAAACCTATGCCCGCTTTTACCCGAGGCGGCTGAGTGCGGAGGTTCTTTTCGACGCCGTCTGCCAGGTGACCGACAGTCCCACGCCATTCGGCGGTTTGCCACAGGATCGGTACGCACCCCGCCGGGCCATCATGCTTCCGGATGAATCGTTTGCGTCGTATTTTCTCGATGTCTTTGGCCGGCCCCAGCGGATTAGCGCCTGCGAGTGTGAGCGGGTCAACGATGCCAACTTGGCCCAGGCCCTCCACCTGTTGAATTCCGATGAAGTGCAGGGCAAGCTCAGCCGCGGCGGCGGCCGCGCGGATGTCTTCGCGGGTGCCAATGATAAGCGAAGCGACGCGGAAAAGGTGGAGGAGCTATTCCTTTGGGCGTTCGCGCGCAAGCCGTCGGCGGATCAGCTCAAGACCGCCTTGGCCCATCTCGAGAAGAACGCCAAGAACAAAAAAGCCGCCTTCGAAAATATCATTTGGGCGCTCGTGAACACGAAGGAATTTGTGTTCAATCAATAGCAGGTACGCGGCCGGCCGTGGACATGCGTGGGCCGTGTGATGCGAACCGACTCATCGGACTTCAGCAGGCAACAAGCCTGACG
Organism: Gemmataceae bacterium; assembly: GCA_035295665.1. Classification (GTDB taxonomy): domain Bacteria; phylum Planctomycetota; class Planctomycetia; order Gemmatales; family Gemmataceae; genus DATGIQ01. The sequence goes on along the minus strand of DATGIQ010000157.1, from coordinate 959 downwards.
CGTGAGCGAAGGATCACGTCAACTGGCTCGCGCGTCGGGCTTGTGGGCTGCAGACGCAATCAGACCTTCAATCCATTCGGCACCATCGGCAGCGACCGCAGCCGGCTACCGGTGGCCTGGAAGATGGCATTCCCGACGGCGGGAGCCACGGCGACGATCGGCGTCTCCCCTGCCCCGGCGGAGGCCAAGTCCTTTCGGTCCAGGAGAACGGTTTCTAGCGTTGGAACATCGCTGAAACGCGGAACTCGGTACCGCGAAAAGCTGGCATTCAAGATTTTGCCGTCTGCAAACCGGATGGCTTCGAACAGTGCCCCGCCCAGGCCCATGATCACCGCTCCTTCAACCTGGTTTTTCAGGTTATCCGGATTCAGAATGGCTCCGCATTCAAAAGCCGTCACCAGTCGCACGATTTGAACGCGGCCGGTGGAACGCTCGGTCGAAACCTCAGCACAGGTCGCCACATAGCTTCCCTTGTCCGAGCCGCCGGCGATGCCGAAGCCATGCGCTGGAGCGGCCTTGGCCTTGCCCCAGCCAAACTGCGTTGCCGCAGCGGTCAACACGGCCCGCAGCCGATCATTCTTGAGATTCTTGAGCCGAAACTCCAAGGGATCCATCGCCACAGCATGGGCCAAATCGTCGATATGGCTTTCCCGAGCGAAGTGGTTGGCCGTCGCCGCCAGCGAACGATACGAACCCTGCCGAAGGGGGGTACGGGAAGAATGAAATTCGTTGCGCTGGTGGGGGATATCGTAAAGCGGGGCCAGCGCGGAAGGGCCGGAGTTGTAATTGTGGAATTCCCAGGCCGTCAGTGTGCCATCTTTCCGAATCCCGCCGTTGACGTCGATGACCCCAGCAGGGCGGAAATAGGCCCAGGTGAATTCCTCCTCACGCGTCCAGACCAGTTTAACCGGTTTGCCGGCTGCCTTGGCCAGGCGGGCCGCTTCGATGGCGGTCTCGCC
>DATGIQ010000156.1:0-5535 GCA_035295665.1 Gemmataceae bacterium | reverse complement strand
ATCGGCTTGTTGGTATGGATCACGCTGAACGACCAGTTGTCCTTGAAATTCCAGGCCTGCAGGAGCAGGTCGATTTCCTCGATGGCCAAACCCAGTCTTTGCTGAAGGGCCTCGGAACGGAACGCTCCCGGCGTGCTAAAGATCGTCCGACCCAGAGAGGTGCGCACAAGGTCTTTCAGGCGAACATGGCACACGCCCTCGGTCTCGGGCGGCAACAGGTTGCTCAGGGCATCCGGGGAAGCCGGAAGGGCTGCGGCTGCGGTTGCGGCCGCGTTGGCTACTGCCGCCGGCTTCTCGCCCTCCTCGGCCGGTTGCTCCGCGGGTGCTTCCGGAGCCGGCGCTGGAGCCGGGGTTGAAGCGATTCGGGGAGCCGGAGGAGGAGAGGACTTCGAAGAATTGTCGTTGTTGAGGAAGATGAAAATGGCGACCGCCACCAGGATGCCGACGGCCACCACGCCGAGTCCCGCGCCCAGAATGAGTTTGGTTTTGCCGCCACCACCGCCTTTGCGGCGGGCACCCTTGCCGTCGTCGTCCTGGTCATTGTCCCGGCGGCGAGGACCCCCTTTCCCCTTGACCGCAGCTCCCTTGCCTTCGCCGCGCTTCGCCCCTTCCTCACGGTCCGAGGTTGTCCCTGAGGATTCGGCTTCTTCGTCGGCATCGGTGCCGGGATCCTCGACAACGAAACGGTACTTGCACTTGGGGCAATCGATTTTCTTGCCGATGAGATTGGGATCCCGGATGGGCACCCAGGCCTCGCAGCTGGGGCACTGTTGCTTGAAGCTCGCGGTCGCTGCCATAAGTGTCTCCTGCGGCGGTTCCAGAAACGCCGGTTAAACGAGCCAAAACGACGGTTGCGGGTCTCTTCGCGAATGCTTCGGAATCCAAACAAACCGAAGTCTTCGCGAACAACCCCGATGAATGGGCCAAGGGAAAAGGACTGTTTCCATCATAAACACTCACCCGGCGACATTGCAAAGGGGAAATGCGAAACTTTGCGAAGCGGTGCGGAAAAGGGGGGTTGTACTTGCACCCGTTACCCCGTTGGCCGGTCTCCTGGAGTTGGTTGCTGCGGTTGACCCAAGACGGCACGACCGGTATAGTCGCCACTACGAAGCGGGGGTTAGTTCCGAAAAACGTGGCCTGTGTCCCTCCGCAAAGGGATCGTCCCCTTTTTCGGAGCCGCTGGGGGAAAAGGATTTCCACCGATGAGCTTTTTTCCGCGTGACCTGGCTGCTCCAGTCGCTGCGGCGGGGCCGGTCATTGTCTGGGAGGAGCCGAGTTGTCTGCTGTGCGGCGGACGGAACTGGTCGCCGTTGGTGGAGGCAGCCGACACGACCGCCGGGGGCACCGGACTATGGTTTGCCGTGGTTCAGTGCCAGGAGTGCGGCCTCTGCTTTACCAATCCGCGCCCCAACACGGACACGATTAGCCAATTCTATCCCGCGGTCTATCGTCCCCACCGGACCTCGAGCCTTCGCCGTCCGCGATGGCGGTTGCCGGGACTACGGGGCCGCCGGCAGGCGCCCAAGGAGCATCGGGTGTTGACGTGGCGCGGGCCCGGCCGATTGCTCGATTTCGGTTGCGGGGGCGGCGCGTTCTTGGCTCACATGGACCGGCAGGGTTGGCAAGTGACCGGCCTGGATGTATCAACCGCGGCGATTCAGCGGATCCGCGCGGAACTGGGACTGCGGGCTCTGGTCGGCACGCTCCCCCATCCGGAACTTTGGCCGGGCAGCTTTGATGCCATCACGATGTGGCACTCGCTGGAGCATGTCCACGATCCGCTCGAAGTACTTCGGGAGGCCCATCGACTCTTGATTCCCGGCGGGAAATTGTTCGTGGCCGTGCCGAACATCGACAGCCTTCCTTTCCGCTGGTTTGGGTCGGCCTGGTATGGGCTGGACCTGCCGCGGCACCTAACCCACTTCGCCCCCTGGACACTCCACTTGATGCTGGAGAAAGCCGGCTTTCAGGTGGGCCCCATCCGCATGGTTCGCCACAGCGATTGGCTCCGCTCTTCCGCCAAGCGGGCCTGCCAATCCGAGGGCAGATCCTGCTGGCATCGCTGGCTGACCGCCAAGCCAGTCTCCCGCCTGGCGACATGGTATTGTCATCTCAGCCACCAGTCCGACTGCATGATGGTCAGCGCCGAGCGCTAACTGTTGGAAGCGCTCGTTTACACACGTGGCGCAAATATCTGTTAACACAAAATTCTGTGCATGTCATTTTTTCGCCGCCGACGAACAAAACTTTCAGGCATAATCCCAAACTTTATGTCCTTGATCAGCAAGGATTTACTTGTCTTTTTCTTCTACTGTGCGCCCAGGGCAACGAAGAAGCGGCATAGCATGTGCATCCATTGGGCAGACAGCTACGACCCGGCGAAAAGGGGCGACGCACAAAGCCTTACCCGGTGTGGAGCCAGGTTTTCCGTCGCAGGGGGGCGGAATCGGCCGAGTGCCCGCCACCTTTTTGCCGGGCCGTGGTCTCTAGGAATTATTTCTCCTTACTGCTTCCTCCGTCCTACCCCCCCCCTAACCCGATCGGCCGATGGCTTGGTAAACGAAACCATTCCCGACCAGGGTTTTTGGCTCATAGACGTTGCGGCCATCAAAGATGACTGCTTCGCGCATCAACCGCCGCATCAATTCAAAATCCGGATGGCGGAACTCCTGCCACTCGGTGACAATTGCCAGGCCGTCGGCTCCTTCGAGAGCACCGTAGGGCCGGTCGCAGTAAACCAGTCGGTCGCCATAAATGGCTCGCACATTGGCCAACGCCTCGGGATCGTGCACCCGCAACGCCACGCCGTCTGCCAAGAGGGAGTCGATCAGCACCAGAGCCGGCGCCTCGCGGATATCATCGGTGCGCGGCTTGAAGGCGAGGCCCCAGATCGCGATGGTTTTCTCCTTCAGCGCTGAGCCATAGTGCTTGCGAATTTTTTTCACCAGGACGCGCTTCTGCGCTTCGTTCACGTGATCCACCGCTTCGAGCACCGCCAGCGCCACATCTTTCTGCCGTGCAGTGTGGATCAACGCCCGAACATCCTTGGGAAAACAGCTGCCGCCGAATCCGGCTCCGGGAAAGAGGAACTGGAAACCGATGCGGGCGTCGTGGCCGATGCCCCGGCGGACATCATGGATGTCGGCACCGACGCGGTCGCAGAGGTTGGCAATTTCGTTGATGAAGCTGATTTTCGTGGCCAACAGGGCATTGGCCGCGTATTTCGTCATCTCCGCGCTTTCCGGCGACATGATCAAGAATGGACGCTCGGTGCGGAGGAAGGGACCATAGAGCTCACGGAGCAGCTCAGCCGCCTCTTGCCGGCGCACGCCGACCACCACGCGGTCGGGTCTCATGAAATCATCCAGGGCCGCCCCTTCCTTGAGAAACTCGGGATTGCTGGCCACTTCCACGTGGTTCCGGGTGCGGGCACGGAGCCGTTCGAGCATGGCCGCGTTGGTGCCGACGGGCACCGTGCTCTTGATGACCACCACTTTATGCTCGTCCAGGTGTTCGGCCAAGGAATCGGCCAAGGCCCACAAGCTGGACAGATCCGCGCTGCTGTCGGCGGCTTGCGGCGTCCCCACGGCAATGAAAATCAATTGGGCCCGTCCAACGGCGCGGGCCAGATCGGTCGTGAAATTGAGGCGGCCTTCACGGCGGTTGCGCTGCACGAGCTCTTGCAGGCCAGGCTCGTAAATCGGCAGCCGGCCAGCTTCCAGGATTTCGATTTTTTGCGCATTGGCATCCATGCCGACGACATCGTTACCGCTCTCGGCAAAGCACGTTGCGGTGACCAATCCCACGTAACCGGTACCGATGACCGCGATTCTCATGGCTGTGTCCTCAATCCGGATGAACAATGCATCATGAGAAAAATATACGTTGTGGGACGCGAGTTGTCACACGATTCGCGGCAGATGGGCCAACCCTTGCGAATTCGTTACGCCGTCTTCCGTGCCGTAAACGTTTGCCGCCAGTAGTCCAGCGTATCCACCAGCGTTTGATCAAGGCTTCGTTGGGGTTGCCAGCCGACTTCAGAACGAAGTTTGGAGGGGTCGGCAAGGATGACGTTGGTGTCGGTCGCGCGCACCAGGCCCGGTCGCTGTCTTACTTCGATGGGAACACGCGTCAACGCCAAGAGGCGGTTCAGCACTTCGCGCATGGAATGCGCCTGGCCCGTGCCGACGTTGTAGACCTCGCCGCTGCGGCCACGTTCCATCAGGAGCATGTAGGCGCGTACCATGTCGCGGACATCGGTCAGGTCGCGGCGCGGATCGAGGTTTCCGGTTTCCAACAGCGGTGCTTGCTTGCCGCAGTCGATGGCCGCCAGCTGCTGGGCGAAGTGGGCCACCGCGTACTGGGGAGACTGGCGCGGACCGATGTGATTGAACGGTCGGACCCGTACGATATCGAGCCCGGCGCAGCGGGCATACTGATAGCTCAGCAGGTCCGCGGCGGCCTTGCTGGCTGCGTAGGGGCTGGCTGGCCGAAGCGGTGATAGCTCATCGTGAGCCCGCGTCGGATCCTCCAGGTCGCCGTAGACAATGCCGCTCCCGACGTACAGAATCCGCGGCCGCCCTCCCCAACGGAGGATGGCGTCATACAGGCAGCGCGTCCCGGTCAGATTGCCGGCCCAGGCGTCTTCCGCCTCTCGAAAGGATCGCCCTGCATCGGAATAGCCGGCCAAGTGATAGATTTGCTCGGGCTGAATCTCGCGCAGCAAGGCTTCAATGGTCGCTCCGTCGTCCAGAGGGCAGCGCCGCAGAACGACCCGGTCGGCCAAGTGCCACAGCTCGGACGGCCATTGTCCGCGCTGCCCGGTGCCGTAGAGTTCGACACCTCCCTGTTCGAGCAGCGCCTCCGCCAGGTGGCCGCCCGCGAATCCGGAAACCCCGGTCAGCAAGATACGCATGGTTCCAGGACCATCCCTAGTCCGTGGTCCCTAGTCCGTGGTCCGTAGCCAGCTGGCTACGGACCACGGACTAGGGACTAGTGCCATACTGCTTCTGGTAATACTTCAAGTAATCCCCGGTGCGAATCTTGGCAATCCAATCGGCGTGTTCCTGATACCATTGGACTGTCGCCCGCAACCCTTCGTCGAAGGGGATGGTGGGCCGCCAAGCGAGGTTGCGTTCGATCTTGCTGCAATCGATGGCGTAGCGGCGGTCGTGTCCGGGTCGGTCGTTCACATAGCGAAGAAGGGTACGGGGCTTGCCCATGATCTCCAGGAGCCGATGGGTCAGCTCGAGGTTGGTGAGCTCGCAGCGGCCGCCGATGTTGTAGACTTCGCCGGGCTGCCCGGCACGCCAGACCCGCTCCAGCGCTGCACAATGGTCGCGAACATGAATCCAGTCGCGGATGTTGAGGCCGTCCCCGTACACCGGCACCGGTTCGTCGCGCAACAGATTGGTGATGAACAGCGGCAGCAATTTTTCCGGGAACTGGTACGGGCCGTAGTTGTTGGAACAGCGCGTGATGAGGGCGGGCAGGCCAAAGGTGTGGGCGTAACTCCGCACCAGAAGGTCGGCA
>DATGIQ010000155.1:0-18676 GCA_035295665.1 Gemmataceae bacterium | reverse complement strand
ATCTGTCGCACGCGGGTCAGTTGCTATCCCAACGCCGGCATGCCCGACGGCTTCGGCGGGTTCCTGGGCGACAAGGACCACACCGCCGCCGTGCTGGGCGAGTTCGCCCGCAACGGCTGGTTGAACCTCGTCGGGGGCTGCTGCGGCACGACGCCGGAGTGGATCGCGGCCATCGCCCAGGCGGTCGACGGCGTCCCGCCGCGCCGGGTCCCCGATTTGCCCCACTGGTCCACGTACAGCGGCATGGAGCCCCTGGTCATCCGCCCCGAGACCAACTTCCTGATGATCGGCGAGCGGACCAACATCACCGGCTCGAAGCGGTTCGCCCGCCTGATCAAGAGCGGCGACTACGAGGCCGCGCTGGCCGTGGCCCGCGACCAGGTCGAAAGCGGTGCCAACATCCTTGACGTTAACATGGACGAAGCCCTCATCGAGGGCGAAAAGGCCATGACGCGCTTCCTCAACCTCGTGGCGGCCGAGCCGGACATCAGCCGCGTGCCCATCATGATCGACAGCTCGAAATGGTCGGTCATCGAAGCGGGCCTCAAGTGCGTCCAGGGCAAGGCCATCGTCAATTCGATCAGTCTGAAAGAGGGCGAAGAAAAGTTCCTGGAACAGGCCCGCCTTGTCCGGCGCTACGGAGCCGCGGTCGTGGTCATGGCGTTTGACGAAGAAGGCCAGGCAGTCACGGTCGACCGGAAGGTGGCCATCTGCCAACGTGCCTATTGCTTGCTCACGGAGCAGGTCGGTTTTGCCGCAACGGACATCATCTTCGACACCAATATTCTCACCGTGGGCACGGGCATCGAGGAGCACAATGGCTACGCCGTCGCCTTCCTGGATGCCGTCCGCCGGCTGAAGCGGTTGCTGCCGGAGTGCAAGACCAGTGGCGGCGTCAGCAACGTTTCGTTCTCGTTCCGCGGCAACGAGGTCGTGCGCGAAGCAATGAACGCCGCATTCCTCTATCACGCCATCAAGGCCGGCCTGGACATGGGCATCGTCAATGCTGGCCAGCTACAGGTATACGAGGAGATCCCTGCGGATCTGCTCGAACGAGTGGAGGACGTACTTCTCAATCGCCGCCCCGACGCCACCGACCGTCTGACCGCGTTTGCCGAGACCGTCAAGAAAAAAGGCATCGCCGAGACGAAGGAGCTGGCCTGGCGCGAGGCGCCGGTGGCCGAGCGGCTCAAGCACGCCCTGATCAACGGCATCGTCGATTTCATCGATGCCGACGTCGAAGAAGCCCGCCACAACTATGAGCGTCCGCTCCAGCTCATCGAAGGGCCGCTCATGGACGGCATGAACGTGGTCGGCGAGCTGTTCGGCTCCGGCAAGATGTTCCTGCCCCAAGTGGTCAAGAGCGCGCGGGTCATGAAGAAGGCCGTCGCCTATTTGCTGCCATTCATGGAAGCGGACAAAGCCAAGGGGAATGGGCAGCGTAAATCCCGCGGCAAGATCGTGATGGCGACTGTGAAAGGCGATGTACATGATATCGGCAAGAACATTGTCGGTGTGGTGCTAGGCTGTAATGATTACGAGGTGATCGACCTGGGCGTCATGGTGCCGTGCGAGAAAATCCTTGAAACCGCCCGCCGGGAAGAATGCGACCTCATCGGGCTCTCCGGCCTGATCACACCGTCGCTCGATGAAATGGTCCATGTGGCGCGGGAGATGGAGCGTGAAGGCTTCCAGATTCCACTGTTGATTGGGGGCGCCACTACCAGTGCCAAGCATACGGCGGTCAAGATCGCTCCGGGCTACCACGAAACGGTCCTTCATGTCAAGGATGCCTCGCGCTGCGTGGGGGTGGTGGACCGGTTGACGCGGCCCGAGCTGAGGCCGATCCTCGATCGTGACAACCGCGCGTTCCAGGCCAAAGAGCGTGAGTCCTTCAGCAAACGCAGGCAACGGAAGTTGGTGAGCTACGCCGAAGCATGCCAACGTCGTTTGGCCCTCGATTGGAACGCTGCGCCGGTCGCCGTGCCGGCATTCTTGGGCCAGCGAATCTTGCGTGATGTTCCGCTGACGGAGATCGTGCCCTACATTGATTGGTCGCCGTTCTTCATGGCCTGGGAGCTGACCGGCAAGTATCCGGCGATTCTGCACGATGCCAAGGTGGGCAGTGAGGCCCGCAAATTGTTCGACGATGCCAACAAGCTCCTGGATCAAATTGTCCATGGCAAACAATTGACCGCCAATGCGGTGTACGGCTTCTATCCGGCCAACTCGGACGGCGACGACATCATCGTCTACACCGATGAAAGGCGGAGCACGGAACGGCACCGTTTTCACATGCTCCGCCAGCAATGGGAACGGGAAGGGCAAACGAGTTTCCGCAGCCTGGCCGATTACATTGCGCCGCGTTCCACGGGCATCGCCGACTATCTCGGTGCCTTTGCGGTGACGGCCGGTATCGGTACCGATGACCTGGTGAAACAATTCGAGTCCAGACATGATGATTACAACGCCATCATGACGAAGGCGTTGGCCGATCGCTTGGCCGAGGCTTTGGCGGAGCTGTTGCACGAGCGTGCCCGACAGGACTGGGGCTATGGCCGGGGAGAGCATCTCTCGAAAGCCGACTTGCTCGAGGAGAAATACCGAGGCATTCGTCCGGCACCTGGCTATCCGGCCTGTCCCGATCACACCGAGAAGGAAACGCTGTGGAAGCTCTTGGAAGTGGACGAGGCCGCCGGCATTCGCTTGACGGAAAGCTACGCCATGTGGCCGGCCGCCTCGGTCAGCGGACTCTATTTTAGCCACCCGGAAGCTCGTTATTTTGCCGTCGATCTGGTCACGAAGGACCAGGTCGAAAACTACGCCGGCCGCAAGGGCACGCCGTTGGCAAAAGTGGAACGGTGGCTGGGGCCCAACTTGGCATATGACACGGAATAGTTCGCAGCTTCATGCGGAGGCTACAAACCGTTGCCAATAACTGGCCAAATCTTCCCCAGAGACATTTCCTCCGCACAACAGCAACACGATGGGATCCTTGGCATTCAGCTGATCTCGTTGCAGCTCGGCCGCCGCCAGGCAGCAAGCCGCCGAAGGCTCAACGAGATACTTGGTCCGCTCCAGCACCAGGAAAAGCGCTTTGGCTGCAGCGGCGTCGCTCACGACCTTGACCTCGCGCACCAGCCGCTGAACGTGGTGCAGCGTGAACTCGCTCACTTTCGGGGCACCGAGCGTCCGGGCGATGGATGTGATGGCCGGCAGCTCCACCAGGCGATTGGCGGCCAACGCCTGCGCCATGGCGTCGGCCCCGTCGGTCTCGACACCAATCACTTGAATGTCGGGCTGGATCGTTCGCAACGCGGTGGCGACGCCCGTGATCAGTCCGCCGCCGCCGATGCTAACATAGATACGCTGAACGCTTGGCAAATCCTCCAGGATTTCGAGACCGATGGTCCCTTGTCCGGCTGCCACGAGCGGGTCATCAAAGGGATGAACCAACACTCGGCCTTGATCGTGAAGCCGATAGGCTTCGGCAAATGCCGAGCGGGAGTCGGGCATCAACACGATTTCCGCCCCATATTGCCGGGTGGCATCGAGATAGTTTCTCGGCGTGAAGGCCGGCATGGCGATGACAGCGGAGATGCCGAGCTGCCGGGCTGCATACGCCACGCCCTGAGCATGATTGCCGCCGCTGACCGCCACCACGCCACGCCGCCGTTCCTCCGCGGAAAGTCCGAGCATCTTGTTAAATGCTCCGCGTGGCTTGAACGACCCGGTTTTCTGGAGGAATTCCAATTTGAGATAAACGGGGGCTCCGAGATGATCGCTCAGCGTCTTCGAACGAACCAGCGGCGTGCGATGCACCAGCTCCCGAAGCCGGTGCTGCGCCTGGCAGATCATTTCTAATGTCAGCACGAGTTTCCCCCTGCACAGAGCACAAGACCCGCTCGTCGCCTCATCCTATGGCCTGGCCGGCTCGGTTGCAAGGCGGGGACTCGGAACGAAACCGACGCACCAAATCTCCTCTTGACGCTGCCGTTTCGCAACCGGACAATCCGTTTCTTTCGAGAGTGCTTTGCGTCGAGCAAGGGGACACAAGCCCGGAGCGCCAACGCCGGGATGGCACACCCGACCCCGGCGTTGGCGCTCCGGGCTTGTGTCGCCTGGCCGCTACATCCAGCCGCAAGTGTTCTGGTCGAGGACACCCTCCGTACAGGAGTCTTTCATGAAAGCCGAGCTCGATCCGCGCCGCTATCGCCGGCGCCTTCAGTTGGAACGTCTCGAAGACAGAACGCTTCTCTCCACGTTCACGGTTGATCGACTCACCGACGCCGGGCAGGGAACCGGTCTGACCGGCGATCTCCGTTATTGCATCAGCCAGGCCCTGTCGGGTCAGGACACCATCGCTTTCGGTGTCACCGGCACCATCAACCTAACGAAAGCCCTGCCCGATTTGAGCAAAAGCGTCACCATCGCCGGCCCGGGGGCCAACCTGCTGACGGTGCGGCGCGACAGCGGCGGCAGTTACCGCATTTTCTCTGTGGACGGTGGCGCAACAGTCACGATCTCCAGCTTGACCATTGCAAATGGTATAGGGCCCCAGCCGCTCCAAGTGGGTGGTGGCATTGCCAACAGCGGCACGCTCACTCTCAACAACAGCACGCTCACCGGCAATTCAGCGTTTGAAGGCGGCGGTGGCGGCATCTTCAACAGCGCTTCCGCAATGTTGACCGTCAACAACAGTACGCTATCGGGCAACTCGTCCGGCGATGGAGTGGGCGGCGGCATCCGCAATGACGGTACGCTCCTGATCAACGGCAGCACGTTTACGAACAACAGCGCCACCGTGGGCGGTGCCATTCAGAACACGGGAGCCCTCATGGTCAACACCTGCACGCTCTCCAGCAATTCTGCAAACGAGGGGGGTGGACTCGACAACAATTCCGGGTCGTTGACTGTCGATAACAGCACGCTTTCCGGCAACGTCGCCAGCAGCGGCGGGGGAGGGGCCATTCTCAGTGTGCTGGGCGCTCCCGGCACCGTGCTCGTCAACGGCAGTATCTTTTCCGGCAACTCGGCCGCTTCCTTCGGCAGTGCCATCGACTGCTCGGGAACCCTCACGGTCAACAACAGCACTCTCTCCAGCAACCAGCCGCTCGCTCCTGCAGTTGGGACCATCTATATCGGTGCGGGAACTGCGGCGCTAAGCAACAGCATTGTTTCGGCCAACAGCTCGGTCGGAGGCGGCGGCATCTTCGTCAATGGCGGGACACTCACTATCAACAACAGCACGATCAGCGGCAATTCCGGGCGTGATCCGCAAGCCGGCGGCGGCATATGCAATAACGGGACGCTTACGATCCTTGGCAGCACGATCAGCGGTAATTCCGTCTATAATCCCGACTCGGCCGGTGGAATCTTCAATCGCGGCAATCTCACGATTAGCAACAGCACGATCAGCGGCAACAGCAATACGTTCTCCGGCACCGGTGGAACAACCGCTGCCGGCGGCATCGCGGATCTTGCGCTCTCCACTCAGGATGCAACCGTCCTGCTTCTGAACTCGACGCTCGCGAACAATACCGCCAACATGACCAGCCAAACGGGAAGTCAACTGGTAGCCGGCCACCTGGGCACTGGCACGACCAAAGCCACGGCCATCTTCCGCAACACCATTTTCTCCAGCGATGGCCGAAGACCCAACTTCTTTGCCTTGTCTGGCGGCACGTTCTTCTCCCAGGGCCACAACCTCAGCAGCGACAATGCGGCGGGCTTCTTGACCGGCTCCGCCGACCTGGTGAATGCCAAGCCTTTGCTCGGCCCGCTCCAAGATAACGGTGGGCCTACCCAGACCATCGCCCTGCTTCCAGGGAGTCCTGCGGTGGATGCCGGCGACAATAGCAATGTCCCCGCCTTCGACCAGCGCGGTCCTGGGTTTGCCCGTATCGTTGGCGGTATCGTGGATATCGGCGCCTTCGAGGTCCAGCCGGGGCCGGCCACCCAGTTGCAGCTCAGTGCTCCCGCCCATGTGACGGCCGGCGTGCCGTTCAGTATCACGGTAACGGCCCTGGACGCCTATGGCCACACGGCGACCGGCTACCTCGGCACCGTGATCCTCAGCTCGACCGACACGGATCCCGGTGTCGTGTTGCCGGTCAACTACGGCTTCACGGCGGCCGACAGCGGCGTACACCTGTTCTCCAACGCCGTGAAACTGCGCACCGCCGGCAACCAGAGCATCACCGCCACAGACATGTTGGCTCCTTCGATCAGTGGCAGTGTGGCCGTCACTGTCGGCTTGCCTATCTTTTCCGTTACGACGACCCTGGACAGTGGCCCCGGCTCGTTGCGGCAGGCCCTTCTCGATGCCGATGCGACGCCCGGTCCGGATACCATTCGCTTTGCCATTGGCACCGGCGTGCAGACGATCAACCTGGCCGCGCCGCTGCCGGCCATTACCCAGCCAACCATCATCGATGGCACATCGCAGCCAGGCTACGCCGGCGCCCCCCTCATCGAACTGAATGGTGCCGGCGCGGGGGCCGGCGCCGACGGGCTATTCATCATGGCCGGGGGAAGCGTGGTTCGGGATTTGGTGATCAACCGGTTCGCACTGAGCGGGATCGACGTGCAAACTGGCGGCGGCAACATCCTTCAGGGCAACTACATCGGTACCGATGTGACCGGCACCCTGGCATTGGGCAACGGCCTGGGTGTGCGGCTCGCTACATCCAACAACACGATTGGAGGAACGGCGGCTGCTGCCGGCAATGTGATCGCAGGCAACGGGGGCGATGGCATCTTCATTTCCAGCGGCACCGCGAATGTGGTCCAGGGGAACTTCATTGGGACGGATGGTACCGGCATGGCCAACCTGGGCAATCTTAATACCGGTGTGCACTTGCTCAACGCTTCGGGCAACACCATCGGCGGGACAGCGAATGGAGCCGCCAACGTCATCGGCTTCAATGGCTACGATGGAGTGTTGGTGGACGGCGGCTCCGGCAACGCGATCCAGCACAACGCCATCTTCGGACACAGCAATGGCCTGGGGATCGAGCTCCTCGACGGCGGCAATAACCGGTTGCCGTTTCCTATTCTCACCAACGCTACCTCGGATGGCAGCACCTTGATGATTCAGGGGCTGTTGCAAAGTTTACCGAACACGACGTTAACGCTGGAATTCTTTGCCAATGCGGTGTGCAATCCTTCCGGCTTTGGTGAAGGTCAGCAGTTTTTGGGCTCTAGTACGGTGACGACCAATGGCCACGGCACGGCAAGCTTCACGGTACTGTTCGCCAATGCCGTTCCCGTAGGCCCGTTCATCGCGACCACGGCGACGGACTCGGACGGCAATACGTCCGCATTCAGCAACTGCGTTCTGGTCACCATGCCACCGGTCCCGCCGATGCCGGCGGCCGGCAACCATGAAAGGCTGATTGACGCGACAGTTATTCTTGGAGCGGAGGCTCCCCAGGGCGTCTTCCCACCATGGGAGCCGGACCCGGCGGCTGCAAGGCCCCGATCCTTCCTTCAAGAAAGCCACCAACCATTGGTAGAGTGGTCGCTCGCTACCGTTGTGGGCGATTTCGTTGATGAGTTGATCGCAAGCGATCTCGCAGAGCTGGATCTGAAAGGATATCGCGTCCGTTCAGACTCCTGATGAATTCGATGGTTCATCGACGCGCACCTAGACGTACTTCGCCGCTGGTTGCGCCGCCGGAGGCGGGTTCGCGACCGGCATCATCGCAGTTCCCCCGCTGGCAGGTACAGCTCATTCACCTTATCCGGCACGTCATCCGGCGTAACCCCGGCGTCCCAGGTCGGGATGGCCGACTTCTCCGGCGGGTAGAGCGATTCCAGCGGGCCCCACACCTCGTCCACCTTATCGTCGAACAGGTCGCCAATGAGCAGGTCCGTGACCTTACCGCGCAGGTGCGGGAACGTCTTGATGAACCGGCCAAAGCTGAAGCCATCGTAGTACTCGCACACCAGCCGCCGCATTCGGTCCACGCCCTTGTTGAATAAGTCTCCCCAGCGGCCCAGCTGTGCGGCCGAGGTGTCGCCCTTGGCTAACCCGTCGGCGATGGCGTCCGCGGCCAGCTCGCCCGACTTGAGGGCCAGCAGCACGCCGGAGGAGTACAGGGGGTCAAGGAAGCCGAAGGCGTCGCCAACCAGGACCCAGCCGTCCCCGGCCACCTGTCTGGAGCGGTACGAGTAGTCCTTGGTGGCGAAGTAGCCCACGACCCGCTCGGCTCCGGCGACCCGCCGCTGCACCGCCGGGCAGGCGGCGACCTCCTCCTCGTACACCTTCTCGTGGCTGCCGCGGCCCTTGAACAGGTAGTCGAACGGCCCCACGACGCCGACGCTGACGGTGTTGTCGTGCTGCGGGATGTACCACCACCAGCCCTTCTTATTGGTCGTCTGGATGACGACGGTTGCGCCCTCGTCGCGGCCGGTGTCGCGGTAGGCGCCGCGGTAATAGGTCCAGATGGCGCCCTTGTTCAGGACCGGGTCCCACAGGCGAAGCTTGAAGCGATTCTGCAGCATGGTGCTCTGGCCGCTGGCGTCCACGACCACCTGCGCGTGGACGGTGTCCTCCCGACCGTCCTCGGTCTGCACGCGGACCCCGACGGCCCGCTCGCCCTCGTACAGCACCTCCAGCACGCGCCCGGGCTGGACGACCTCGACGCCGTGCTCGCGGGCGTTATCGAGCATCATGGTGTCGAACTCGCTGCGGATGACCTGCCAGGTCTGCGAACACTCGTGCGGCTTGTTGTCGTGGAAGTAAAACGGGGCCGATTCCTTGCCGGCGGCGTTGACGAACTGGACGCTAAACTTCTTGACGAAGGGGCTGGCCTTCATTTTGTCCAGCATGTTCAAGCGGCGGAACACCCAGTAGGTCTCGGGGATGAGCGACTCGCCAATGTGGAAGCGCGGAAACTTTTCACGCTCGTACAGCTTGACCCTCACGCCGCGCTGGGCGAGGAGGGTGGACACGGTGCTGCCGGCCGGGCCGCCACCGACCACTACTACATCTGCCGTCTGATCGACCATGGTTCCGTCTCCGTGCATGTCTCTCGGGGGTTACCGCCAGGGGCTGTCAACGTCCTCGTGGGGCAGCCGGGCGGCGCGGAGGAGGACGACGAGGGTTTCGAGGTCTTTGCGAGGCAGGTGGCCGAGCTGCCGCACGTGGCAGTCGCGGATCGGCTGCCGCAGTTGATCCAGCAGGGCCATGCCAGCGGGGGTGATGCCCACGCGGACGACGCGGCGGTTATCGGCGGGGCGGTCGCGGACCACCAGGCCGTGCTGCTCTAACTTGTCGAGCATCCGGGTGATGTCTGGGGCCCGGCTGACCAGTCGGCCGGCGAGGTCAAGGGTGCGGACTGATTCCGGGTGGGCACGGCGGAGCAGTCGGAGCGCGTTGTACTGCTGGGCGGTCAGGTTGTGCCGGGTGAACAGCTCGTCCTCCAGCGCCCGCAGGCGGTCGTAAGTCCGCCAAAGGCCGAGGAAGGCCTCCTGTTCGACGGAATCGAACCGCCCACCAGTACTGGCCGACCGGGTTACCATACTGGAATGATAGTCGTTTGGACAATGGTTGTCCAGACAAATAATTTGGTGGGGCAGCTACGCGATGACGCGCTGACAGCGGGGCAGGGAATAATCGCAGCATGGGCTGGTCCGCAGTCTCTAGATGAATGGGAGGATGCCGCTGCGGAGCAACGCCATGGGCATGGTAAACCGAGATCGGACGCCCGTTACCCGCTATTTGCGCCGGATGGTTGGCCCCGAGCATGCCCGCGGCTTGCCCGACGCTCAATTGTTCGAGCGGTTTGTCGCCGAGGGTGATGAGGCCGCATTTGAGATCCTTATGTGGCGGCACGGACCCAAAGTGCTGAGCGTGTGTCGGCGTGTCTTGCGTCAGGAGCACGATGCCGAAAACGCGTTTCAAGCTATGCTTTGGGCAAAGTCACTGCGGGGGTTGTCACCGGTCGCAAAGGCGCACAAAGGCGCGCATGATCTCGATCTTCCCGTGCACGGCCCGTGGACTCCGCAGCGCGCTGGAAAGCGTGGCGACGCTTTGTCGGCGAAGGCATCGGGAAGGTAACGCCGGCTTCCCCAACTTGAGATGCCAAAATGGAATCTCCAGTCAAAACGGACGTAAGTTCAGTGGGCCCACCAGGATTCGAACCTGGAACCCAGGGATTATGAGTCACTCCTTTGGCAAATACAAGCGGGATGCTAACAGAGGACTTACAGCGAAACGCCCGGAAACCTTAGCCCAAACCTTGGCCCGTAATCCGCAAATCGAACCCGATTTGGCCAAGATCATCGACGCCTGGCCGAGGCTGCCGGACCCGACCCGCCGAGCGATGCTCGTTCTGGCCGAGACGGGCGGGCGAGAGAGGCAGCTCGAAAGCGACCGTCCCTAGCGTTCGTGAAGCTGACCAATGGAACATCGGAGAACGATCCCCCCACCCTTCTGCTACCCGGCATCCGTACGCTCAGCCTGATCGGATGGGTGGGGCGCGGGCCACGAGAGAGTGCAAGATCAATGATGCAGGGACCATAGAGGCAACCTCCGATTATACAGATGTTGATTTCCGAATTAGCGAGCACGCGCAACCTGATTCAACGCCATAGACAAATAGAATCGTCGCCGCGTAAATTACCAGAGGCCGGGCACCAGACGGTACCTGACCCGGCTGGCATATTCCGCGTAGCCCTTCAGTTCTTGGCGCAGGAAACGGTCCTCCAGAGCGGTGCGGCGAACGATCAAGGAAATGTAAAGGGCGATCGGAAGCATGGCCCACCAGGATCCGAGAGCCGGGCCACTGCACAGCGAAGTGAAGATCATCGCCGCATAACCGGGGTGCCGGATGTACCGATATGGTCCGGTCGTGATCAAATTATGGCCGCGCTCGTGCTGGATGCGGACCGTCGGCGAAAAGAAGCGATTAACCACCATCGACGAGAACGCCAACCCGGAGAATGCGGCCAGAACCACGAAAGCAATCACCTGCACACCGAAGGGGACGTTCGACCAATGGAAGCGGCCCGCGTCCAGACCGGCGACGCTGAGACGGGCCAGGACGAAGGGGATTAAGAACAGTCCCAACAAACGATCCTTACCGCCTGGCGCGGGCCGAACACGCTCTTGATGCAATTCCGGGTGGATTGTGAATGACAGCGCCAGCACGGAGACGGTGAAGAAGGCGGCATAGGCCCAGAAGAAAGGCAGGTCCCAGCGGCCCGCGGAGCCAAACAGCACTCCCAAGACCAAGGCCCGCGTCGCCAATAGCCGCAGAAGATTCACCACTCGATAGATTTTCCCGGGAGCGCCACTGATGGCGGCAATTGCTAACCAGCCAACAATAAGGTTCTCTTTTGTCGGGGACGTCCGGGACTTCTTGGCGGGTGCGGGTAGGGTTGGCTTCGGTGACGCACCTGGATTGCCGGATCTGCCCGCACAGCCCATGGCCGGTCCGCCGATCAAAGTGTCGTGGCGGGCGCGATTGCGCTGCAAGAGGGTTTGAGCTCTGTCGATCATGTTGCGATCTCCTCAGTGGGCAATGGTGAAGGGGAAGGTAGATTGCCACTCTGCTGCGCCAAGCGGCCCTGCTCCGGCAAACTGCACAATCGAACCAGTACTGGGAATGGTCCCGAGGGCGGCCCGATTGGGCGCGGGGTCGGATGTGGTTCCACAGTCCCAAGAGCGAGCAACACGAAAGTCATGGCGCGAAATGCCAGCCTGGCCAGCTCGTCCGGGCATGCTGTGACCCACAAGCGGCAAAGCTTGGAGTTACTCCGTGGTTTAAGGGCAGGGGGGATAAATGGGTCAGCGCTTGAACGGCGAACGGCTACGTCACACCAAATCTGCGAGGTTGCTCCCATCCCCTCGCAGAAGGAGTGAGCTTAGGTTTTCCCAAGCCGAAAGCTACCGCGCGGGCCTTCCTGATGGGCCGATTATCGCCTGGCCTGTGCAGGCAAGCAAGTTAAATCCGACAGCAGAGGTTGCTCTTTCGATTCTTGCACACCGACAAATGAATGATTGCAGGGGAAGCATCTGGTGTAGTTGGACAACATGATCAGATCGTAGATGTCCCAAGATCATCGACGCTCGGTCCAACCCATCGGTGCTGATCCGACGGGCTATCCTGGCAAGGGTCGAGAACGATCGGCATAACGGCCAATAGTGCCAAGTTTGTTCGACGCGTCTATGTCCTTGCAAATGGGAAGCACCGAACAGATAAAGATCACCATTGGGACGGTCGAAATAGCTAGCGACCAAGCGTCCGCACCGGGTGCCTGATGCACCTTGCAGGCAGCGGGCAGCGGGCGGCCCGAATCAGGCAGGGTGCAGCAATGAAATCATTCACCGAGTTTGAATCCGCCTTGCTAGGTGCGCTCCAACAGGAGCGCTCTGACTTGCAAGGCTTGCAAGCGGCATCCGAGGCCCAGCTGTCCGCCTGGGTTGAACACCTGTTCCGGGAGTACCTTGGGTACACGCATTGGAAGGAGATTTCGCGGGAGGGGAGCACCCCCGTAGGCTCAAAGGGCAGTAAGCAACTATTCCCTGATCTGCGAATCGAGGTGCTTGACAATGGACTCATATTTGTCGAGTGCAAACGGCCAGGGCGCCTGGACGGGCCCAAAGGGCAAGACGAGTTGAACGACGCAGCAAACCAGCTAAGAACTTACATCCGTGCTCATGTCGACCGGGCAACCGTCAAGCCCAAGACTGTTCTGGGAATTGTTACAGACGGAAACCGCTGGCTTCTGATGGGCCTGAACCGAACGAACGAATTCCACACGATTGCTGAGTGGGCCTTCCTCACCGATGACCCGCGGCTCATCGCGCAACGCCTTTGGCTCTTGGCCAAACCTGCCCTCGCACAGCCCACCTCTGCACTTGTTGAATTCCTTGCACGCCGGACGCTTGCAGACGTGTTAAAGGACAACACCAAGTGGCTAACGAAGAAGGTAAATGAGAAGCTGCCGGATGGGAATGTTTCTGAGGAGATGATTGCAAAATGGCTGCGCGATTCGTTCTCCGACCCTGTTGTACCGCCCCGACTCGTTCCGGCAGACTCCTCGCTCGCTGCCGACCATGTCCCCCCCCGGACCTCCTCGCTGACGGACAAATCTCTCATAGCCGAGCCCGAATCCATTGTAGATAGCCCGGAACCCGTAGGCCGGCGGATCATGCTGAGCGATCTGCTTAGCGCGGGGCTCCTGCTCCCGCAAGACGTATTGATGGTGGAGGGGTTCGAAGGACGACGACAAACGGCGACCATTACTCCCGATGGGAAGATCAACCTCGCAGGCCAAATTTTCGATTCTGTTTCTCCCGCAGCACTGCGTGCCTTGGAACTGGCAGGGAAATCGCGTATAGCTGTCAACGGATGGGCAACGTTTCGAGTTCTGCGCGCTGGAAACTACGTTGGCACCCTCTTACAGATACGCGGCCAGTACGAAGACAGGGAACAAGAAGAGTCCGCCGTCGGGTCTCCACAAGATGCCGGACCGCATGGCGAGGAGGGACTGGATACTGCGGCGCCCTCGGCCGTAGAGCAGATAAAACCTCTGCTTGGCCTTTTACCTGAGCTTAAGGTCAACACGAATAAATCGGCGATCTCTTTGTATGCTGGCAAACTATGTGTCGGTTACGCTTACCCAAGAAAAAAGGGATTGCCGCGAATTCGCGTTTATGTAGGCGACATGTGTCCTGAATGGGCGACTCAAGACCCGACCTATGGATCATGGTGCTACGTTGACGACTGGAGCACAAATCTTGAGCGGGTTATCACTCTATTCAAGGAAGCGCCCCGCCTGCGTGCTGAGGACATGGCCGCGGGACGGGATCCATACCGCCGACGTACTCAATCGCCGGGCAGCACGGCGAGCTCTTCCGCGGAGTAGCAACTGTGGTGGATTCGACCGCACATCTCGACGAAGAATCGAACCAACGCGATATCGCGGGAGTCTCGCGTTCTCCTTCAGACTTTGCAGCCGATCAAACGGCCCCTTGGGAGACATTCCGACACAAGATGCCGCATCGAAAGCCAGGCCGGTCCAATTCCGCGACCTGTTCCTCAGCCTAAAGAAGGAGAACGGTATCCTCCGCTCCCTTTCTCTCGCAGAAGTGCATGATTTCAGGCATTTGCTTACCTACTGCCGGCGTGAATTTCATAACGGCCCCGGCGTCATCAAGATACTGCACCACTTGGCCGCCGACCTCCGTGCTCACCTGGGGTTGCCCGACAACGACACTGAGACGCTGAACAGGATGACCATCAGGGAAATCGTTGAAGCACTGCAACCTGCCGCGGAATACCTAGAGCTGACTCTTAGCCGGCTGCGATTCGACGAGCAAACGTTGACTGCCGTGTTGGACGAGAGGAGCTACTCCTTCGAGAACCCTAAAGCGTTCTTGCTCTACCGTCTCATCGCCGAAAAGGGCCAGCCGATAACCCGAGCTGAAATACGCAAGACTCAAAAGGGCCTTCGCAGGGACAAAACGATCCCAAACCTTTTGCGTCTCCTTCACGTTTGCTTACGGCACACGCTGAAAAGCAGTCCCGCCGGTCATTGGCTCCATCTGCCCCCCCCCAAAAAAGCTTACCCCAAACCTTGTCCCAGACAAGGAGTCTGGCAGAGACAATCTGACACAAGCGAAGACACAAGCGGCGATGATGCCAGAAAGGAAGCCCCTCGAAAAGCACGTGGGTTCTGGCGTGATGTCCGTGGTTTCTTTCAGTGGGCCCACCAGGATTCGAACCTGGAACCAAGGGATTATGAGTCCCCTGCTCTGCCGTTGAGCTATGGGCCCGTGTCGATCTACAAAGCCTTGCTATTACTAACTTTACACGTCATCTTGCCATCCTCCGATTCCGGCATACAATCTATCTGACACCTATTGTGACACCTACCGAGGCTGTCCGGGTGTCAAAAGGCCCTGGCGACGTTGGTCCGTCCCAGGGCAGGGCAAGTGCTAACAAGGAGCACCTACCATGCCTCATCGTACCAAGTCGATTCGCCCGAGCAAGCCAAGCAAACCGTATCCCGACTTTCCCCTCTTCCCACACGCCACCGGCCGGTGGGCCAAGAAGATCCGGGGCAAGCTGCATTACTTCGGGCCCTGGCCGGACCCGGACGGCGCACTCAGGAAGTACCTGGACCAGAAGGACGATTTGCACGCCGGTCGGACGCCGCGCGTCCAGGGGGACGGCCTTACGGTCGCTGAACTTTGCAACCGATTCTTGACCACCAAGAAACACGGCCTGGACGTCGGCGAGCTGTCGATGGCGAGCTGGGGAGACTACTACGCCACTTGCGAGCGGATTGTCCAGATATTCGGCCGGACGCGCCTGGTAAACGATCTCCGTCCCGATGACTTCGAGAAGCTTCGGGTCATCTTTGGGAAAACGTGGGGCCCGGTGCGGATTGGCAACGAAGTAAACCGCGTACGGATCCTCTTCAACTACGGGTTCAAGAATGGACTCCTGGAAAAGCCCGTCCTCTTTGGCGAGTTATTCAAGAGGCCGAACAAGAAGACGCTCCGCAAGGAAAGGGCCAAGAAGGGACTACGGATGTTCGAGGCGGAAGAACTCCGGACCATCCTCGCGGCCGCTAACCAACCGCTCCGGACGATGACCTTGCTGGGCATTAACTGCGGCTACGGCAACGCAGACGTGGGCTGCTTGCCCACCAAAGCCCTGGATCTGGAAAACGGCTGGGTGGACTTCCCGCGACCCAAGACGGGTATTCCACGGCGCTGCCCGCTTTGGCCGGAGACCGTAGCGGCTCTACGTGACTGGCTCGCGAGTCGCCCCAACCCGGCAAGGGAAGAACACGCTGAATTAGTCTTCTTGACCAGTAGAGGAGATACTTGGGCTAAGCAGGGATACTTCGATGACAACGGCCGGCCGAAAAACGTCAGTGACAACCCCATCAGCAAAGAGACTGCGAAGCTGTTAAAACGACTCGGTCTCAACGGACATCGAAACTTTTACGCTTTGCGCCACACGTTCGAAACCATCGGCGGCGAGGCCCGGGACCAGGTCGCCGTTGATGCCATCATGGGCCACGCGCGCGATGACATGGCCAGCGTATATCGGGAGCGGATCAGCGATGAGCGCTTGCGGGCTGTGGTCGATCACATCCGGCAGTGGCTATTTCCGAGTCAACAGGTAGGATAAAGGCAACCGGAACGGTCTTGGCGGTTCGAAACGCTAAGGCCAAGCGGTCGGGGTAGACCCCCTGGGCAGCACCTACCCGGGGCTACCCGGACCGGCCCGGGAAATTAGGTGCACCATGCCCAAGGAACCCCTTTCCTTCGTTGAGATCCTGCAGAACATTGTTGATGCCGCCGTAGCGTTCTTGGGTGGGATTGACGCAACCAGCGGCATCGCCGATCAAGCAGACCCTACGCCAGCGGTAGCACACCTTCGATGGATGAAGTTGCCACGCGCGATCGTGGCGCTTAGGCGCGCTTTGCATCCGGAGCAACCACCCTCCGATGACCGCAGGTGGCCGGCTGAAGTCTACGAAGACCTGATCCTGATGCGGTCCATCGTCGATGATATCGTGAAAGCCTGGGGGCTCGAAGCGCTAATAGACGAGAGCATTCGGCATTATTCGGTAGCCACGGGCGACGTACTTTTCGTTGACTCATGCACCGAGAAGGAAACGCAAAAACTCACCAAGGCGTGGCGTTCGAACCGGCTGGCTGAGCCTGGCGAAGCTCGCGCGCAGGTGCCCAAGGACTGGCCACCGAAAATTGATCGGCATGTGGGCGAGGCATTGGCGGCAGCTGCGGAACGGCTGAAAGCAGCAATCGCCCGGCCAGAGAAGCACACCGGAGACATGCCTGCTGGCAGCCAGCCCGCCCTGGCCCCCTTCGTGACCGCGAAGGAGATCGCGCAGATCTACCGCCAAACAGACGACACTGTCAGGTGTTATTTGAAGCGTTTGTCCCAAAGCAATCCATCCTATCGCATCTCCAATCCGAGCCCCAGACAGGCACGCGATGCAAAGTTTCTCTATGTGACCACCCTCGTGCTTCCCCACTGCAATCGCAAGTGGGGTCCCATCGCACCGCCCCAAGTGTCCGAATGACGGTCGGCTGACAGTCGGCTAGGCTATCCCGTCACGTCTGCCTGTGGGTGGAGCGGGGTCCCGTCTGTCATAGTGACAGACGGATGACAGATGGCCTCTGCCTCACCAATGCACGCCATGATATCGATATGGCGAGCACGCACCGATCCCGAGGGGCCGGACCGACCCCACTAGTGGAGACGCCACTCTGGCGTCTGCTCGTGGCGCTCCATGATATGGAGCGTGCCACCGGCCCTAGCTCTGAGCGTACGCGCGACCTAGCGCGCATCGTCCAGGCGCGACTACGTGCCGCCCACGATCTAATCGAGCCCGGAGATGGGGATGAGTAGACGCCGAGCCACCCAGGTGACCAAGCTGACCCCGCCTGAGCTGGCCCGCCGCTGGGGCTTGAGCCCCGATAAGATCCTCGCGTGGATCCACTCCGGGGAGCTGCCAGCCATCAACGCCGCACGGTCTGCCGCTGGACGCCCTCGCTGGCTCATTGATGTAGCCGATATCGTGGTGTTCGAGCGGCGGCGTGCCGCCCCGGCCATACCTCGCTCAGGGGGACCACGGCGTAACACGGAGGTCATCAGCTACTTTTAGGCAGTAGTTTCAATGAGGCCGGGCAGGGTGACAGCGTAGACTCACCGTACCTGCCCGGCCTTGATCGAGCGCGAGCCAGCCGGCACAGCGGCTCGCCGTACCAATACGTGAGGTCACGATGACTGTATCATCCCACCCCGTCCGGGGCAATAGTCTGCTCGCCCGGCATCTCGGCTCCGCGGCGGCTGCCGCCGAGGAGCGCCGCCGCATCCGGCGGCGCCAGCGGGAGGACACTGGCCGGTATCGGGCCCTCGTCCAGGCGCGCGACGAGGCCGAGACGTGCTGCATGAGGGCAGAGCTGCACGCGCTGGTGCGCGCCGAGGTGCAGCGGATACTCGTCGACGAGCTGCCCGATGCCGTGCTGTACCTCACCCAGGGAGGGCCGCACCTATGAGGCCACATACGCGTCTGGTGGACATCCTGCGCGAGCGCCACGACCGCAACGGACGCGTGCCACCCCACACAGACGAGTATCCCGAGGAGCAGCGCGGTGACGCCTGGGAGCCACCGCCTCCGAGCGCCAACGGGACTCATCAGAGTGAACCCAAAGACCCACAACCAGGTGTCCTACTGTCCACAGTCAAGCCCGAGCAGGTCTCCTGGCTGTGGCCCGGTCGCATCCCCCTGGGCAAGCTGACCATCCTGGACGGAGACCCCGGCCTCGGCAAGAGTGTGCTCACGATGGACCTGGCAGCCAGCGTGACGCGGGGTTTCGCGATGGCCGACGGGACAGACGGCGTGCATGGCGGTGTGATCGTCTTAAACGCCGAGGACGGGCTGGCTGATACCGTGGTGCCCCGGCTCCTGGCCGCCGGAGCAGACCTATCGCGCATCCTCGCGCTCGACGCGATCCAGGAACGGGAATCGGAACGCGCGATCAGCCTCCCTGCCGACCTGGATTATCTCGAGGAGGCAATCGAACGCATGAGTGCTCTGCTGGTCATCGTTGACCCCCTGATGGCGTTCTTGGCCGCGCAGGTGAACTCGCACCGTGACCAGGACTGCCGACGTG
>DATGIQ010000154.1:0-6938 GCA_035295665.1 Gemmataceae bacterium | reverse complement strand
GGGACGAGGAGAGAGGGAGACGGGGAGCAAGGCGTTTTTCGTGGGCCGGCTCCGTTGCCGGACACGATGTCGTTGCCTGCGCCCCCGGCGGGGACCCGCGATAAATTCCACGAATTGGGGCCGGAGCGATTCGCCGGCTGGGTGCTCGAGCAGCAACGGCTCCTGGTGACGGATACGACATTTCGCGACGCCCACCAGTCCTTGTTGGCCACGCGGATGCGCACCGCCGATATGCTCCACATCGCTCCGATTTACGCCGCCCGCCATGCGGAGCTGTTTTCACTGGAGATGTGGGGCGGCGCGACCTTTGATACGTCGATGCGTTTCCTCAAGGAGTCGCCGTGGGATCGGCTCGCGGAGCTACGTGAGCGGATCCCGAATCTCCTTTTTCAGATGCTGCTCCGGGCGGCCAATGCCGTCGGCTACACGAATTATCCGGACAACGTGGTCCGTGCATTCGTGAAGGAATCGGCCAGGGCGGGGATCGATCTTTTCCGCGTGTTCGATGCCATGAATTGGCTGCCGAACCTGCGTCTGGCCATCGACGCCGTCCGCCACACCGGCATGCTCTGTGAGGCAGCCCTCTGCTACACCGGGGATATCCTCAATCCCGACCGGACCAAATACGACCTGAAATACTACGTCGAGCTGGCCAAGCAGCTCGAGAAGCTCGGAGCCAACCTGCTGGCGATCAAGGATATGGCCGGCATTTGTAAGCCCTACGCGGCCCGGATGCTGCTTGGCACGCTCAAGCAAGAGATCGGCATTCCAATCCACTTCCACACCCATGATTCGGCCGGCGGCCAGATGGCAACGCTGTTGCTGGCTGCGGAGCAGGGGGTCGACATCGTGGACGCCGCCATGGCTCCGCTGTCGGGCATGACGAGCCAGGTGAATCTGAATTCGCTCGTGGAAGCGCTGCGTTTCACGCAGCGCGACACCGGAATGGCTTACGAGCCGCTCGAAGCCACCGCCGACTACTGGGAAGCTGTCCGCCGCTACTATCGGCCGTTCGACGTGGCGTTGACGGCTCCGTTCGCGCCGGCTTCCAGCGCCGCCGTCTACCGCTATGAGATGCCCGGCGGCCAGTACACGAACCTTTACCAGCAAGCCCAAGCTCTGGGTTTGGAAGGACGCTGGCCGGAGGTTTGCCGGATGTACGCTGAAGTGAACCGGCTGTTTGGCGACATCATCAAGGTGACGCCGACCTCGAAGGTGGTTGGCGACATGGCACTCTTCATGGTCGGTAACAGCCTGACCGCAGACGATGTGTTGACCGGTCCGCGGGAGCTGGCCTTCCCGGAATCGGTGGTGGAATTCTTTGAAGGCCGTCTGGGGCAGCCGCCGGGCGGTTTTCCCAAGACACTCCAGAAACGGATTCTGCGTGGCCGGAAGCCGCTGCGGCGTCGTCCCGGTGCGACGTTACCGCCGGCCGACTTCGCCACCACGCGCCGGCAGCTGGAACGGAAGCTCCGCCGGCCGGTCAGCGAACAGGAGGTGGTCACGCAATTGCTGTACCCGCGCGTGTTCACCGATTTCTTGACCCACGAGCAGCGGTATTCCGATACGAGCTTGCTGCCGACGCCGGTGTTCTTCTATGGCATGGAGCCGGGTGAAGAAATCAGCGTGGACATCGAGAAAGGAAAAACGCTGATCATCAAGTTCCTGACGGTGGGCGATCCGCACCCGGATGGTCGACGGCTCGTGTTTTTCGAGTTGAACGGCCAGCCGCGCGAGGTGTTGGTGGAGGATCAATCGCTGGCCGGCGAGGCACGGAAGCATCCGAAGGCGGAGCCGGCCGATCCACGCCAGGTGGCGGCGCCGATGCCGGGATTGGTGGTCACAGTCACGGTGGCGCCGGGCGAAGAGGTGGCCGCGGGACAGAAGCTGTTCACGCTGGAGGCGATGAAGATGGAGACAACGGTGTATGCGGAACAGGCGGGGAAGGTGGCGGACGTGCTGGTCAAACCGGGGACGCAGGTGGAGGCGGGGGATTTGTTGCTGCGGTTTGAGTGAGAGAGCGATTGTCGCGAGGCCGCCTATCCGGCGTCGCTCAGTTGGCTGTCTTAGCGAGATGGTACCCGATCAATCGAGGCGCGAATGCCTGAGGACGTGGAAATTCTCAGGTCAGGGCTAGATCGCGCATCTGCGGCACCGGCGTGGCCCAGTCCCGTTGCAGGTGCCGCACGCGCCCCTCGACGTGGGGCTTCTCCTGCGGCTGACGCACGCGGCAGAATAGCGGCTCGAACGTGTAGTGGCTGCTCAGGGCCTGGTAACGCTCGTGCAACTGCCGCTGCCGGCCGACCAAGATGTGCGGCACCACCGTTTTCGGATTGTCCCACCACACTTCCCGTGGCACGCAGCCAAAGAAGGTGAACCCCTCGACCATGCCGTGCAGGATCGCCTCGGTACGCTCGCTCGGCAGGGCGATGGCAAACGGACAGTTCGAGTAAGCCCAAGTCAACAGCAACACCGGAACCTGGCGACGGCCTTCCGGGAACGCGACGTAGATATGCCCGAAGTCAGCCTCCAGGCGTTGGCCCGGGTCGTGGTCCAGGGGAATAAAGGTCTGGCGCTCATGACGCTGTTGCGCGGCGATGTACAGCCGCACGCGGTCGTAGCTGCCGCCGTAGTTGTACTCAGCTTGCAGCCGGCGAAAGATCTTGGCGGCGGTGTGCCGCTGCTTGGGTGGAGCTTCGGCATCGGCATGCAGGATCGCGTCGATGACCGGCTTCAACGGATCGACCATCGAGGAGAGCCGGCGGCGCTGATACGGTTTGGGCTCGGCTTGGCCGAGAATCTCGCGGATCTTGCGGCGGGAATGATGAAAGCGCCGCGACAACTCACGGATGCTCATCTTGTCCACGCGACGGGCGCGGCGGATACGTGCATATTCGTCCACTCGGACCATCCTCCACCTCCTTGAAGCTGAACACCTTTGTGGTGTACCAGCTTACAGGAGGTCGTTGAGGGTGGGACCGTTTTCGACAAGGATTCTTGGCTGGGGCTGGGTCCGTTTTCGACAAGGATTACCAATGCGCGAGCCGTCCTTCCGCTATTACGTGCGCGCCGGCGAGCTGAAGGCCGCCGGCATGGTCTGGACCGAGGTGCTGGAGCTGGAAGAGGACAACAGCCGCGCGGCTGGCAGCGGAGATCCTGGCCAGTGATGCTTACCAGACGACAATGGACAAGGTGCGGGCGTTCGTGCAGCGGGGCGGCGGCTGCCGGGCCACGTATTTCAATCATGTGCGGCGGCTGAACGGCGCGGGCGCGGGGAAGACAGCGGAAGGGGGTGGGTAGGTAGCAAATCGGCGCGGTCGAGTTAGTCACCACGGACGAAGTGCTCGATGCGTTTGTGGCGTATTTGAGCGGCTTCGGGAATCAACGCCCGCGCGATCAGCGTGTGCGGCCGACCTTCTATTGGCTGGAGAACAACCTCCCCTGCGCAGTTATCAAATCGAGAAAAATGAAGAATTCCGTCAAATACACCTTGACGGGCGGCGATTGCTTAGTTCCAATTTACTGTAATCAATAGCGCGGCGGGGGGAGAGCCTCCCACAGTCGCAGCCGAGAACGTGCATTTGCGAGCCGTGTCGCTCATCCTGAACTGACAACGTCACGGGGTTCGCCATGGACAGGGAAGCCCCCTTTCAAACGTGCCGCGTTACTGGGACCTTGCCGGCTGACCGCCCTGATTCTCTTGTCGCGCAATTTCCGCTGAAGCCACCTTCTCTGGTTCGCTTCCCAATCCTTACCGCGCCCGGATTGATCCTAAGGCATGTCGATGTAGTTTTGGGCATCGTGCTAGCATTGGCGGGCACTCTCAAGGGACAACAAGTCCTGGCGGACTCATTCGGGGGCCTTGCATCGGCAGCTCCACGAGCCTTGCTGGTCGCGGCGGCTCTTGAGATCGCGTTTGGCTGCTGGCTCGTAGCGGGCCTCTGTCGTCGAATTACACGCTGGATCGCAGTGGTTTGGTTCACTAGCCTCGCAGCAGTGGCGCTTGCATCGGCCATAGATGGTGCCGATTCATGTGGCTGCCTTGGGGAGGTGCACATCCGTCCCTGGCTCATAGTCTGGTTTGATGTCGCCGCGATAGGCGCCTTGTGGATGTGGGCCCCAAAGGCTTCTCCCTTCCGGTGGCGGTTGCCCGCAGCTCTGGGTCTATCCATACTGTCAATGGCGGCATTGTTCAGCCTGGCCGGCACCCCCAAGGACCATCTCCTTAGCGCGGAAATCGATCTTGGCAGTATCGCGCAGGGAAGTCAGAAGCGGCAAGCATTTCGCTTGCTCAACGACAGTGGCGCGATCGTAAAGATCGCCACGATCGAGGCGAGCTGTCCGTGCGCGAGCATCCACCTTGAACGAAGCACCGTTCCCATTGCCCAATTCCTGGCCGGAGATGTAATGATGGATTTGTCGCAGAAGCAGGATTTTGTGGGTAGTCTAGCGATCGCAATCAAGGGACTGACCGAGCACGGGCAAATAGCATTCGTGCTCATGCTGCGGGCTCGCGTCTATCGCGCGTCCGAAGCAGCAGCGGCACATCCATGAATAGGATCGGAAAGCCCATCACTGGAGAGCGACACACATGGCAAGCAACAGCCCCAGCAAAGCGTGGTGGGAGACGCGAATAGGTCGCCTCACGCTCATCGCGGGCACGATGGGACTTTTTCTGCTGGTCTTTTGGTTGACCATGAGATCTCGCGACATGGTAGTACAGGCATCATCATCGCTCGTGGTCGCTGAGCAGTTTTTGTCCCTCGGCGAAGTATGGGAAGGAGTGGACTCTACATGCCTAGTACCCGTTGAGAACACAAGCAGCAAAGAAGTAATCGTTACGGAGTTCTTATCGAGTTGCGCTTGCTTACGCGTAGAACCCACGTCGGCGCGCATCCCTCCAGGCGGAAAGATAAACCTGTCGCTAACTCTCAATCCCGGGGCAGGCCCCCCGCCCCCCGTGGACGGAGTAAACGACCTGTGCGTGAGTGTTATACCGGTGCTGGCTAACCAGATCAGCCCGCCTCAAGGTTGGACGTTTGGTGCAAAGGTTCGGAAGCTCGCTACTTTCAGCCCCGCCCGTGTTGAACTGTGGACGGATCTCCGTAAGGGCGGGCCAGACATACACCGAATTATCAATATTGTCCTTCATGTCCCTGCAACAACAATCGTGGCAACAAGCAGTTCGCCCTTCTTGTTAAGTACTAACCTTACCAAACGCGGACCGGGCACATATGAGCTAGACCTTATCATCCCAGAGCGCTCTCCATCCGGGCCTTTTGAGCATACGGTTCAGCTCAAGATTGCCGACGACGCTGGACATGAAAAGAGCGGTCCCAAGTTAGTAGTCACAGGGCTGGTACGTGAAGACGTGGAGGCACTCCCCGGGCAGGTATCCTTAGGCGCAGCGTCACTCGGCGCCACATTATCGGAGTATGTATTACTACAATCCCGCGCAGGAGAACACATTCGCCTGCTGGGAATCGACAATCCTTGCCCAGATGCAACAGTGGTTCACACGAACTCAGGGGAGGACGGCGTGTCATTCCAGCTTGTTCAACGAGTTAGCCAGCTTGGACAGCAGAGCTACGTTCTCAGTTGTCGCCTCGAATCCGTGGAATCACCTCATCGTGCCATCATCGTCCCTGTCACAGTTCAGTATTACGGTTTTTCGCCTAGACCGGAGGAATCGTGAAGAGATCGCATCTATCGGGCGCAATTGTGTTATTGGCCCTTGCACTGTTTATCCATATTGGTTCGGCTGCGGAAGAGAACGTGCAAGGGAAGGTAGTGGCAGCATGGCGCGCCCGAGAGCGTGACTGTGCGGCGTTCAAGATTAAGTGGAAGGAAACCCAAACGTTTGTTAAAGGATCGCTAACAAACTCTAAAACGGCGAAACATCCGAAGGGCCAGGTCCTTCCACCAGAGACCATGGAGGCAGTCGCGCATTTCGTCCTTTGTGTTGACGGTGAAAAGATGAAGGAAATAAGTGACGCGATGGAGGTCACTCAGACGATGGACATGAAAAGGCAGGAGGAAACGGCGGCGTTTAACGGGGAGATCAACAAATCGTTCCGGCCCGCACAGATACAGGAGTACCCGCAAGGATTCATCGGAGACGAGAAGTATATCACCGGATTGAATGTCTACAATTTACGCCCCGTGCTGGTGCCGTTCAGACCCTTCCGATACCAGTCATGGGGCTACTTCAGTGAAGCGGATCTCCTTAAGAACTATGCCACCATTAGATCGGCTATCATTGACGCACATAGATGCATTGTACTGAGGGAAACAGGCATGTCGCGCCCAAATTACAAAGAACTGTGGCTAGATCCTGAAAGAGAGTATATTCCACTTCGGGAGGTCATGTTCGCAAGAGGCAAGCCCTATTTGCAAATAGACTGGGAGGAATATCGGAGGGAGGCTTTGATCTGGGTTCCGGTTGCTTGGAAGATACAGGAACTTAACGGGGGCATAATGAAGAGCGTGCGTGGCACCGTGGTGGAATGTACGATAAACCAGCCGATACCGGCGGAAGAATTTGAAATCGAGTTTCCGTCGGGAACATGGGTTATCGACCGGCGCTCCAAGGATCGATACGGAACCCCTTCACATTACATCCTCAAAGATTCCGGGAAAAGAATGATCTCGGCAGAAGAGCTTAATTCGAAAACCTACCAGCAACTGAACGCGGAACAGCGATTCACAACGAGATGGACGTTGGCCGTGGCCGCGTCAGCTGCGGCATTACTCGTAATTGCCCTAGTGTTGTACAGGAGGAACAGGCATGTTCTCGACTAAACAGTAGTTTCCGGGAAAACCTATGCCCTTACCATATGAAGGTGCTGCGGATGTACTGTGATCCGGCACTGCAGGCCCCGACGCGGTTTCCGCAGCAATTCCCGTGGGTTGATGCCCACCAAGGGCTCTGGCAAGCC
>DATGIQ010000153.1:0-4644 GCA_035295665.1 Gemmataceae bacterium | reverse complement strand
AAGCCGAGGCCATTTCCAGGGCGGTCGGGCCGGTGCGAGCCACGTGAACGTCGTGTCCATACAGCCGCAGTAAGAGGTTCAGGCTGTCGGCCGAATCGACGTTATCTTCGACCACGAGGATGCGCAGGGGTCGGCCGGTTTGCTTGCCCGGCTCAAGGACGGTCTGCGGTTCGTTGCCGGACGTGTCCGGGACCACCGGCAGCTTGACCGTGAACTCGCTGCCTTTGCCAAGACCGGCGCTCTGCGCTTGCACCCTGCCTTCTTGCATCTCCACGAGGGTGCGCACCAGGGCCAGCCCGATTCCTAACCCTCCGTGGGATCGGCTGAGCGAGCCGTCTACCTGAGTGAACAGGTCGAAAATCCGGGGGAGCATCTCCGGGGCGATGCCGACGCCGTTATCCCGCACCCGGATCACGGCTTCGGCCCCTTGCTGCTGAACGCTCATCCGAATGAGTCCGCCGGGATCGGTGTACTTCGCCGCATTGTTGAGCAGGTTGACGACGATCTGCTCGAGCCGGGCCGGGTCCACTTCCACCCAGATCGGCCCGGTCGGGAGCGACACGGAGAAGTCGTGCTTGCGGGCGTCCATGAGGGGGCGGGCTGTCTCGCCGGCACGGTTGGCGACGACACGCAGTTCCACCTTCTCCTTCGTAAGCCGCAGTTTGCCCTTGGTAATGCGGCTGATGTCCAGCAGGTCATCCACGAGGCGCACCATCTGCACCACTTGCCGGTTGATGATGTTCCCGGCCTGCTCGATGATCGGGTCGGCCGTCCGCATCTGTTTCAAGATGCTCAAGGCGTTGAGAATGGGCGACAAGGGGTTGCGCAGTTCGTGGGACAGCAACGCCATGAACTCTTCCTTGCTGCGGTTGGCTTCGGCCAAGTCGTCGGCCCGCTTCTTCTGGGCGTCCTGCGCTTGATTGTCGGTGAGGTCGTGCATGACCCTGGCGAAGGACTGGACCTGTTTATGCTCGTCCCGGAGGGGCGTGACGGTGGCCCGGCACCAGAACCGGGTGCCGTCCTTGCGGACTTGCCAGCGCACGCTGTCGGCCCGACCTTCCGCCAACGCCGTCTTCAGTTCATGCTCCGGTTGGCCGTTGCGTATGTCCTCCGGCGAGAAGAGGCGGGAGAAGTGCTGTCCGATGATTTCACTCGACTGGTAGCCGAACAGCCGTTCGGCTCCGGGGTTCCAACAGATCAGACGCCCTTCTTGTCCGAGCAAGAAGATGGCGTACTCCTTCGCATCGGCCGCCAGCAGGTCGAAACGCTCCGCCAATTGCTGCGCTGACAGGTTTTTCAGAAATGCTTCGTTCATGGTGCCGCCTTTCCGTGCGCCAACTGACCGGGCGCTTGCCCTCGGCCAGAGCCCCCGTGCAACGGGCGGTCACGTTGGAAAAGTCCAGTCCCAACCCGCCCAGGACGGCGACGCAATCACACTTGGATATGGCCCATGAGGAACAGAACCAGGAGGATGACCAAGACCAACCCGACGAGGCCACCGCCCCCGGCGAGGACATTGTTGCCGCTGCGGAAGCCGTAGCCGCCGCCCAGGACGGCGAGAATCAAGATCACGACAAGGATCAGTACGATGGGGCTCATGGCTCACTCCTGAAGGAGAAAGGTGACCACCCGCCAACAGAGCGGGTCCAGCGTTAGGGAGACTCTCTCTCCGTTTACAACCGGAATCGGCTCGACTACTGCCCGCCGACCGGTTTCGCCCGGATCAAACGCAAAAAGCCGACCGTGCGGAACGACTTTGTAGTCGTTCCGCACGGTCGGCTTACTCTTCAGCCGGCCCCCGCCTGACGGTGGTTGCCGTTCGTTTAGTCTGCCGAGTCTCCTCGCCAACTTTCTATTATATGGAATTCTCCCCGGAATGTAAGGGCTTTCCGGCCTGAAAACGAAGTTAGCCCACTTCCGGGTGAAGGCCGGCCTGTCCTCGGTCCAGGCCGGTCAGCCTCGTAGAATGCCCTAAGAGGCAGCTACTACTGTCAGCGAGGAGAAGGCGGCGTGGCTACATTGAACTTCCCGTTCTGGATCCTGACGCAGCGCCGTGGCCTCATCGATACAACGGGCCGGATCGTGGCCCGCATGTTTAGCCATCCCTTCCTCTCGTTACCAGGGACACTACGCTGGAGGCGATCTGGGAGAGGGGCACGATCAAATCAACAGCCCCGGTTTCAATGGCCGAGCGGGGCATACTCCAAACCTCAGCCGTGGTCGCATCCTGGGCGATGACGACGCCCCCCATCTTCTTGACCATTGGCACGCCTCTACCTCCGTCGCTGTCTGCTCCGGTCAGGACCACGGCGACTGCCCGATCCTTGAAGCTGTTCGCCACGGACTCGAACAGCAGGTCGGCTGAGGGTCGCACGGAATGCACCCTTGGCGCTAGAGAGAGGGAGAGGGTGCCGTCGGCTTCCACCAGTAAGTGCTGGCCGGGAGGGGCCAGGAAAACCGTGCCCGGACGCAGGGCTTCGCCTTCCTCTGCGAGTTTCACTCGCAGGGTAGTCTTGCGGCCGAGGACTTCCGGTAAGAAGTTCGGTTCTTGAGTCGTGCGATGCTGGACCACGACAACGGCTGCGGGAAAGGTCGTCGGAAGGCCGGATAGCACAAGGCTTAATGCCTCCACGCCACCCGCTGACGCCGCCATCGCCACCACGTCGAAGGCTGTGCCCGAAAACAAGCTACTTTGGGCAAGTGGTTTTAGCTGATCGGTCATGCTATACGCCTCTTCAGTTACAGAGGCCTGACCGGATGCGCTTTCCATCGGCTCTCCAGGCTCAGAGCCCTTTCCTTATAACCCAACCTTCTTCTTTGCTCCATGCTCAACCGAACACACCGATCATTGCCT
Organism: Gemmataceae bacterium; assembly: GCA_035295665.1. GTDB lineage: Bacteria > Planctomycetota > Planctomycetia > Gemmatales > Gemmataceae > DATGIQ01. Next base: position 1,790 of record DATGIQ010000153.1, on the reverse strand, counting down.
GCTGCTTGACATCGGGGAACAGGGGGCGGTAGCGGCGCCGCTGCTCCTCGGTGGAGTAGCCTACGAGGTCATCGATGATCCGCTGGTCCACTCCCTTGCTGGCCAGGGCGGAGATAAACGAGTGCCGGAAGACGTGCCAGCCTTTCAGGACAGTCCACTTCGAGACCCGCAGGCCCCGCTGGAAATAGTTGTGGGCCTCGCGGGGCGTGATCGTCTTCCCGTCGGTTTTGCAGAACAGCATCTTGCCCTTGCCACGGGTCTTCATCCAGCCGGCCAGCACGTCCTTCAGGAACGGCGTCAGTGGCACGCGCCGGGTGGTCAGCCTGGTCTTGTCCCGCTTCTTCTCGCGGACGGTCACGACGCCGCCGGCCAGGTCCACGTCGGAGGGCAGGACCCGCACGATTTCGGAGCGGCGTGCCCCGGTGTGGGCGGCGAAGACGAACATCGGGTACACCCACCGGCTGACCGGCCGGCCCTTCACCCATTCTAGCAGCTCGGCGATTTCCCCGGGCCGGAGGTACACGCAGTCCCAGACATTCTCGGGATCATCGCCAGCGGCGATGCGGGCCTCGGCCTCGTCCCATGTCATGAATGGCAGCCCTTCCTCGATCTTGGCGTAGTCGAGGCCGGTGCCGGGGAATTCCTCGCCGAGGGCAAGGTGCCGCCGGGCCCAGTTCCAGGCGGTACGCAGGCTGATGATCTCCTTCCTGATCGTGGCGGCGGACGGGTGGCGAAGCGGTTTGTCGGGTGGCACCACCTTCGGCGGCCGGGGCTTCTTGAACTTCCGCTTCGGCTTGGCCTGGGCCAGCTTCTCCCGGCGCTTGCGGCGGTAGATGTTCGGGTCGATCCACTCCTCCGACCGCTTGTCTACGTACTCGGGCTATTTGGCAACAGTGTTGGTCAACGTGAACGCAATACCACTCAGTGCGTTCTACGCACGAAATGATTAAAGCAAGCAGAATAAAGGATTTGCAGCGTGCTTTACTAGATGGTCGAAATTCGCACAAACGTTATGAGTCCTGGATTCTAGATCCGGTGGTTTACTATTCGAGTCCCGCCGCCATCGCTAGACAGAAGTAGACGTAAGTAAAGGACTTGCGGCTACCGTCGTTTTCGGAGTTCCGAAGGGTTGAGTAGGATTTGGCAGCAATTTGGAAGCAATACACAGGTGGCCTTGCTGTGACCTTGGGGCTCAACGAGACTTTGCAGGGTGCAAGCCGGAGCGGTGCATGCGAGGACGTGGGAGGGGGCCGATGTCACGCGCGCAAGACAAGCAAGGACTGCCTAGCAGCCACCGTCGGTTGGCCCAGGTGGAACAGAGAGAGGCTAAACCGAAGTAGCCGCAAGTGTGGAATTTGCGGCTACGGCCGTTTCGGAATCCCGAAGAATAGAATTGGATTTGGCAGCGATTTGGTAGCAACGAACGCCTGTCGTTGCTTCGACGCAGGGGCTCCGCAAGTCTTTGCAGGCTCGCTGCCGGAGCGGTGACTGGGCACACTGCTCCGGCATTCGAGCCCTTGGCTCCACGATGACCCGGGCGTGAATAGACCCCGCCATTCTCACTTCTTGCGGACCAACTTCAACGTGACGCAATGGCTCTCGGCCGGCTTGCCATTGACCCAGGCGGCTCCGCTGAACTCGATGTGGTCATTGTCTACGAACGTGAGCGTCCCTTCGTGCATGTGCATGTCCTTCGCCGGGTCGAAGTTGGTCCCCCCCGCAAACTGGAAGCGGATCTGGTTCGGGGGCGACTTCGCGTCGGCCTTCATCCTTGGCTGGTTGCCCAGCAT
>DATGIQ010000152.1:0-14033 GCA_035295665.1 Gemmataceae bacterium | reverse complement strand
CGCGGCCCACGCCTCGATGAGCAGGTCGCCGTTTTGTGGGCCAGCTCGGGCCCCGAAATGGGCTAAAGATCGGCCCGGCTCTCCGTTACAATGTTTCGTGGCCGTTTGCACGGTTCGCCGGAACATCTCCCATCAGCTGGCTGGGTCGGTCTTCACGGAAAGGACCGTCCGGCATCAAGGAGAAACGTTGCGATGGATGGCGCACAAAACCCATTGGACGCCTCACCGATTCTGCCACCAACTCGCGCTGCCGCTCCGGGACCAGAGCACGACCGAAACGAACCGATCACTGTATTGCCGGCCGAACCCCCCGCGCTGGATGCGATCCCCGAAGCGGAGCGGATTGGTTCGCTGGATGTGCTGCGCGGCCTGGCGATGCTCGGCATCCTGGTGATGAACATCCAATCGTTTGCGATGATCGAGGCGGCCTATTCCAATCCGACGGCCTATGGAGACCTGGAGGGTGCGAATTACGCAGTCTGGCTGCTCAGCCATGTCTTGGCTGACCAGAAGTTCATGACAATCTTTGCCATGCTGTTCGGCGCCGGTATCGTGCTGATGACGAGCCGCCGGGAAAAAGCAGGGTTGACTTCGGCGGGAGTGCACTATCGGCGGATGGGTGCCCTGGCTCTGTTCGGTTTGCTCCACGCTTATTTGCTGTGGTATGGAGATATCCTGTTTTCTTACGCGCTGTGCGGCATGCTGGTGTATCCCCTTCGCCGTCTCCATTCCGGGATACAGCTCGTGCTCGGTATCGTGTGCATTGCCGCCCCGTCTGTCCTGCTGTTGTTGCTGGGCGGGCTCCTCGCCTGGATCTCCGCTTCGCCGCATGTCTCCGAGGCCGTGCGTGAGCAGATCAAGGAAGGGCTCCAGCGCTCCTGGCAACCGTCGGCGGAAGTGATCGAGGCCGAGCTAGCTGCCTATCGCGGCAGTTGGCTTCAAGAATTTGAAGAACGCTGGCCCTCGACGCTAGCAGTCCAGACCGCCGGTTTTCTGTTCCTGGTCTTTTGGCGTGCCGGTGGACTGATGTTAGTTGGGATGGCCCTTTTTCGACTGGGTTTTTTCAGTGCCGCACGCTCATCGGCGACGTATTGGGGGCTTGTTGCCGCGGCTCTGTGTCTGGGGGTTCCAGTAATCCTCTACGGCGTCCAATGGAACTTCGCCGAGGAGTGGGATGCCCTTTACGCCATTTTCATCGGCACCCAATTCAACTATTGGGGGAGCATTCTGGTAAGTCTGGGCTGGGTCGGCCTGGCCATGCTTGTGTACCAGCAGCCGTGGTTGCGAAAACTCATCCGGCCGTTGGCGGCGGTCGGGCGGATGGCGTTTACGAACTACCTGATGCAGACAGTGATCTGCACGACAATCTTTTACGGTTACGGCTTCGGGCTCTTTGGCCGGGTCGACCGTGTCGGGCAGATCGGGATCGTCTTCGGGATTTGGATTTTTCAGATCCTCGCCAGCCTGCTCTGGTTGCACCTCTTCCGCTTGGGACCAGCGGAGTGGCTGTGGCGTTGCCTGACCTATGGCAAGGTCCCATTGCTTTGGCGCGAAACGAAAGCTGCATCTCCAGATCCTGCGTATGGGCAGTAAGACACGGATAGCGGGAATTCACGTTGTGTTCCTCTCGTGTCGATCGAATTCGGACTTCCAACCAGCCGAATTGCCACACGGCATTTGAGCAAGCAAGCCCCGCCACGGATATGGCCAATTTTCATGGCGACATGATGAACATGATGATCAAGCCGATTGCCAATGGGGGTTGCATGGCTTGACCAGCGGCCAGGCCAGTCTTTAGCCTGGCGGTGGCGGCCTTCACCGATCCGGGCGGGCCAGAGCCCACTCCTGCCGAGTCGTCCGGCGCGATCAACACCCCTTACAAGGTCGTGAGCATTAACTGGGGCGATGGCACACTGCTCGATCCCCTGACCGGCACGCTCAGTTACAATGGCAGTCCCGGTTCCAAAAACGTTGCCTTCACCGTCACCGCCAACCATACGCATACCGCCAGGGTTCCTTCACGCCGGCGGTTCTCATCAGCCAGGAACGGATAATGTCTACCGTGACTGGTAACGGCGTGGTGACCGTCACCAGCCTGGGACAATTCGCGCAGGGAGCGCGGACACGTTCTTCCAGCTTCTGGGCCAGTAGCGTGGGACAGGAGTTGCTGCGTCAGTTGGGCCCTACAGCCCTCTTGTTCCGCAATGAAGGCCCGAGTATCTTCCGGTCTCTCAACGGCGATGCCCAACAGGCTCCGTGATGCCCATACGCTGTAACCGCGGGTTACCAGCCACGGCGACGTTGTCCGGAATCTCTGGCTGCAGTATCCTGGAAAAATAGGATGTTCCCCGGTGGTCCGCAGCGAGGACGCACTGCCGACCCAACTGCGTGGCGGGGATCCAGGAGGGGTGGCAGAGTGGCCGATTGCACCGGTCTTGAAAACCGGCGTGGCGTAAGTCACCGAGGGTTCGAATCCCTCCCCCTCCGTTGGAGTTACGTCAAATCTTGCCACCTGGCGTGTCCGCGATGTTATCGCCAGTGTGCGCGCCGGTATCGGCGTGGAGCTGGTTGATGGCGCTGGGGGGGTGATGCTCAGTGGCGTTGCTCCCGGGCATTTGCCGTAACCCCAAGCAATTTGGGGCCTTTCGCCCGTCGATGCAAAAAGCTGTCGCGCTCCGGGCTCGTGTCAGATGCCCGCTACATCCGGTCACAAAATGCTCCAGGTCGCTCTGGGAAAATCTGATTGTCCTCTCCGCTTCATCGCGATACGATATCGAAATCCAACATCGGAATCGAAGATCATGGCGGACGACCCCATCACCCGGCACTTTTTTAACGGCTTCATTCGCTTGCATATCCTCTACCACGCGGCGAAAGCGCCTACCTACGGTGCGGAGATTAGCGAAGAGATCGTCCGGCACGGTTACCGGATCGGCTCCGGTACGCTCTACCCAACCCTCCACTTGCTGGAAGAACTCGGCTACCTCCGGAGCCAAACCAAATGGGTCAACGGGCGGCGACGGAACTACTACCGGGCTACGCCGGCCGGGAAAAAAGTACTCCGCGAAGCGCGGCACAAACTCGCCGAACTGGTGGCCGAAGTCATCGAGGATCAGGACCAGCCTTTTCAGAACATCCGGCAAAAGCACTGAGGGTTTCTTCGGATGAACCTGAACCCGATTGTCTTCGCGCTCCGGCACCCGATCACCGTGATCGTGGCCATCCTCGCCCTCGTGCTGGGAAGCGTCCTGGCCGTGACACGGATGAAGATCGATATCTTCCCAAGCTTGAATCTGCCGGTCATTTACGTGGCCCAGCCTTACGGGGGCCTGGATCCGGCCCAGATGGAAGGGCTCATCACCAATTACTACGAGTACCACTTCCTGTACATCTCGGGGATCCACCACGTCGAATCAAAGAACGTCCAGGGTGTCGCCTTGATGAAGCTTTTTTTTCACGCGGACACCAACATGGCGCAAGCCATGGCCGAGACGGTTCAGTATGTCAACCGCTCCCGTGCCTTTATGCCGCCCGGGACGGTCGGTCCTTTCGTGATGCGCTTCGACACCGGCAGCGTGCCGGTCGGCTACCTGGTCTTATCCAGCAAATCCCGAAGCATCGGCGAAATCCAAAACCTGGCCCTCTTCAATGTACGTCCCATGTTTTCCAGCCTGCCCGGCGTATCGGCGCCGCCGCCGTTCGGGGGCAACCAGCGTACGATCGTCGTCCAGGTCGATCCGAACCGTTTGCGCGCTTACCATGCTTCACCCGAGGATGTGGTGATGGCCCTGACCTCGGGCAACCTCATCAGTCCGTCGGGCAACGCCCGCATCAAGGATCAGATGCCGATCGTGCCGACCAATGCCATGGTGAAAGATCCCAAAGAACTGGGCAATATCCCGCTTCGACCAGGTGAAAACGTCTATCTGCGTGATCTTGCGCAAATCGAGGACAGTACCGACATCCCCACGGGCTACGCCCTTGCAGACGGCCGTAGGGCGGTCTACCTCCTGGTCAACAAACGGGCCGATGCCTCGACGCTGGCGGTCATCGACGCCGTGAAGGCGAACTTGGGCGCCATGCGCAAAGCCATTCCTGAGGACATCGACGTTCAGCTCCAATTCGATCAATCGCCGTTCGTCACCCGGGCCATCTGGGGCGTCTGCACCGAGGGGGTGTTGGGCGCGTTGCTGACAGGACTCATGGTGCTTTTGTTCCTGCGCGACTGGCGGAGCGCGATCGTGGTCGTCTTGAACATCCCTTTCGCCTTGCTGGGCTCCGTGATGGCCTTGTGGCTGACGGGACAGTCCATCAATCTGATGACGCTGGGCGGGTTGGCGTTGGCGGTCGGTATGTTGGTGGACGAATCCACGGTCGAAGTCGAGAACATCCATACGCAGATGGATAAATCCGACAACATTGCCCGAGCGACCCGGCTCGGCAACGCCGAGACCGCCGTGCCCCGACTCCTGGCCATGCTCTGTGTCCTGGCGGTCCTCCTTCCCGCTTTCTTCATGCAAGGGGCAGCCCAGGCCTTGTTCGTGCCGCTGTCCTTGGCCGTCGGCTTCGCCATGGTCGCGTCGTATCTCCTGTCCAGCATGTTTGTCCCCGTGATGTCCGTCTGGGTCCTGCGCCACTTCCAGGCGGACTCGCACCGGCCCGCGGGACGCTTTTCGTTCACCCGGCTGCGGCCCCACTTTACCCGCGCCTTGCAGGCAGCTATGCCCTTCCGTTGGCTGGTTGTCGGCGGGTACGTGGTCGGGGCGGGGCTTGTACTCTGGCTGGCCGGCGGAAAACTGGGGATCGAGATCTTCCCCACGGTGGACACGGGACAATTTCAGCTGCGGCTCCGCGCTCCGGACGGCACGCGCATCGAGCGGACCGAGGAGATCGCAAACGAGGCGCTGCGCATCATCAAGGAAGCGGCGGGCAAGAACCGACGTGGCGAAGATAACCTGGCGCTCTCCCTGGGCTATGTGGGCCTGATCGGGTCCAGCTACCCCATCAACAATATCTATCTCTGGACCCGCGGACCCGAAGAGGCCGTATGGCGCATCGGCTTAAAGGAGGGGAGCAGCGTCCGGGTGGAGGAACTCGAACATCGGTTACGGGATGAGCTGCCGCGCCGCCTTCAGGAGTGGCTCACGGCGAAGCTCCGCTCGGAGCATCTCTCCCCGGAGCAGATTGCCGAGCGTGTGCATGGGTTGAAGCTCTCCTTCGAGCCGGCGGACATCGTGAACGAAGTCATGAGTTTCGGTTCGCCGACGCCGGTCGAAGTGGCCGTCAGCGGACTGGCCTTCACCGGTCCCAAGGCCGCCGAGCACCGGGCCTACGTGGATAAGATCCGCGCGGAGTTGGTGAAGATCGCGTCACTTCGGGATTTGCAGTTCGCTCAGTCCCTCGATTACCCCGCCGTCACTGTGGAGGTAGACCGCCAGCGTGCGGGGTTGAGCGGCGTAACTACGCGCGAACTTGCGAACTCTCTGGTCTCAGCGACATCATCGAGCCGATTTGTGGTGCCCAATTTCTGGGCCGCTCCGGACACCGGGATCGGCTATCAAGTGCAGGTCGAGATTCCGCCCTACCAAATGAGCTCGGCGGAGGAAATCGGCATGGTCCCGGTCAAGGGCAACGGCAACAGCCAACTGCTGCTCCGCGATGTCGCACAAGTCCGCGAAGGCAAAGTGCCGGGAGAATATGACCGCTACAATATGCGGCGTCTTCTGAGCCTGACGGCCAATGTGGAAGGCGAAGACCTCGGTCGGGTAGCGACGCAGGTCCGCCGTGCGCTGGCTGCAGCCGGCGAGCCACCACGCGGCGTGCAGGTAGATGTCCGCGGCCAAATTGTACCCATGCAGCAGATGTTCGGCTGGCTGGCGGGGGGGAAGCTCTCGGAAGGGTTGACGCTCGGCCTGAGCCTGGCCGTCATTGCGGTCTTTCTGTTGTTGGCCGCCTACTTCCAGTCCGTGCGGTTGGCACTGGTCTCGGTATTGGCGGTGCCCGCGGCCATCGCCGGTGTGGCGCTGGCCCTGCTCCTGACCGGCACGACGCTGAATATCCAGTCGTTCATGGGGGCGATCATGGCCATCGGTGTGGCCGTGGCCAATGCCATTCTCCTGGTGACCGTTGCCGAGCGGAGCCGGTTGAGTGGGATGGCTTCGCCCTTGGCCGCGGTCGAAGGTGCGCAGAGCCGGCTGCGGCCCATTTTGATGACGGCCTGCGCCATGATTGCCGGCATGGTGCCGATGGCCCTCGGCCTGGGTGAGGGCGGCGAGCAGACCGCGCCGTTGGGTCGAGCCGTCATCGGCGGATTGGCGGCGGCGACCTTGGCCACGCTCATCGTCCTCCCATCGGCGTTCGCCATCGTGCAGGGCCGCAGCAGCACCCGTTCCGTGTCGCTGGATCCGGATGATCCACAAAGCACGTATTTTGACCGGCAAACCGAGAGGAGGTCCGTTCCATCGTGAGACCAAGCATGAAGTCGCCATCCTTCTGCCGGGCGCAGGCATTTTGGAAACTCACTGCCAGCTTCTTGGCTTTGGGAATGGGCAGCTGCAATCGGCCAACCGTCGGGGCTCCCGAGCCGCCCGCAGCCTCCACCACCGAGCCGACGGTCCTCACGGTCCAAACAATGAACCCCGAGCGCAGCACGCTACGCCGCACCGTTACCCAGCCTGGCTACATCCAGGGGTACGAACAAACGCCTCTGTTCAGCAAGATCGCTGGCTATGTCCAGAAGTTGAACGTGGATATCGGCGACCGCGTCTCCAAGGAAATGGTCCTTGCCGAGCTCTATGTTCCGGAGATGGAAGTGGACCTTGCCCAGAAAAACGCGCTCGTTTCTCAGGCAGAAGCAGAGGTCCGGCAAGCCAAGGAAATGGTCCTGGTCGCGGAATCGGATTTCCACAGCGCCGAAGCCAAGGTGCAAGCGGCACAAGCCATCCGCCAGCGTGCCGAAGCGCAACTCCAACGCGACCAGTCACGCTATGAACGTTTGGCCCAGGCCGGACGCAGTGGGACGATTGGCAAAGAAGATGTCGAAGAAAACCGGCTGACGGCGGAGACATCCAGGGCGGCATTGGCGGAAGTCGAGGCGCAGGTGCGTTCTGCCGAGGCGGATCGCAACGCCAGCAAGGCCAAGTGGGCCAAGAGCAAGGTCGATGTGACGGTCGCGGCCGCACACCTTGAAGTTGCCCAGCAAAACCGCGCCCAAGTGCAAACGATGCTTGGCTACCGCACGATCCGGGCTCCCTTTGATGGCGTGGTGACCCAGCGTCCCGTCGATACGGGACACTTCGTGCAGCCGGCCACGGGGCCCAACAGCCAGCCCCTGTTCGTCGTGGTGCGCACCGATCTGCTGCGCATCCGGGTCGAAGTGCCGGAGGTCGACGCCGCCTGGGTTGAGCAAGGCAGCCCGGCCACGTTCCGCATCCCGGTCCTTCCCTCCTACGCCTACAGCGGCAAAGTGATGCGAACTTCGTGGTCCGTCGACCGGACCGCGCACACCCTTCTGGCCGAAATCGACGTGTCCGATCCGAATGGGAAGCTGCGCGCCGGTATGTATGTCAATGCGAGCATCACTGTCGAACGCCCTAACGTCCTGACGCTTCCTGCCTCGGCCCTGATCACCGAAGGGGACGTCAATCAAGGCTACCGTACTTTCTGCTTTCTCGTGGAGAATGGCAAAGCATGGCGCGTACCGGTGGAGATGGGCGCCCGCGACAGCCGAAGGGTCGAGGTCTTGAAAAAGCAGATGAGGCCAGCCAAGGACGGCGAACAGGGATCATGGCAAGCCTTCACCGGGACGGAAGAGATCGTTCAGGACCATATCGGATCCTTGACTGATGGTCAGCCCATCACGACCGCACGGAGTAGCTAGGTAAGGAGAGCGAACTAGGCAAGCCTAACCGCGCATTCTCCGTAGAAGCCGATTCGTCCGCGCGATTCATTCAACCACGCGAATTCCTCTAACCGACATAAAGAGCAGAGGCTGCACAAGGCCGCCGCGCGGAGTCAACCGAGGTAAGGGGCAGCGAGGGCAAGGCGATGCTAAGAGCCAGCTCACCGGGATCGTGTGCGCTGACGCTGTTCGTCGTCCTGGCCATTCGTCTGGACGCAGTGCCTGCTAGCGCGTTCGCCCAGGAGCAGTTACCGTCTCTCACGCCTACAGAGACTTCTCAGTCTGCTCCGGCGGCCCCTTATCCTTCTCTTGCTCCCCCCGACGGCGACAAGTCGCTTCCGATCAGCTTGCCGAGCGCCTTGCAGCTGGCCCATGTTCAAGCGGTCGACATCGCCGCTGCCGCCGAACGAATCCGGGTGGCGATGGCTGTGCTCGACCAAGCGAGAGCCCTCTGGCTGCCGACGCTTACCGTGGGTGGTGACTACAACCGTCATGATGGCAAGGTTCAGGACACCTCCGGCAACATCCTCGACAATAGTCGCAGTAGTCTCATGTTCGGTGTCGGCACCGGGATCGGGGCGGCCGCCATCCTTTCCCTTGATGATGCGATCTTTGCGCGGCTGGTCGCCCGGCAGCAGCTGCGGGCCCGGCAAGCAGACCTCCAGACGGCCGCCAATGATACACTGCTGGCAGTGACCGACGCCTACTTCACGGTGCAGCAGGCCCGGGGTGAGCTGGCCGGGGCGATCGAAGCCACGCACCGTACCGAGGAAATCCTCGGCCGCACTCAGAAGCTGGTGTCCGGGGGCTTGGTCCCTGCGCTGGAATTGGATCGGGCCGACACAGAGCTTGCGCGGCGTCAGCAAGCCGAATTCCTGGCCCGTGAGCGCTGGCGGGTGGCCAGTGCGGATTTGCTGCGCATCTTGCGGTTAGATCCCTCCGCTCAGGTGGAGCCGGCGGAGCCTCCCTACCTCCGCGTGGACCTCATCGACCTCAACCAGCACGTGGATGATCTGATTCCGATTGCGCTTACTTCCCGGCCCGAATTGGCTGCCCAGCAGGCGCAGGTGCAAGCAACCCTGGCCCTGCTAAAGCAGGAGAAGCTGCGGCCCTTGATCCCCAGTGTCCTCTTGCGTGGTTTCTCAACGCCGGTGACCGGGACTCTCGCTGGGGGCATCTTTGCGGGCGGCCCCAATGGCAAGATCGACAACACCGGTCTGCGGGGTGACCTCGACCTCCAGGTATTGTGGCAGTTGGATAACCTCGGTTTCGGCAACCGGGCGCGTATCCATCAGCGCACGGCCGAGAACCATCTTGCGGTCCTTGAGCTGTTCCGCATCCAGGATCGGGTGGCCGCCGAGGTGGCCCAGGCTTACGCCCAGGCCCAATCCGCTGGCCGCCGGACGAGCGCAGCTGACCGAGGGCTCCGATCAGCGGTCGCTTCTGCGGACAAGAACCTGGCCGCCTTGGGGCAGACGAAGCAAGCCGGGGGCGTGGTGCAGACGCTGGTCCGACCCCAGGAAGCCGTGGCGGCCGTGCAAGCGCTTGCCCAGGCATATTTCGACTACTACGCTGCAATCGCCGATTATGACCGGGCCCAGTTTCGTCTTTACCGAGCCCTTGGCCATCCCGCCCAGGGAATCGCCGGCGAAGGCGGGGGGTGTCCCTCGGCCAGCGCATCTGAAGGCTCCACGTCCGCCTTGCCTTCTCCACCGCAACCGCTCCCCCCTCCGAGCAGTTCCGGTCCTTGAGATCCAGCGTGGCCACCGCCAACGTGGTTGCCAAGGCATTCTGCAATCGGCACACGACTTGCATGTTTCTCCCCACTATTAGGGCACCCAGCGGGCCCTGGTGTGGTAGGAGTTGGCTCGGCGCCGAGTCGTTACCCAGTCTTCCAGAGATTTGAGTGAGTGTGCCATGACGACGACTGAATTGCATTCCTTTCGGGATCAGCTCCTTCGCTTAAGGGAGCGCTTGCGCGAGAATGTTAGCGACCTGGGAGAGGAAGCCTTTCGCCGCAGCGGGGATGGCAATCTTTCCAACTTGCCGCTTCACCCGGCGGATTTAGGCACGGACAGTTTTGATCAGCAGGTCGCGCTAAGCCTCCTCGAAAGCGAGGAGCAAACCTTGGCAGAAACGGCCGCTGCCTTGGACCGGATTGACGAACAAACCTTTGGCCGATGCGAGGAGTGCCAGACAGAGATTCCCAAGGCGCGTCTTCAAGCTCTGCCGTATGCTCGTCATTGTATTGACTGTGCACGGGAGCTGGAGCGTGCGGGAAGCTTTGCCCGAAGGTAGCAAAACGGGCGCCTGTCTGCTCATCAGCGAACAGGAAGTCTCCCATGCCAAAACACGAGCTTCTCGATGAACACGTGCTCTTTCAACATGGACGATTCCAGCGCGTCCGCCGCTGGTGGCGAGGGATCCACCCGGACCGCGGGAAGGTCGTCCACGGCTGGAGCGGCTGGGAGACCGTCGAGGAAGTGGATCGCATTGTCCCGGCGTGGACCTTCACCGTGAAAAACGATCCGGATCCTGATTCCGAAGGCGACCATTCCGAAAGGTCCATGAGGCGTTAACCAAGTAACTTCAGCAACAAGTGGAGGATCGCCATGTTTGCAGCAATGGAGCTTCGTCCGGGCGGCATTATCGCTTGGCTCATCGTCGGGCTCATTGGCGGTTGGCTGGCCGGCCTGTTCATGCGTGGCGGCGGTTACGGGATCATTGGCGACATCATCGTCGGCCTGATCGGCGCATTCATCGGCGGGTTAGTGTTCAGCCTGCTGGTCCAGGGGGAAGCCGGCTTCTGGGGTAGCATCGTCATCGCGTTTGTGGGCGCGTGTATCCTGGTCGCTCTCATTCGCGCCGTGGCCCCCCGCCGAAGAGTCTAACGCCCAAGCCTGGCCAGAAGGTGCAAAATCCTTCTCAAGAAGTGGACAAGCCATTGCTCAGCAGGCTTCATTGCGTCGGCCAGGACAATCAATCTTGGCGAGCGCATTTCCACCGCGGCAATTTCGATCGTTCACTTCCCCGGATGGCGGATGAACTTGTCTTAGCCACGGATGGCATTATTCTTTGTTCCGACGAAACAGCTGTTCCAGCTCCTCTGGCTTTGCGGGCTTAACCAGGTGGTGGTCGAAGCCTGCTTGCAGAGAACGGCGCCGATCTTCTTGTTGGCCCCAACCCGTCATGGCTACCAATACCTCGGGCTTCAGCTCGGGGCTTTCGTTGAGCCGGCGGGCCACGGCATAGCCGTCCATTCCCGGCATGCCGATGTCCAGGAGCACCACCTGTGGATGAAACGCTTGGACGATAAGCAAGGCGGTGGGTCCATCGTAGGCCACACGAACCTCCTGCCCGACCATTCGCAAAAGCATGGCCATGCTATCCGCCGCATCTACGTTATCGTCCACTACCAGAACCCGATGACGGCTTCCAGCGACCATCCGTGGGAGCACGCGACGCCGCGCAATTCCTCGGTGGTTTCCGAGAGCGTCACATACAACACCGGCTCGCCGGTGCGGACCTCTTGGAGGAGGAACTGTAGGGCCAGCGTGGTCTTGCCCGAGCCTGGATCCCCTTCCACCAGGTACAGACGATCGGGAGTGAGGCCCCCTCCGAGGATATCATCCAGACCGGAATTACCCGTGGCCACCTGCGGCGGCGCAGACGGGACGGAAGCGTTCACCATGATGCAATCTCCTTCTGCCGGCGAACCCGTCTGACAGCGCTGTCGTAGGAATTGCCACGGCACGGCGGGTCGTGTATCGGACACGAGTGCCGCTGCAATTGATTTTAAGGAACTGGTTCAAAAAGGGGACGGTCCGTCTGAGAAGAAAGGGGCCGTGCCCCATTTGTGAGCCTGGAAAAGCGAAACTGATCCGGCCGGCTCATGGAAGCTCAAGCACATCGGCTGTGGGCTGATCAGGAAGTACGTTCAGCCGCGGCGTAAGCGGATAGAGTCAGCGCGAACGTCACTGCTTAGCGACGGGGCATCGGGCGACCATGTCACAGTGCTTTATCGTACGGAAACCATTCTTGTGGGGCTGGGAAAACGACTACGTCCCCGGTCCCGTGCGGTTAAGCATTTCGGACTGGCTTGCGAGGCCACGGCGCCGCAGGACCTCGGCAAAGAATTCTTCGAAGCGCGGCAGCAGGCGCTCGGGTCGCCAGGCTTCGGCGGCAGCGAGACAGCGGCGGCGTTCCTGCTCATAGAGCGTCGCATCGTCCCAAAGGCGGATAATGGTATCGATCCATGGAGCCATTTCTTCGGCGCTGGGCACCAGTCGGGAGTCGGGCGTGTATTTCTCTGGCACGTCGAAGAGGAAGCCGGCGTGTTCCAGGGTCTCCGGTAAGCCGCCGCGCGAGCTGGCCAAGATCGGGATGCCGTTCATCATCGCCTCGGCCGCCACACGGGCAAACGATTCACGCCACAGCGACGGCATCAGCACCATCCGGCTGACTTGATAGAAATCGCGCGGGTCGGGGGTATTGGGCATGACGAACACGTTGCCGAGCCGCTCGATGTCGATGCCGGTGCGGTCGAGCCAACCGGCTTTGCCCCGCCCCTCGACGACCAGGAGCGGGATGTCGGGCCGTCGTCGAGCAAGCTCGGCAGCGATGCGTGAGAACAGGAAGACGCCCTTTTGCGGCTGCGGGTTGACAAACGTGACGTACTGGCCCCGTACCTCCTTGCAGCACACCCGTCTCCAATCCCAGGGACCGGGAATGGCGGTGGAGGTCAGCCCCAGCGTGCGGCGGTAGTGCTCCTGGGAGAACCGCGACGGCACGAGCACCGCATCGACAGGCCGGAACAGCTCGGCTCCATGGTATTCGAAGTTGTGCAGCGCAAAGACCACGGGGATGCGCCGCCGCTTGGCGTGGGCGATGATCTCTTCGGCCAACCAATGGCCGCCGTAGGTCAGCAGCAGGTCTAGCTGGAAGCGTTGCAGCACGCGATCGAAGAGGGCCAGGAAACAGGCGCCCTCTTCTCGCGTGAGGTTCTCACCGCGGCGGGCCACGGGACTATCGTAGACCATAACCGGCACGCCGCCATTCTGGAAATGGACGACCGACACCGGCATGGCTCCGGCAGTTGTCTGGCGCTTCTCGAAGCGGATTTGCTCAGCACCCAGAAGTTGGCCTAGCGAGCTAGCATCCTCGAAGTCAAGATGCGGGCCACAGAAGACTCGGCATGCCCAACGCCGCTGGGATAGCGTCTCCAGCAACTCGCGTGTGCAGAGGGCGGCACCGCTGGAGGGATCCCAGTAGCAATGGTTAGAGCAAAACAGAAGGCGCGGGAGTGGACCTCGATGAACGCTCTCTGGCATGGATCGTGGCATGCTCTCTACACTGCGCAACGCAGTGCGCCCATATTCTATTATCAGATCTGATAGCTGTCCGTCGCAAGTTTGTTAATGACCATTACTTCCGAAAAGAGCACTGGAACGATGTTCCCTTTCGGGCTCTTCTACCTCCGGAAGAAAAAACGCCATATCACAAAAGTAAGCCTAATCGCGTGTCCTATGGACAGGCCGATCGCGCCTCCGAAGGCTCCATATATCGCCAGGTACGGCAGTAAGAACCATTGGCCATGCCCCGCCACAAACACAGCCACTATCGGCAGAGATATTACCCAACCGCCCATTATAGCGCCAAGAAATTCTGGGGAAGAAAGGAGACACCTTAAGAATGGCTTTCTCTTATTCCCGTGATCAGTGGTAGAATGTCGATCCATCGCAATAGACTTTATCAGAATTAAGGATTTCGTGAGGTTTTCAATGGTCGCTTACGCTTGTCAATGCGAAGGTTGTGCAAGCCACAGGCCGCCTCTATGACCGCATTGGATGTATCCTCAGCCATGTTCCGCAAGACGTCTTTGACGATCCGGCAGCGCTTGATGCCGGCCAAGGCATGCTCCACACGCACCCGGATGCGGCCCAACTGCCGATTGCTCCACTTCTCCGCCGCCGTTAACTCCCGGCCGCGCGGCTTTTTTTTCGTCCGGCAGGTCTGCGCTACCCCCGGCTCGTATCCTTGGAAACCACTATCTTCGTACAAGACGGTCCCTGGCGGATAGACGATGCCTTCCTGGTCGGCCATGCGCTTATCCGCGGTCCGACCGACGTAGGTA
>DATGIQ010000151.1:0-15774 GCA_035295665.1 Gemmataceae bacterium | reverse complement strand
CCTGTCCGGCTCGACCTTCAGTGTCAGTGGCAGCCATACCTATGCCGAGGAAGGCGCCTACACGCTCACCATCACCATCAACCACGAAGCTTCCTCTCCCCAGTCCATCACCAGCTCCGCTACGGTCGCCGAGGTCTCCGTGGTCGGTTCCGCGGTGAATGGGAGCGCCGTGCCGAGCTCGCCGTTCAGCGGGGCGGTGGCGACGTTCACCGATCCGGGCGGACCGGAGGCCAATGATTCCACGCACTACAGCGCCACGATCAATTGGGGCGATGGCAGCTCGGCCAGCGCGGGCACCATCACGCTCAACGGCGGCATCTTCACGGTTAGCGGCTCCCATACCTACTCCTCTCAGGGCTCCTTCGCTGTAACCACAACCATCAACCATGAGACCGCTGCACCCGCCACGGTATCGAGCACGCTAACCGTGGCTTCCACGAGTTCGGTCATCGAAAACTTCGAGCGTACGCCGCCCGGGCTGTCGATGTACCACTTCAGCAGCTACCAGGTGGCGGCCACGACGGCCACCAAAGCCGCCCACGACGGCACATACGGCCTGGACATGCCCAGCAGCGGCAGCTGGATATATCGCAACGATCCCGCGGCTCACGTTCAGCAAGGAGAAACGCTCTCCGTCTGGGTGAATCTGCCCAATTTCACGGCGGGTCGGGCCTATTTTGGATTTGGAGCGTCCGCCAGCGGAACGTTGTCCCTGGTTGCGGCTGCGGACACCAATCAGCTGATTCTTCAAGATAATAGCGGATTCGGCTTCAGGAACCTGGCCGTCGCTTCGCAGAGCTATCTCCCCGATCACTGGTATCGATTGGAGGTCGTCTGGGGAGTCGGCGGGAGCATTACTGGGCGGTTGTATGACAGCAACGGCACAACGCTGTTAAAGAGTGTCCAGGCAACGGACAATGCGATCACGGCAGGCGGGATCGCCTTCCTGGCTAGTTCCTACGACAAGTATTTTGACACCGTTACAGCAACGGGCGTGCCCGGCGGTGCCGCCGCCAGTCTCGCGCACGGCCCGACTTCCGCGGGCAGTGTGGATGGTTCGCTCGGATCCCAAGCATTGCCGAGTTCCTTGGTTCCTTCTTTGCAAAGCTCCACGGCAATCGCTCCCGCGGCTCCATCGGGAAGCTCCCTGATGACGCCGGCCCTTGCAGGACTGGGGATGTCAGGCATCGATAAGGCTCCGGATCCCACTCAAACAACGCAAAGCTCGGATTCGCCCGACTCGATCATGGGCTGGCAAGGACAATCGTCCATCGACGCCTTTTTCGCTGGATTGAACGGACTCGACTGAGACGGGAACACCGATTCGCCGGCCCACGGCCATGCAGTGGGCCGGCGATTTCGTTCAATGATCCGGTGGGGCAAGCTTCTCCAGCGGTCCCAGCGCGAGTGTCGTGACTCGATCGAGCGGATAGCGATCCAGCACCTCGCGGATGTTCTTGATCGTCACCGCATCGAACGCCTTCAATTCGTCATCGACCGTTCGGTACTGGTGCAAATAGGTCCAGGCCATGCCGATCGCTTGCATGCGTCCCATCGGCCGTTCGCTGCTGCGGACAACACGCGAACCGATCTTGCTCTTGGCTTGCTGCAGCTCCTCCTCCGTGATCCCTTTCTGCCGTACGTCGCGCAGGAGATCGAGAACGATACCAAGGTTCTTGCGGGTTTGGCCCGGTTCGCAGCTGAGAGAGGTATAGAACGAGCCGGTCCCTTCATAATCGTGGAAGCTACACTCGGCGGAGTCGGCGAGCCCAGGATCAACCAGCGACCAGTAGAGCCGGCTTCCGGAATCGTCGCCGACAGCCAGTGCCAGCGTATCGGCGGCGTAGCGGAGCGGCGAGTCGGCCGGGGGACCGGGGGAAATCAGGAACACATGCTCTTGCGTCACTTTGGCCTTGGTGAGCACCTCGAATCCACCCGAACCTGCAGTTTCTCGGATCTCTTCCCGGCCGGTTGGACCCGTCGTCCAGTCGGCGCAGTGTTTTTCAATCTCCGCCACGAACGCCTGCCAATCGAAGTTTCCGGCCGCCACCACGGTGATATTCGGGGCCACATAGCGGCGCTGGAAATAGGCGTGCATTTGGTCCCGCGTCAGAGCGTGAATGCTTTCCGGCGTGCCCAGGATACTGTTGCCGAGCGGATGGTTGGCGAAATAGGCGCGCTTGGCATGATCGTACGCCGACCACATCGGCTGGTCTTCGTACATGCCGATTTCTTCGATGATGACGTTCTTCTCCATGTCGAAGTCATCTTGCCGAAGACTGGGGCGCAAGATGTCGGCCAAGATGTCAACGGCCTGGGGAATGTACTCCGGCAAGACCGCGGCATAGAAGACGGTGTTCTCCTCACTCGTGAAGGCATTGTAATGGGCGCCGATCCGATCAAAATCGCGATTCACATCCAGAGCTGTTCGCCGGGGCGTTCCTTTGAAAACCATGTGCTCCAGGAAGTGGGTTACGCCACTGACTGCGGGTACTTCGTCTCGGGCCCCGGTACGAACGAAGAACCCCAGCGCCACCGAGCGGGCCGACGGACTGGTCTCACCGATGATTTTCAACCCGTTGTCGAGATTATGCGTATGAAAGGGCACCAGATAGCTCCTTGTTTTCGGTTTCAGGGCAGCCCGGAGAGTCCGGCGGTCCTGCGTACCGCCACTAGACGGGCACCGTGAGCGGTTTCGGTCCCAGGGTGACGACCGTAAAATTCCGCGGCGGGCAGCGGTGGAGATGGCGGACGATAGTTTCCGGCGCCAGCGCATTGATTGCCGCCTCGATTTCATCGAAGCTGCGCACGCGGCCCAGATAGTACCAGTCGGAGGCGAGCGTTCCGGCCCGGGCAGAAGTCGATTCCTCTTGCATGATCAAGGCGGACTTGAGCCCGGCCTGGATGCGCTCCACTTCCTCCGGCTCGATTCCGTCTGCCAGACGGCGAAGCTCGCCCAGGGTCACGTCGAGGGTCTCCTGAGCTCGCTCGTTGGTCGTGCCGGCGTAACAGAGCACGCTGGCCCGATCCTTGAACGTCTGGTAGCTGGCCCAAATGGCGTAACAAAGACCCCGCTTTTCCCGCACTTCGGTGAAGAGCCGGGCGCTCATGCCGCCGCTCAGCACATTTACTGCTGCCATAGCGACATAATAATCCGCATTGCCAATCGGCACGCTGTCATAAGCCAGCGCGATCTGCGTCTGCGTCGTGTCCTTGGCAATGTGCGTCCGCTTCCCGGGCTGGGCACCAAATTGCAGTGCCGATTCCTCGTCGCCCTTCCAGTCGCCGAATAGCCGGCCAACCTGATTGCGGAGTGGCTCCCAGTCGATGTTGCCGGCGACGGATAAGATCGTCCCCTTCGGGCTGAAAAGCCGCTGATACTGATTGCGGATCTTCCGGATCGTCAACCCCTGGATGCTGGCCACGCTGCCGCGCCGGTCCTGCCCCAGTGGCGGCGGGTAATGCCGTTGCCGCAACTCCACCAGGACCTTCTGACGCGGTTCATCCTCGAGACTTTGCAGATCCTGGAGGGCCAGTGCCTTGACGGCGTCGATCTCCTCTTTGGGCAGATGGGGGCGGCGCAGGATATCCGCGTAGATTTCGAGGGCGGCCGGTAGATTGCGGGCGAGCGTCGCTCCCCAGAACCGGATGTGCATCGAGCCGACGCTCTCATCCCGGTCGAGCCCGAGCGTATCCAGGGCCAAGGTTAGCTCCCGGCTATTCCGCGGACCGGCCCCGCGCGTGATCAGATCCGAGATGACCGAAGCGATGCCCAGCTGATCCGGCGGGTCATGGGCGCAACCGGCGGGAACCAGGAAATTGAGAGCGGCGGAGCGAACGTGTTCCATCCGCTCGGCCAGAAGAGTCAATCCATTGGCAAAGGTGTGCTGATGAACTACTGCCTGGGGCACGTCATCTCCTTACAATCCAAACGCGCTGGCTCAGTCAGACTAGGAGGGCGTCTGGAAATTGTCCAATGTCAAGCTTGCGAAACGGGGCAAGAGACAGGGGAACTTGGATAGAGGTCATTCAGATTGGATGGAAAGTCCACAGCCTTGTAGAGCGTCTTTCGCCGCCGGAAGCCGAGCCGTTGGTACAGGCGGACCGCCCCTTCATTCTGAGCCGTTACTTCGAGCCCAGCCCGGTCCAGACCCAATCGGTTGAAGCCGTGCAATGCCTGGAGCAGGAGCGCGCTCCCCAGCCCTCGACCGCGATGCCGCGCGGTCACCGCGAGGTTCTGGATGGCCCCCAAGCCGCTCCGCTCGACAAGCCCTTGGATGCATCCGCAGTAGCCATCTCCGGACATCAGCAACCAGGTCGCTTGCGGCACGAAGCCCGACTTGCGCCGGATTTCGTGCATCAGCACGCGCGATCCGATGCGATCTCCGAGGCTGGGAAAAACGAAGGAATCAATCTCACCATAAAAGCTGCGGAACATCACGTCGGCGTGGATATCCAGTAAGATCTCCTCCCATGCGACCCAGCCGTACCCTTCCGCCAACGGCGGCACGGGGCCCACGGCATGCAGATCGACCTCCATCTTGAAGCGTTTGAAGTAGGTGACCCGGTACTGGTCGGTCGACGGAATCATGCTTGTCTTCAGCAGGCCCAGGGTGTCATCAATTTCGCATGGCTAATTTTAACAGCCGGTTCTTGGACGGCCAAGGACATCACGCTTCTGAGTTCGTACTTCGTCTTCCGTGGTCCGTAGCCAGCGATGCTTAGCCGTAGTACAGTGTGCATTGGAGATCTGCCAATCGAAGTGCCACGGACTACGGACTCCTAGGAGGTTTTGCAATGTCCTCTGCCGCTTCGGCCAATATTACCAGCGTGCTGAAAGAAACGCGGGTTTTCACGCCGCCCCCGGAGTTTGCGGCTCATGCTCAGGTGAAGAGCTTAGCCGACTACGAACAACTCTGGCAACGGGGCAAGGACGATCCGGAGGGATTCTGGGCAGATCAGGCCGAGCAGCTCCACTGGTTCGAGCGTTGGAACAAGGTACTGGTCTGGAATGAGCCCCATGCGCAGTGGTTCGTGGGCGGCAAGCTCAACGCCAGCTACAACTGTCTCGACCGGCATCTGCAAGGACCCCGAAAAAACAAGGCAGCTATCATCTGGGAAGGCGAGCCAGGGGATAGCCGGGTGCTCCGATATCAAGACCTACATCGCGAAGTCTGCAAGTTCGCCAACGTGTTGAAAGGCCTCGGCGTCCAGAAAGGGGACCGCGTCGCTCTCTACATGCCGATGATCCCGGAGCTGGTCATTGCCATGTTGGCCTGCGCCCGCATCGGGGCCCCGCACAGCATCGTCTTCGGCGGCTTCAGTGCCGATGCCGTGGCCGACCGCAACAACGATGCCAAGGCCAAGCTCCTGATTACGGCGGACGGCGGCTGGCGGCGCGGCAAGATCATTCCCCTCAAGCAAAACGTGGACGCCGCACTGAATCGGTCCCCGACGGTAGAGAAATGCATCGTTTATAATCGCTGCAATCAGCCGGTGGAGATGAAGCCGGGCCGAGATCTTTGGTGGCATGAATTGATGGCCGATGCCTCGGCCGACTGCCCCGCCGAGCCCTTGGATAGCGAGCATCCGCTCTACCTGCTCTACACGAGTGGCTCGACCGGCAAACCGAAGGGTGTTTTGCATACCACGGCTGGTTATCTTTTAGGCTGCGCGCTGACGCACCGCTGGGTTTTTGACCTTCGCGAGGACGATACGTATTGGTGCACGGCCGATATTGGTTGGGTGACAGGCCACAGCTACATCGTCTATGGTCCGCTCGCCAACGGTGCAACCACCGTCATGTATGAAGGCGCGCCCAATTATCCCCGCGAGGACCGTTTCTGGGCGCTTATCGAGAAATACCGGGTCAACACATTCTACACGGCTCCGACTGCGATCCGGGCGTTTATCAAATGGGGAGACCAGTGGCCCAAGAAACACGACCTCTCGAGTCTGCGCCTGTTGGGCACGGTGGGCGAGCCCATCAACCCGGAAGCCTGGATTTGGTATCACGAAGTCATCGGCAACAAGCGCTGCCCGATTGTCGATACCTGGTGGCAGACGGAAACGGGCATGATCATGATTACACCGCTGCCGGGTGCGATACCGACCAAGCCCGGCTCGGCAACTCGGCCATTTCCGGGAGTCGTGGCTGAGGTCGTGGATAAGCAGGGGAACCCTGTGCCGCAGAACCAGGGTGGGCTCCTGGTCCTTCGCAAACCCTGGCCCGCCATGATTCGAACGATTTACGGAGACGATCAGCGTTATCGCCAACAGTACTGGGGCCAAGTCCCGCACGTTTATTTCACAGCGGACGGCGCCCGCCAGGATCAGGATGGCTATTTCTGGATCATGGGCCGGGTGGACGATGTGCTCAATGTCGCAGGCCACCGGCTGAGTACGATGGAGATCGAAAGCGCCCTGGTACACCATGCGAAGGTGGCCGAGGCGGCGGTCGTCGGCCGGCCCGATGAAATCAAAGGGGAGGGAATTGCGTGTTTCGTGACGCTCAAGAGCGGTAACCCTCCCTCGGAAGAGTTAAAGAAAGATCTGCGGGAACATGTGGTCAAGGAGATTGGCGCCTTGGCCCGGCCGGACGATATCCGCTTCACCGACGCCTTGCCGAAGACCCGTTCGGGCAAAATCATGCGCCGGCTGTTGCGCGACATCGCCGGCGGAAAACAGACATCGCAGGATACGACCACGCTCGAGGATTACAGTGTGCTCGCCAAGCTGCGGGAGGAAGAGGAAGGGTAACGAAACCCGCGAAGGGGACCGTTACTGCGAGTGTGCTGCCCGACACTAGCCGGAATCGGAGGCGGAGGACGGGCCGCAACGCATCCCTTCGCTTGCGCTTCAGGCTTGCGGCAGGACGCCACCGGTGGAATCCTTTCGGTGCATTTACACCCAGGAGTCCAGTCCAGGAAATTAAAGCCGCGGGGTGGCTTGTTCAGTTTTGCCGCTGAAGCGATCCGTGACCTCTGTGATGGAAAGTGCACGGTCTTGTGGAGCCTTGAGAGGAAGCCGACGCCCTGCGCTGCGTGGGTCGCCGCCTTCCAGGACGCCGAGTGAACGGCTGGACAGATCCAGAAACCTTGCAAAGTCGAGCTCGGGGTTGGGGAAACATCGACTGTCGGCTTCTTCCAGAAGTGATATCCCTGGAGAACTGGCCTGCATTGCGAAGTTTTCCGAGTTTTTGGTTGACAGAGTCGCAGCACCTGCTTACGCTATAGTAGTTGATGCAATGCATGTTCCCGGGGCGTCCCAAAGGTCTGACGTGTTCCGTCAGCTCGCCTATCTCATCCGGGTGAGGTTTGCTGCACTGCGGCGCAGGCCGCACCTGCGGTTCTGAACCTGACAACGCTTCCCGTAAAGTGAACTGTGGAGCAGGCCCACAGGCGACTTTCGGTCTTGGCCGCTACTTTGAAAGGGTACCCACATGTCCCCAATCGTCAATCGCAATCGGCGCGGGTTCACATTGATCGAGTTACTTGTGGTCATCGCCATCATCGGCGTGCTCATCGGAATGCTCCTGCCTGCCGTGCAGAAAATCCGCGAGGCTGGGAATCGTACAGCGTGCCTGAATAACCTTCGGCAACTGGCACTGGCCGCAGTCCATGCCCACGATCAGCAACATCATATGCCGCCTGCCTTTGGGCTTTTTGGGGGCCGCCCGACCTCCAGCCAGTCGCAAGGAGAATCGCTCTTTTATCACTTGCTTCCGTTTACGGATGAGCAGGCGGTCTATGATCTCAATCCCCCTGCCTTTGTCGTAACGAAGACGGGGAAGCTGACGATCGGTCTGAGCACTAGCACTAATAACCAGTATAACGGAGCCGAAACTTTCAAACTTCCACTCCTGCGATGCCCATCCGAGACCAGCACGCCTGGAACTTTGCCTTCGAGCACCTCGATTCCAGGTGACCGCGGCGACCCTAACCACAGCTGGGGCACGAGCAGCTACGCCGCCAACTGGCAGGTGTTCAGCATCGAAGTGAAACTGCCCGACTCCATCTCGCACGGTGTGTCCAAGACGGTGCTCTTCACGGAAAAGCAATCCAGTTGCGTAAATGCCAGCCCCCAATTAATTGGTGGAAGCCTGTGGGCCTATCCGCCGCCGACGGCCTTGGGATGGTCGCCTCCTTTCCCGGGCAGTCCGTCGGTAAACTATTCAGCGTTCGTTGGCTTTGCGTACAACAAAGCGGGCAGTTATTCCTCTGGGAACGTCGCGGTCGATGACTACATCCCCGTGCGCGGGGCAGACATTTTCCAGGGGCAGCCGCCGCCCAACCAGTGCAATCCCTTCAAAGCCCAATCCCCCCACGCCGGCGGCGTGATTAACTGTGCCATGGCGGATGGCAGGGTGATCACGGTTTCGGCAGCGACCCAGACTTGGGACAACGCCTTGTCGCGGATTCGCCGCGGTGTGGATGCAACCGGGACCAGCCTCGACATCCTCGACGACTTCTGGAGCCCCTGAGCCGAGAACTGTTAGTTTCCTTGCCCCCGCCAATGGCGGGGGCTTTTTTTATCCCATTTCGAACAGCGAGTCCTCCCTTGATCGCGGGCATCCGGATACATGGAAATAATTGCCCACTCGCCGACTTCGTAATTCTCATTTCTCTCTTGAATACCTTGCGCCGTTGCTCTAATTTGGAGAAACAGTCAAACGAAGGCGCACGTGCCGCTTGCGCGCCTGTCTCGGCAACAACGCCAACTTTCGCAAACTCAACGCGATTGCCCGGCGTTACAATAATGTCAAATTCTCTTCCATCGCGTCGGCCGGTCGGTTCCTGAACGGAGAGCTTTTCATGGCCAAATCTCGGGGTGATTTCACCGATATCCTTGTCCGCAAACAACTTCTGAGCCCGGACCAGATCCAGGAAGCCAAAGCCCTGCAACAGCAGACGGGGGCCAAGCTTCAGGACGCCATCGTCAAGCTCGGCTACGCTTCGATGGACGACGTGATGAGCGCGGTCGCGGAATTTCACAACCTCCAGTTCGTCAACCTGACCGATGTCACGATCCCGGCAGCCGTCGTCGAGCTAGTTCCCGAATCGGTGGCCCGCGAAAACGTGGTCATGCCCATGTCGCAGGAAAACGGCTCGCTCAAGATCATCATGAGCGATCCGACTGACTTCGACACCATGCAGAAGCTTCAGTTCATCCTGAACAAAGATATCCAGCCGGTCCTCGCTCCCAGAGAGCAAATCATCGAGGCGATTAACCGCCACTATGGCCAAACCGAAACGGAATCGGTGGACTCGATGCTGCAAGAGTTTACGGATACGGCCATCGACTTCACGGAGACCGAAGCGACCGCCGGCCTGACGCAGGGCGAAGAGAGCGACGCCCCCGTCGTCAAGCTCGTCAACCTCATCATTTCGGAAGCAATCAGCCTGCGGGCCAGCGATATCCATATCGAGCCTTTCAGCGACCGGGTGCGGGTCCGGTACCGAATTGACGGGGTGTTGGTTGAGCGCGACAGTCCGCCCCGCCGGCTGTTGGCCCCGATCTTGTCCCGTATCAAGATCATGGCGTCCATCGACATTTCCGAGAAACGCCGGCCACAGGACGGCCGCATCAAAATGACCGTCTCGGGAAAACACTTCGACTTGCGCGTCAGCGTCCTTCCAAGTGTGCATGGCCAGGCAGCGGTCATGCGTATCCTCGACCGTGGCAGTATACAAATCAACATCCAGGAACTGGGATTTGCCGAGGATGATTATCAGCGCTTCCAGCAGATCATTAAACGACCCAATGGCATCTTCCTCGTAACCGGCCCGACCGGTTCAGGGAAGACGACCACCCTGTACGCAGCGCTCAATGAGATCAATCGTCCTGATCGAAAGATCATCACGGCAGAAGATCCGGTCGAGTACTACTTGCCCGGAGTCAATCAGGTCGAAGTAAAGCATCAGATCGGACTCGACTTCGCACGCATCATTCGAGCCATGCTCCGCCAAGCGCCGAACATCATCCTTGTTGGTGAAATCCGCGACCCAGAAACGGCCGAGATCGCTGTGCAGGCGTCTTTGACTGGACACTTGGTTTTTAGTACGCTACACACGAACGATGCGCCCAGCGCTATTACACGTTTGGTCGATATTGGAGTTCAACCATTCCTGATCGCCTCCAGCGTTATCGCCATCATGGCTCAACGTCTGGTTCGTGTAGTTTGCCCAAAATGCAAGGAGCCGGACCAGCCGCCTGAATCGGAATTGGAAGCCGCTGGCATCACTCCGGACCGCCTGGCGTCGGCCACATTCATGCGTGGCCGCGGGTGCAATTATTGCCACCACACGGGCTACCGGGGGCGCAACGGCATCTTCGAAATGATGAAGTTGAATGCTGCGATCCGGGAGATGACCTTCAATCGCGAGCCGACCCAATCGATTCGCCGCCAAGCCCGCTTGCTGGGCATGCGGACGCTGTTGGAAGATGGTGTCAACAAAGCACTTAGAGGAGTTACCACCCTCGACGAAGTCCTGAGCATATGCCATCACGAGGTGGCCACCGATGTGTTGGGTGCGCCGGACTATACATCGAAACACTGAGACGCTCTGGAAAGCTCGAAATGGCTCCAATCCTCGGATTCAAATTTTCAAGCAGACGGAGGTGCCACCAGCGTCGCCGGGGGTCGAGCCAGCGCCACTTCCTTGAACCGCGACGGTCGGGTAACACTCCAAGAGTTGTCCCGTCGTTCGTCGAACGGAATGCTGGCCATTGGTCGTGACTGAGCATGCGAATTTGACACTTTTTATTCCGATCCGTTGATCGTTCGCTGGCTCAACTGAAATAATAAAGCAAGGAGCCATTGCCCATCCGAACGCAACTTGTGCTGGACCTTTCGTCCTGTCCCAAGAATTGGGGCCTGGAGTAACGCGAACTGGACCCGTCTTGCCGATCAGAGAAAAGGGTGGAGATCGATCCCTCGAGTACAGCTAAGCCCAAAGAGGAGCATCAGTGCCCGCAACAACGCCGTTGATCGACAAACTCCTGACGACGGTGATCAACCTGAGTGCAAGCGATTTGCACATCGCCGTCGGCCAGCCTCCTGTTGTCCGACACCACGGCCACATGCGCCGCCTGGATACGAAATCGCTCGATGCCGATGATACCACCGCCCTCATGAAGGCGATCACCCCTGACCGATGCCAGCAGGAGCTTCAGGAGAAAGGGGGGGCCGACTTCGCCATCTCCTTCGGTGGCAATCGCTTCCGCTGTGCCATCTTCAAGCAAAAGGGCGTCATTGGCATGGTGCTGCGGCTCATCCCGAGCCGATTCTTGACGTTTGAGCAGATCGGCATGCCGGACGCCATTCCGCGTTTGATCACCCGGCCGCGTGGCTTGCTCCTGGTGACCGGCCCGACGGGCTCCGGGAAGACCACGAGCTTGGCCAGCATGGTGAATTGGCTCAACGAAAACTACGATCGGCACATCATCACGATGGAGGACCCGATCGAGTATTACCACACGCACAAAAAATGCACGGTCAACCAGCGTGAGATCGGCGTGGATGTGCCGGATTTTCCGGAAGCGCTGAAGCGCGCGTTGCGGATGGATCCCGACATTATCCTGGTCGGTGAAATGCGCGACCTGGCAACCATCCATGCAGCCATCGAGGCCGCGGAAACAGGGCACGTGGTCTTTGGAACCCTGCACACCAGCGGTGCCGCCAGCACGATCAACCGCATCATCGACGTGTTCCCCAAGGAGCAACAAGACCAGATCCGGACCATGCTTTCCACCGCCCTGATCGGCGTTCTTTCCCAGACGCTGCTCCCGCGCAAACCGGAAGGGTTGGTGGCGGCTTACGAAATGATGGTGGTCACGCCTGCCATTCAAAACCTCATCCGCGAAAACAAGGTGTACCGTATCGATTCCAGCATCCAGACCGGCCGCAAACACGGCATGTTCTTGCTGGATGAGAGCTTGTTCAAGTTGTGGCGCGATGGCTTGGTGGACAAGGAGGACGTGCTCGGCCGCACCTCGAAGCCAGCCGAGCTGGCTGGGAAGATCGCCGCCTACGAGAAGGGCATCCTTTCCGACGAGGAGGATCTCGACGAGGAAGACGAGGAAGCCGAGGACGCGGAAGACGAGGAAGATTACGACGACGAACCGCAGGTCCGCCGGCGGATGCCGCCGCCACAACAGCGCCGCCGTGAATAAGTTCTTAGTCCGTAGCCAAATTGCTACGGACTACGGACCAAGAACGAGAGTATTCGTATCATGCCGACACCATCGCCAAAAGATCCGACCCCCCCTGCCAAAAAGCCGACTCCTCCGGGAGGCAAAGGCGCGTCACCCGCCAAGCCGGCGGCTGGGGCCAAGCCCCCGGCAGCGGGTGGCAAGCCCGCACCGCAAGGTGGCGGCGACGGCAAGAAGGGTGAGAACAAGAAAGGGGGCGCCGCCAAAAAGTCCGCGCCCAAGGCGGCTCCGGTGCGGCATAACCAGGCCAGTCGCAGTGGGCGACGCTTTGGCCAGGTCCTGATTGATCTCGGTTTTCTCGACGAAGATCAACTCTGGGACATTCTGGAAGAAGGGAAGAGTACTGGTCAGCCCGTTGGCCAGGTTGCGCTGGCGCGCGGGCTGATCAATGAGGATCAACTTCTGATCGCCTTGGCCGACCAGCAGGGACTCAAGGTGATCAATCTCGAAGACATCAAGGTGACGCCCGAGGCCGCCACCCTGGTGCCCGAGACGATGGCCTCCGTCTACAAGGTCCTACCGCTGACTTACCGCGACAATGTCCTGACGATTGCTCTCTCCGACCCCAGCAACCTGGCAGCTCTCGACGATTTGCGCAACTTCCTGGGTGTCAAGGAAGTGGTTGCCATGGTGGCCAGCCAAAAGGCAATCACCGAGGCCTCGACGAAGGCGTATGCCGGCAAGGAAGAGAGCATCATCGATATCATCAAGGAGCTGGAGAGCGACGCCGATCTGGGGCCCCGCCGCAACGAGACAAGCATCGATCTCGAAAGCCTGATGGAAATCCAGGACGCCGCCCCGGTCCGCAAGCTGATCAACATGGTGCTGCTGCTGGCGATCAAGGACCACGCCAGCGACATCCATTTCGAGCCGTTCGAAGACGAATACAAGATGCGGTACCGCTGTGATGGCGTCCTTTATGAGATGGTGCCGCCGCCGCGCCACCTGGCGATGGCCATTGCTAGCCGTATCAAGGTCATGTCCAACCTGGACATCGCCGAGCGCCGCCTGCCCCAAGACGGCCGCATCGAGCTGAACGTGGGTGGCAACCAGGTTGATCTGCGCGTGAGCGTCTTGCCGACCATGTTCGGCGAAAGCGTGGTCATTCGCGTCCTGGACCGGACGGTCGTTTCGCTGGACCTCAACAAGGTCGGCATGGAGGCCTCTACGCTCACGCAATTTCGCCAGATGATCCATAAGCCCAACGGCATCGTCTTGGTGACGGGGCCGACGGGAGCCGGCAAGACGACAACACTCTACTCGGCCCTGAACGAGCTGAACGAGATCTCCGAGAAGATCATCACGACCGAAGACCCGGTTGAATACGATATCGATGGCATCGTGCAGTGCCAAATCCACCACGAGATCGGGCTGACCTTTGCCTCGGCGCTGCGGAGCATCCTTCGCCAGGATCCCGATATCCTCCTCGTGGGTGAGGTCCGCGACCTGGAAACCGCCCAGATTGCAGTGCAGGCGTCGCTGACTGGACACATGGTTTTCAGTACGCTTCACACGAACGACGCCCCCAGCAGCATCACCCGTATGCGCGACATGGGCCTGGAGCCCTACCTGATCACGGCCACGTTGGAAGGAATCCTGGCACAGCGGTTGGTGCGGAAGATCTGCGAAGATTGCCGGACGGAGTTTCAGCCGAGTCCAGAGATGCTCATGGAACTAGCCCTACGGCCAGCCGACGTCGTGGGCAAGAAGTTCTACTATGGCCGCGGCTGCGATCGTTGCAACAACACGGGCCACAAAGGCCGGATGGGCATCTTTGAGCTGCTCTTGGTTAACGACGATATCCGCGATCAGATTTCCGGCGGCGCTTCAACCGACCAGTTGCGCAGCGTTTGCCGGAAACAAGGCATGAGCACCTTGCGCGAGGCGGGGCTGCGGGCCATCTTCGATGGCAAGACGACGATTGATGAAGTGGTGCGCGAGACCGTAGTAGAAGATGAGGTTTGAGAATTGCCGAAGGCGCTGAAACGAACTGGGCAAAGGCAACGGGATGCATTGGAAATCTTCAATTTCTAATTTTCAATTTGGCCTCTTCGGGAGAGGAAGGTTGCGACCATGCCAAGTTTCAAGTTCGAGGCCTTGGACACGACCGGAGCAGAGGTTAAGGACTCGATCAGTGCGCTGAGCGAAGAAGAGGCGCAGCAGAAGATCAAGCAGATGGGCTACTTCGTGACGAAGATCACCGAGGTGGCCGACGGCAAGAAGAAGAAGGAAAAAGCCAAGGCGGCGGCCGGTCAGCAACGACGCAAGAAGAGCAAAACCTTCACGCTCGGGGGCGTCTCCAACAAGCAGCTCTGCACCTTCACGCGGCAGTTCTCGACGCTGCAAGACGCCGGCCTGCCGGTCTTGCGCAGTCTTAAGATCCTCGAACATCAAATGAAGCCGGGCGTCCTCAAGAACGCGCTCATGGACGTCGTGGATGATGTCGAATCGGGGAGCACGCTGAGCGAAGCCTTCGGCAAGCACCCCAAATGCTTCGACCGCCTTTATGTCAACATGATCAAAGCGGGTGAGGCGGGCGGCGCGCTGGAAGTGATCATGAAGCGTCTGGCCGACTTCAAAGAAAAGGCCCAGACCCTCAAACGCCGCGTCACCGGGGCTATGGTTTATCCCGTCGCAGTGCTCAGCGTGGCCACCGGTATTTTGTGCTTCATCATGGTGTGGATCATCCCGAAATTCGAGAAGATTTTCGATGACTTCAAGATCACCCTGCCCGGCATGACCATCGCCCTGATGAAGACGTCCAAGTGGTTCTACAAGTACTGGTACGTTATCCCGCTCTTCCCCTTGGCGACCTGGCTCCTGATCAAGTTGATCCGCTTGAACAAAACCGGCAGCTACATCCTCGATCGGCTCTATCTGTTCATTCCAATCATGGGACAGCTGATCGAGAAGGTGACGATTGCCCGGACGACGCGCACCCTGGGAACGCTGGTCAGCTCCGGTGTACCCATCCTCGAAGCCTTGAGCATCGTCCGTGAGACGACGACCAATGCCGTCTTCGAACGCATGTATACACGGGTGTACGATTCGATTCGTGAAGGCGAAACGATCGCCCAGCCCCTCAGAGAGACTCGGCTCGTCGACGACATGGTGGTCAACATGATCGACGTCGGCGAGGAAACGGGCGAACTCGACACCATGTTGGCCAAGATCGCCGACGTGTACGATGAAGAAGTCAACGTGCTCGTCGAGAGCCTGTTGAGCCTGCTCGAACCTATCATGATCGTGATCCTGGGTCTGATCGTCGGTAGCATCGTGATTGCGTTGTTCCTGCCGATGATCAAGCTGCTGGAGACGTTGAGCAAGTAACCTCTGCCTCTGTGCCCGACGAACGGAATGGCGGGTGGCACGCCCTGAGTCTTCGAAGGGCGTGCAGGAACCGGACAGCGCGGAGCACGCCCTTCGAAGACTCAGGGCGTGCCACCCGGAGACAACTATGAAACTATCACAAGCCAGGCGGAGCGGGCGGCGTGGGTTTACGCTGGTGGAACTGATGATCGTGATCGCGATCATCTCGGTGCTGGTTAGTCTGATCTCGGC
>DATGIQ010000150.1:0-4741 GCA_035295665.1 Gemmataceae bacterium | reverse complement strand
TCGTAGCCTCGAATGCCGAACATGTGATACAGTAAGCTGGTGGACATGGTTTTCCTCTCAAAGGTTGTTTTTGCTTAACTTCAAGAGTGCAAACCATGTCCATCTTTTTCAAGACCTCCATACGCTCGACTCGGATGAACCAACTACTCCCTCCAGCTCCAGCGCAGCAATAGCGTGGCCAATGTCGAGATTCGCGGAAACGGCACGACCTATTATAATCTGCCCACCGCCTCGTACAGCTTCGAATTCGGGTACACGTCCAGCTCGGGCGATGGCGGCATCGTCAACTTCAACGATACGGCAAGCGGGTACAAAGCGGCGGTGCATCTCAACAGCTCTGACCAGCTGATTTTCGATGACATCAACGGAAATACGGTGGCGACCGGCACCACGGTGCTGCAGCCCAACCGGACCTACACCATCAGTGCCGTGATCGGTACGGGGACCAATGCGCCGTGGGTCGTCAGCATCAATGGCAAGGTCGAGATGAGCGGCACCGGCAACCTCGGCACGAACAATAACGGCGCCCTTGAGCTTGGCGGGAATGACCGCTACACAACCAATTACTATTACGATGATGTGCAGATCTCTGCGATCGGCGTGGGCGGTCCACCGATACTAACCCCGGCGTCGAGCCAGGCGGCGGTCGAAGGAGCCGCGCTGTCTGTAAACCTGGGAAGCTTTAGCGATACAGGCCCCGGCCCCTGGACGGCAGCCGTCAACTGGGGCGATGGCACCAGCGCGGCGCTCCCCGCTCCGTCGGCGCCCGGATCGCTGGGAAACGCATCACACACGTATGCCGAAGAAGGCACGTATACGGTAACAGTCACGGTCATTGATACGGGCGACAATGCCGTGAGCACCGCAACGTTTGCCCTCACCGTGGACGATGCGCCGCTGGCAGTCCGGCCCGTCAGTATCTACCCTACGGCCGGGGCGCCTTACAGTGGCGCGGTAGCGACGTTTTCGGATGCGGGTGGACCGGAGCCCAATGACGGCACGCACTACTCGGCCAGCATCGATTGGGGCGATGGCACGGGGACTACCACCGGGAACATCAGCTTGAGCGGCAGCGTCTTTACCGTCAGCGGCACCCACACCTATGCTCAGCCGACCACGTACACGGTCACCGTAACGATCTACCACGAAGGGAACAGTGTGCCGGTGCAGAACGGCGATACGGTGGCCAATCTGGATCAATTCGTGCCCGCCGGGATGGTCAAGCCGAGCAGCTTTTGGGAAGGGCTCCAGGGTCAGGCGCTGATCCGCCAATTAGGCGTGACCAGCACAGGTCAGACGTTGGGCCAGTGGCTGGCCACCACCTTGCCCAACCTCTACGGAGGCGCGGGCGGTGCTGCGAATCTGAGTTCGTTTACCAATGCCCAAATCGGCACCTATTACCAGAGCCTGTTCCTGCATCACCAAGGGGGGAACCGCCTGGATGCGGAGGTCCTGGCCACGGGGCTGGAAGTCTTCACCACGACTTCCTCCTTGGGCGGCACGGTCGGACAGAACTATGGCTTTACGGTCAATACTAATGGCCTGGGCGCCTATTTGTGGAACGTGGGCAGCAGTGGCCAGGCCTTCAACATACCCAATAACGACGCAATCAACGTGTTCCAGATTCTGCTGGCAGCCAATAATAATGCCGTGAGCGGCGAACCGTGGGGTACCGATACCACCCTCCGTAGTGAAGCCTACACCGTCTTCTACGGGATGAACGGCGGCTGATTGCCCCCGCAAGTGCTGTGCGCTGGAGGCCGTTGTGCTCGATGCCGAGATGCGTCAACTCATCGAAAATCCGCCATCGACGACGGCGGAACGCCGTGCGCGGGTCCGCTGGCCGTGCAATCGGCGCGGTGCCTGCCAGCCGCTGGCCGGAGCGCACGGACTGCAATGGGTAGGCGAAATCTGTAACGTTTCGGCAGGGGGCATCGTCCTCCGCCTCGATCGGCGCTTCGAAATTGGCGCGCTGCTGGCCATTGATGTACAGGGACCGGTCGCATCCGTCCTGGTCAGCCTGTCGGCGCGGGTCGGAAATCTCTCCTTGCAAAGCGACGGCAGTTGGATTCTCCGCTGCGCCTTTCCCAATCATCTCACCGAGGAAGAGGTCAAAGCGCTGCAATAAACCACTCCAGCTCACTTTCCGGAGGTTGGGTGGCAGGGAAGCTCAACACCTGCCCTTGGACAACGAGTAACTCCCATTTGTCATCTCGCTTAGAATGGAGATGCTGCTTCAGCCAAGACGAGGCGGGGCCCGACCCGCTGTCGGGGACATTGTGCTGCACCGAGGAAAACGATGAGGAAGCATGAATTTCTCGTCGATTGCTACGAGTCCTCGCTTCGGGTGTGGCCGGTTGTGCCTCGGGCGGCCTATGAGGTCACGCAGGGCATCCAGCCGCGCACCGTGATCTACGATAACGTTGCTCATTTCCACGGCAGCGTCACCTTCTCGAAGCACAATGCCTGCCGGGAGATGTTCACACTGCGCTACGCGACGCGCGGCGACGGCTTTATCCTGCCGCCATGCCTTTCACCGAATCGCAATGAGGCATCGCGCGCCGACCTGGGAAGGTATCTCGACCGGGGCATGGAATTCCACTATTGCTTTACGCCGCAGCCCGGTCAGACGTATTCGATGAACCTGGAAGTCCTGAAGGGCTTCGACGCCGGCAACCGCACGAATCATATGCATCTGCACTGGAACACGCGCTACCAAAAGATCATCTACCGGCTCGACCTGCAACGCTACCTGGAGCAAGGCTATCCGTTGACGCAAGGGCCAAGCCTGTATTTTCATGCGGATGACCCGCATGACCATGACGTATGCAAGCTGCGCGGCTATGGCGCTGTGATCAAGCCGGAGGCCTCCTCGGGCGCCGGTCTTTACTCCTGGCGCATCATCGGTCCGGTGAGCGGCGGCGTGGTCGATGTCGTCTGGGATCTGGCCGGGCCGGAAACACGCTTTACGGCCGACGATCCTGTTTGGCACAAGCGTGAACAACTGGTCCATTCCAAACTCAGGCAATGCCGCATCTTTGCATTTGTGATGGCCCTCCTGAATGGCCCGGAGCCTCTCTCCTGGCGGCAGATCGAGGACCGGTCAGCAGCCAATATGCCCGGCTACCGGCTGCATAGCGACATCGTTCATGAGTCGGCGATCAGCCGGTCGGTGCGGACCGTCCGCAAGCTGCTCGCCGATCCGGCGTTCCTGGGACGCGACCAAAAGCTCTTCGATGGCTGGCCGGGCCAGATTCTCAAGCCCAATGACCATGCCCGTGCCGCGTTGAACGTGCTCTTGCCAATCCTTCAGCGGCTAAACCAGGAGCCGTAGCCCCTCCTGCTTGCTGGCTTCGCGCTGCTCCCGAAGTGATGCAGCTGTGCTTGCATCACCTTTTCCTTCCCTGCTCACCCTTTCAGAATTCGGACAGAGTATCACCCTTTCCTTTTTTTTCGGAGGCAGGTTCCATGCGTCGATTCGAGAAACGGCCCCTGAGCTGGGCCAAGGTCAACGGGAATCTTCGGGTCAATCCCGGCGATGAAGAGGAGTTGAAGCGGTTGGCCCGGTCGTACAAGAAGCGGCCGGTGCATCCGTTGATCGCCCGGCCGGACGGCACGATGCTCGACGGCACGCGCCGCGTGCTGGGCCTGCGGCTGATCGGAGAGACCGAAGCGGAGTTCCTCATTACCGACGAGGACCTGCGGCCGGAGGACATCCTCGAAATCCAGCTCGTGACGGCGATCCATCGCGCTGGCCTCACCGGCTACGAGAAATGGCAGGGCTGTCTGAGGCTGATGCAGCTGCATCCCGAGTGGCAGCAGGTCGATTTGGCGAATTTCCTGAACCTGACGCCGGCCAGCGTCACCTACATGCTGTCGCCTTCGAAATGCCTGCCGGCGATCCAGGAAGCGCTGAAGGCCGAGCGGATCACCCTGGCCGACTGCACCACCATGTCCAAGGTGTCCGATGCCGGGCAGCACGACATGCTCGCCGCCAGGCTGAACGGCGCCAAGCCCGACGAGTTGCGCCGGCAGGCCCGGCAGGCGCGCAATGGCACGAACGGCCAGCAAGCGGTCAAGACGGCACGGGTGCGGATCGCCCTGCCGGGAGATATCAGCATTGTCATCAGCGGCAGGGAACTCGGCATGGCCGAGGTCGTGGAGTTGCTCGCGGAAACCCTCAAGGAAGCACGGCGGGCGGCGGAGCAATTTGACGTGAAAACCTTTCAAAGCATGATGCGCGACAAAGCAAATACGGGGTCCTAACCGGACGGCAGCGGCTCGCAAGAGGAATTTGAAAACTTTGTCGGCTGTCAGCTGACAGCCAAGGGTTTAGGTGTTGCGATGACGGTGAAGCAGGCAGCGGAGCAGCTTGGAGTTTCGACCGGCCTGATTTACGCCTGGTGCCGCCTGGGTGTCCTAGCGCATGAGCGCTACGGGATGCCTGGTCGGCGCGGCGTAATCCGCATCCGGGAGGAAGACCTGGCGGCATTTGCGGAGCAATGCCGCCGGGAGCCTCTACCTCTACCGGATGATGCGGCGTATTACCGGCACGTGCGCTGATGGTTACTGAATAGCTCTCCGGGCGGCTTCCTTGAGGGTATCCTGCTTCAAATGCAGGGAGTCGTAATACAAATTGATCACCTGGGCCGTGTTGCCGACGAGCTGGGCAACGATGTTGGCGGTCAAGCCTTTCGCTAGCCTCGATTTCCACGCTACCGAGTTGACCTAACAAATACCC
>DATGIQ010000149.1:0-2538 GCA_035295665.1 Gemmataceae bacterium | reverse complement strand
TGTCCCCAATCGTAATTGGAATCGCTCAGGTAGAGGTAGCCCTGACTCGTGCCGCCCCAGAGCTCGTTCGTGTAGCAGAGCCCATTCGGCCAAACGATCAGGGCGGCGGTGGCCGTCCACACGACGCCGGCCATGACCAGTGCCTTGAACCCCCGCGCCAGTCGATCCGGGAGCCCTCGGCAGGCTGTCACGGTGGCGCCAGCCAATCCGACGGTCGCCAGGCCCACGAGCGGCAGGACTAACCGAACCCCAATCTGAACACGGTAAGTCACGCTGAGCAGGAGCAGCGCCATCGCCATCCAGCAGGCCCAGTTTGCGAGTGCCTGCGGACGGACCACGGCTACGAGCAAGGGAAGGAGCATGAGTGGCAAGCTCAATTTGATCGTGAGGGCCACCGGGAAGTAATACCAGATGGAGCGGTCTGCCATTTGGCCGAGCAGATAGGTGCCGTGCCCACGGACGTTGTGTTTCACCTGCCGTACCAAGCCCTCTCCGGCATTGCTAAAAATACGGAGGTGATCCGCTGTCCATACCAGCGCTCGGCTGGCGGTGGAATCCGGCAAACGCTGCGCCCAAGCCACAAACGAAGGATCGGCCTTCCAATCGCTGCCACAATACAGAAAGGTCAGGAGCAAGCCGCCGGCCACAATGTGGGCCAGGTCGCGAGGAAAGGGCCGCAGGAGCGACCAGAACGAACGTCTGGAGCTGCTCGGCACCGTCGCGCTCGATTCACCGTTTACGATGCGACCCGCGTGGACGAGATACTCCAGCTCCAGGACGGTCAAGCAGACCAACCCGAAGACCAGGCCCGATGCCTTGGCGAGCACTGCGGCTGCGAACCAGAAGGCCGGCACAGCGATGCGCCAAACCCAGGCTCCCCCCCGGCCCTTCCGATAGTGGTACGCCAACGCCAGCAGGCAAGCCGTGATGGCGATGTCGGTGGTGGCCAGGCTGGCGTGAGCCAGCAGTGTCGGCTCTGTAGCGAGGAGCGCAACCGCCAATCGGCCGCCCCACGGACCGGCCAGCTCCCGGCCGGCGAGGCGGGCATAGCACAACAGCAGCCACCAAAACAGCAGGGCTCCCGTCCGTGCCCACGGGAGGATTTGGTCCAGTTTGCCGATGGGGTCGAGGCGGATGCCATGCCAACGCTCCCAGAGATAGAGCGGCAAGGTGGCAACATCCACGGGTAAGGGCATCGTGCCTAGTTGCAAGAGGCCTTGATGGCTGCCGGTCCGCCAGACGTCGAGACCGCGCCGGATGTACACGGGCTCATCGAAGGTCGCGCCGATCTCCCGTGCCGCGGTCCAGCACCAAGTGGACGAGGCCGCCGCACAAACCAGAAACCAGAGCCAATCGTAAACCCATGCGCTCCTGCTGGGTCGTTCCATCCGTGGTCTCGCATTCCAGGGGAATCCTTGCCAAGGGTTTAGCCTTCTGCGCTCGGGCCGTCAAGGGCAGCCAGCCGGGAGCGCAGCGTAGGTGATTCAACCGGTCCGTTGTTTGACTTGGCGCCGTTCCCGCGGCGGACGCGGTTTGACATAAGGTAGGGGCGATACCTGGTCGTCCACCAACCGGCCCATCACGTTGTTCTGGGCGGCCAGTTCCAGGAACTTCTCCTGGCTACGGACGCGGAGTTGTCCGGCCGCAGGCGTGATCCTGCGCCACGTGCCATCCGCCTGCAATTCGCGGGCTTTGGTGTTATCCGACAAGGAGATCTCCAAGATCTCACGGATCAGGCGCTGCTTCAAATTGGGCGGTTCGATCGGGAACACGACCTCGACACGCCGGCTCAGATTGCGGTCCATCCAGTCGGCCGAGCCGATATACACCTGCGGGTCGCCGTTGTTGCCAAAGTAGAAGACCCGGCTATGTTCGAGGAAACGGTCAACGATGGAAGTGATGTGAATGTTCTCGCTCACGCCGGGAATTGCAGTCCGCAATGCACAAATGCCACGGCAAATGAGGTCGATCCGCACCCCCGCCTGGCTGGCGCGATACAGCGCCTGCACAATGGCTGGCTCCAGGATGCCGTTGATCTTGGCGATAATCCGCCCCGTACGCCCCGCGCGCTGGTTGGCGGCCTCCTGCTCGATCCGTTCGATCATGAATGACTGCATCCGGCTGGGAGCCACCACCAGCTTTCGCCACTGCGGCAATTCGCAGTAGCCGGTCAGGTAGTTGAACAATGCCGATACATCTTCGCAAAAGTCCGGATTACACGTGAAGTACCCCAGGTCGGTATAAATCCGTGCCGTTTGCGGATTGTAGTTGCCGGTGGAAAGGTGCACATAGCGGCGAATCCCATCTTCCTCGCGCCGCACCACCAACGCCACCTTACAATGCGTCTTTAGCCCGACGAACCCGTACACGACATGGACCCCCGACTTCTCCAGCTCGCGGGCCCAGACAATATTCCGCTCCTCATCCAGGCGGGCCTTGAGCTCGATCAGGGCCGTCACCTGCTTGCCGTGGTCCGCCGCACGCTGGAGCGCTTTGACGATCGGTGAATCGCTGCTGGTGCGGTACAACGTCTGCTTG
>DATGIQ010000148.1:0-12723 GCA_035295665.1 Gemmataceae bacterium | reverse complement strand
CATGCTCCGCTTATCCCAAAACCGTCC
Organism: Gemmataceae bacterium; assembly: GCA_035295665.1. Lineage (GTDB taxonomy): Bacteria > Planctomycetota > Planctomycetia > Gemmatales > Gemmataceae > DATGIQ01. The sequence continues at coordinate 12,696 of DATGIQ010000148.1, read as the reverse complement.
TAACACGGATAGATCAATTCGGCGAAGTTATTTTTTCGCGGGCCCTAAGCGTGAGTCGTACGCCTCGATCCCGGCACCATAGTTGGCAGAATAGTTGTTGGCGAGCGTACTATTGATGAGGTTCAAGGTGCCATACTGAATATGGACACCGCCACCACCAAACTGCCCAGTTGCCTTGTTTGATTCGATGTCCAAGCCGATCAGCGTCCCGACACTGTCAGCGGCAGGGTTTGTCATGTCGATACCAGCGCCCTGGTGGGCATTCCCGTTGATGATTTTCAGGCCGGAAACGGTCACCTGCCCAGCCGCAATCTCAAAGACCCCCGAGGCGTTATTGCCGCTCACGGTCAACTGATCGGCGCCCAGGCCGTTAATGGTCATGCTGCGGCTGAGCGTGAGCACGCCGCTCGTCAGTGTGATCGTTTTCAGGTCGAGGCTGGGGCTGAAGATGATCGTGTCGTTGGTGCCAAACGTGCCCGGATTCTGTGCAATGATATCTGGGTCCCCCTGGCTGCCGCCGGCGTTGATGGCCAGGATGGCTTCCCGCAGCGACACCGTCCCATCATTGTGGGTCACATCATCCCCACTCGTTGTAACCATGAGCACTGCCGGTGCTAACCGGTTTTCCAAGGGCTCCAGGATCGGGCGACGAGTCAATTGGACACGCCGCGAGGGGCCTTTGCTCCGGTTCACTTGCTGGCGAGCACGGCGGGAAAAGAACCGGTAAAACCAGTGCCGAGAAGTCATGGTCAAGTCTCCGGAAAAAGGCGGCTGCGCAGCGCGCAAGCCGGACGGTTTGGTCTGGTAACCCCGTGAGCTGTCTGGGGGATCCGGCACGACTCGCCGTCGTGCTATGCCACTTAATGCGCGGGGTGTAACACCCTTTGGCGTGCTGCGAAGAAATTGTGCGAAGGAAGGGGAAGGGTTTGCCGACCAGCCGCGATCACTCGATCAGGTCAGCGAATTCATCTTTGAGGCGGCGCAAGACCCGTGATTTGGCCATACGGACCGCAGCCGCGGTCACGCCCAGCTCGGCGGCGATGTCTACCGGGGAGCGCTCCTCCACAAATGTCAGCCAGAACATTTGCCAGGTGCGCTCCTCAAACTCGATGCGGACCAGCTCGAGAGCCCGCTGGCGCAGGTCATCCATCTCCATCTCGGCTTGCACGTCCTCGGGAAGGTCAGGAGCGAGATCGGCCACTTGGTGGAGCTGGAGCAGGGCGTCCGTGCCGCCGCTGCCCTGCGGCTGACGGCCACGGCGGCGGAAATGGAGCAAAATCATATTCCGGGTGATGACGCGGAGCCAACCACGAAACGTGTCGCCAGGTCGATCATGGCGAAAATTCTGCAGATGGCTGGCCACCGCCCGGAACACTTCCTGCGACACGTCGTCGGCATCCGCCCCGCGCACTTCGGCGCGCGCGCACCAGTGGTAGACCAGGGGCGAATACAAATGCACCAGGGCACGCCAGGCGTCCGGCTCGTTGGCCCGAAGTCGCTCGAGCAAGGTCAGCGACGTGCGGCTATGCGGTGTGTCATGTGGATCAGGCACAGGTCGAATCTTCGCAGGGTTGCACCGATCATGTTACACTCAGAGCATTAGGATGATTAGCCCAGTATAGCCAGGTTACAGACCCAGGAGAACACGAAAGGAGAGGAAGATGGGACCTGCGGTTGAGCAGTTGCCCGGGCGGGTTTCACTTCTGTGGGACTTTGGCCATGCCGCGTAGCACCTGCCTCACTTCTGCCGAGCTAACCGCCTTCCAGTCGGGGGACCTTCCTGAGCCCCTCCTGGTTGAAATCGCCGAACATCTGGAAAGCTGTTCACGCTGCGAGGCAGCAGCCCAGGCACTCGATGGCTTGACCGACCCGAGGATGGTCCCGTTCCGGCGTACCGCCCGGACCCGCGCTGGCGGTCGCGAGGAGCCGCTGCCCCAGCACGTGGGTGGCTACGAAATCCTGGAGCGCGTGGGTCGCGGCGGTATGGGCGTCGTGTATCGCGCCCGCCATGTCACGCTGCGTCGTGTGGTCGCCCTGAAAATGTTGCTCAGCGGAGCGTTCGCCGATCGGGAGGAACGGCTGCGCTTCCGAGCTGAAGCCGAGGCGGTCGCCTGCTTGCAACACCCGAATATCGTGCAGCTTTTCGATCTGGGCGAGCACGACGCCGGCACAGGAGCACCCCGTCCGTACTTTACGCTGGAATTCGTGGACGGCGATAGCCTGGCCACTCGACTGGGCGGCCGGCCACAGGCACCGGCGCAAGCCACGGCCTGGCTGGAACCGTTAGCCCGCGGAGTGCACCATGCCCATGAGCATGGATTGGTCCATCGCGATCTGAAACCCTCCAACGTATTGTTGACGCGTGAGGGCCAGCCCAAGATCTGCGACTTCGGCGTGGCCAAGCGTCTCCAGGGATCCGATCTCAAAACAATGAGCGGTATGCTGGTCGGGACCGCCGAATACATGGCACCGGAACAGGCGGATGGGAAAGCGGTCATTGGCCCTGCGGCCGATATCTACGCTCTCGGCGCCCTGCTCTATGCCATGCTCACCGGCCGGCCGCCCTTCCAGGGCGCCGGCACCTTCGATACCCTCGAGCAAGTGCGGACGCGGGAGCCGGTGGCTCCGCGCAGCTTGCAGCCAAGCGTGCCGCGCGACCTGGAGACGATCTGCCTGAAATGCCTCCAAAAGGAGCCGGCACGACGTTATGCCACCGCCTTGGCGTTGGCCGAGGATCTGCGGCGATTCCGCTTCGGCGAACCGATTGTGGCTCGACCGGTCGGGAAGACTGAGCGAGCTCTCAAATGGGTGCGCCGCAATCCACGTTTTGCATTGTTGGTGGCGTTGCTGGTGGTGTCCGTGCTCGGCGGCCTATTGGGTGTGACCTGGAAATGGCTGGATGCCGAAACACAACGAAGCCGGGCGGACGCTCAGGCACGCCAGGTGGACATCGAGAAGTTGGAAGCGCTACGCCAAGCCTACCGTGGCCGATTGGCGGCCGCGGCGGCGGCGTTGCAAAACCACGACGTCGCCGACGCCGCCCGCCAGCTCTGGGAGGCGCCGGAGAGCCTTCGCGGCTGGGAATGGCAACATTTGCATAGCCGGCTCGACGATCGCTCGGGAGTAATCCGGGCCGCACCGGGAGAGACGCTTATCCTGCTGCCGAACCCCCAAGGGATCCAGGTCGGTCGAGTCGAGAACACCCACCTGAACCTCACGGACCTGGACGGTGAACCATCTCGAAGCCTCTCTTTGCGAGCCACCGTTTCGTCGGCTCAGGGGGCCCAGCAAACGAGTGCCGGGCTCCGATTCGTGGAATCGGTTGGGAAAGATACGCTGCGTCTGTGGGATGAGATGGGGAATCTTCTCCTTTCTCTGACGGTCCCGACCGTGCCGCCGGTGACGTTGCCCGCGGCCAAGGTGCGCCTGAGTCCGGACGGCTCCCGGCTGGCTGTGTCTTTGTGCCAGGAAGGCCGATATGGCTTCGCGCTGTATGAGACGAGTTCGGGGAACCTAACGGCGACCTGCCTCGGCCATACGGGGCAGCTTTATGTTGTGGCTTTTAGTGCCGACGGCACACGGATCGCCTCCGCGGGAGAAGATGGCGTGGCCTGTATCTGGAATGTCGGAACCGGGGCGAAGATCGCCGAATGTCGCGCTCACACCCGCAAAATCCTCGCCGCGGCGTTCGATTCGAATGCGACCCGATTGCTGACGGCTTCGGCCGACGGCACCGTGCGCCAGTGGGATGCCAGCACGGGGCGGCAGGTAGAGCCCGCTTTCGACCACCACAGCGGCGAAGTCCTGGCCGTGGCGTACAGTCCGGATGGCCTATGGGTTGCCTCGGGAGGCACTGATCGGACGGTTCGGCTGTGGCGAGCGCTGGGACGGCAGGAGGTCGCGATACTGCATGGCCACACGGGTGCCGTCACTGAGGTCGCATTCACTCCGGACGGCCGGCGGCTCGCTTCCGTGAGTCAGAACCGAGGACTCGACTGGGCGGGAGACAATACACTAGGCGTTTGGGAGGTGGACCTGGCAGCTGGCCTGCCCGTGCTGCGGGGCCACACGAGCTACGTCTACCCCGTAGCCTTCAGCCCCAACGGTTACTGGATCGCATCGGGAAGCTGGGATCACACCGTGCGTGTCTGGGATGCCGTGACGGGTGAGCTGTGTGCGACCCTACTTCACCCCGGTGTCGTGCGCGTCCTGGCTTTCAGCCCTGACGGAAATTCCCTGGTAACGCGGAACGACGGGGACAACCGGCTGCGGATCTGGGACGCTGCCACCGCCAGCATCCGCAAGGAGATCGAAGGGCCCCGCGGCTACATTTCCTTTCTCGCCCTGAGCCCAGACGGAAGCAGGATCGCCTTGACGACGTACGTCGAGGAGCGTGGCTATCGCTTCACCATTTGCGATGTTTCGTCCGGCGAGGCAAAGTTCTCGGCGCCAGGGGCAGCCTTCGCCTACAGTCACGATGGCCGCTGGCTCGTCGGGCGCTTGGCGGATCAGAAAACCGTCGTGTTGATGGATGCACAGACCTATCAAGCATGCAGCTCGTTTCGCGGCCACGAGGCGACCGTCTGCTCGGCCACGTTCAGTCAAGATGATCGCTATCTGGCCACGTGCAGCGAGGACCGCACGGCTCGTCTTTGGGAGATCGATAGCGGCACTTGCACGGTGCTGCGCGGACATACGGACGATGTGTTCGCGGCAGCGTTTCATCCGGATGGCACACGGCTGGCCACGGCCGGTCGCGATCGGGCAATCTGGTTATGGGATCTGACAGAAGGTGAGGAAGTGGCCCGGCTGCCGGGGCATACGAGCTACGTCTGGTCTCTGGCTTTCAGCCCTGACGGCAAGACGTTGGTTTCCGGCTCCGGCGATGGCACGGTTCGCCTGTGGGATACTGAGCCCCTCGCGAAGCGCTATCAAGCCCGGCGCGAAGCCCGGGTGCACCGGCCCGAGGCAGAGCGGATCGTGGAGCGGCTATTCCAGGAGAAGAAGGAACCGGCCGAGGTGGTGGCAGCCTTACGGGCCGACCACGGTCTGAGTGAGCCCTTCCGCCGTGCGGCCTTGCGGGAGGTAATGCGGCGAAAAAGCAAGTAGGCCGATTCTCCAAGACGGCTCCCCTGCTCCTTTCCGCGTGCCGTATACTTAAGAAGGAGCATGAGGGCATCGTTGCGGCGAACTTCCGAGAAGGATTGGTCATGAGCGCGAGCTGCCTTGGGGGTCAGGAAAAGCGATCGAGCGTGTATGGTTTTGCCGCCGTCTTGAGCCTCGCGGGATGGTTTACGGCGGCGTCCGCGGAAGAGTCGAACCGAACGGAAGCGTTCAAGGAACCGGGCGTACAGATTATCCACGACATTGCTTACCGAGATTTGTACGCCGGGGAAGACGGCAGCCTGGAAAAAAACAAGTTGGACATCTACCTGCCGCGGGGCAAGAAGGACTTTCCCGTCCTCTTTTTCGTCCACGGCGGTGCTTGGCTGCACGGCAACAAGAACCAATTCGGAATGTACAGCGCGCTGGCCTTGTCCTGGGCACGGCACGGCATCGGTACGGTTTCCATCAATTACCGCCTGTCGCCGGGAGTCAAACATCCGGAGCACGTCAAGGACGTGGCCCGCGCTTTTGCGTGGACTCACAAGCATATCCCCGAATACGGTGGACGTCCGGATCAGATCTTCGTTTGTGGCCACTCGGCCGGCGGCCACCTCGTGGCTCTGTTGGCAACTGATGAACGCTACCTCCAGGCGGAAGGGCTGAGCCGAAAAGATATCTGTGGGGCTATCCCGATCAGCGGAGTGTTCCGGATCCACGATGTCCGCGTCAATGCTGGCGTCCCGCTTCCGCGCGGTGCCCGGCAGGGGAACGAGGCGAATGGAAGCACCGTTGTGCCGCCCTTTAGCTCGGTTTTTGGAAGCGATCTGGCGGCACGGCGGGAGGCCTCGCCATTGGTCCACGTAAAAGCAGGCATGCCCCCATTCTTGATCCTCTATGCCGAGCACGACCTCCCCACGCTACCCGAGATGGCCCGAGAATTTGGTGCGGCTCTGAAGGAACAGCGATGCCCGGTGCAAGCGCTCGAAATCCATTCGCGGAACCACATGTCCATCCTGCTCAACCTGACGCAGGAGGGCGACCCCGCGGGCGATGCCATCCTGGATTTCATCGCCAAACATCGTCGGCCGTGAGGCCATCGCTCCAACATGATTGCTGAATCCGGTACTCCTCCCGTTGGCCGTCTCGCTCCCTCTCCGACGGGCGCACAGCACATTGGCAATGCACGGACTTACCTGATCGCCTGGCTTTCGGCCCGATCGCGGGGCGGGCGGATCTTGCTCCGGTTTGAGGACATTGATTCGCCACGCGTCAAACCGGGTGCCGCTGGCGAAGCCTGTGCCGACCTCCACTGGCTCGGTCTGGACTGGGACGGCGAGCCGATCGTGCAGAGCCAGCGACTGGAAGCCTATACGTCGGCTCTGAGCTGGCTGCGCAGCCTAGAGTACGTGTATCCCTGTACGTGCAGCCGGACGGATATCGCCCAGGCGGCTAGTGCACCGCACCTGGAGCACGAAGGACCCGTGTATCCAGGGACATGCTCCCAGCGCCGCTCCGCCGATGCGGCGCAGCTCGAAGGCCAGCCATACGCTTGGCGGTTCCGTCTTGGGGACTATTCGCCGCCCTTCGTGGACGGATTTCAGGGACCGGTTGAGTTGGACCTACGCAAGATTGGCGGCGATTTCGTGATTTGGAAGTCTGCTGGAACGCCGGCATATCAGCTGGCGGTGGTCGTGGATGACGCCGCCTCGGGAGTCACGGAAGTGATCCGCGGCGACGACCTTGTCCCTTCGACGCCGAGACAGCTACTGCTGTACGAAGCGCTGCGCATGCCGCCGCCGCAGTTTCTCCATGTGCCCTTGGTTGTCGGCCCCGACGGCCGCCGGTTGGCCAAACGGCATGGGGATACCCGCCTGCAACGCTTGCGTGCGGCGGGGGTCAGACCCGAATCGTTGCTGGGACTTCTTGCCTGGTCCTGCGGATGGCTCGCCCGCCCGGAACCGATTAGCGCCCAGGAACTCATACCGCGATTTCGGCTGGAAACGATTCCCCGCAAGCCATTTGTCCTGCAGCCGGCCTTGCTCCGGTCGATCGGCTATCCAGCCCCACTGGTCGTTCAGAGCCAGGGGACACCAGCCTGACACGCCAGCGCAGGGCCAGCATCATGCCTTCCTGCGCTCGCGCGTCCGGCTGGTGTCCCGGAGTTACGACAAAGTTTGTCGGCTAGCGCTAAGCTTCCGATGAGCGTTCGCCCAGCGGAAGGCTAGGATTTCATGCGCTCCATGTGGCGTACTCGCCGTTCCAGATGAGCGAGCCGGCGCTGCATTGCGGTGAGCTCACCAAGCAGATGTTGCAGCATAGCGCTCTCCTCTGCCTGGGCGCTCACCGCGGGCAGATTCTGCACGTCTGGCCGCTCCGCTTTCCCGGATTGGTTTTCGTCGCACACCGGCCGCGGATGAGGCGCCGCCAGGGCATGATCCAGCACGGCGCAGCATTCGGCCAATTCCTGAAGTGCGGAAAGCGTCTTGCGATTGAACGCCGATTGCTGCCGCGAGAGGACATCCACGTACGCATGTTTGAAATTACCCAGCAACTTGCGCTTGATCCAATGTTTCCATCTCGCAAGGAATCCCTGGGTCACATCGAGATACTCCACGGGGAGACAATGGTGGAGCTCCGCATCCCGGAGGGCCTGGTGCACCGCCTGCAGGGAAGTTGCGCAGCACGGATCCCCCGCTGAAAGCCCGGCCTGTTCGACGATCAATCGGAACGATTCCGCCAGGGGAAAAGCTGAACGAGCCGCCACCCCGCCTGAAGCCGCCGTTGTCTTCTCGTAATCGACCGCTGGCACGGCGGCGATGGCTACCCGATAACTACCTGAAATCGTCGGCACGGGCACGCGCACCGCGGCAACCGCTTCCTGTCCAGGGACCAAGAGTCCCGGCAACGGAGTATCCAATGAAGTCGGGCCACACGGCTGACCGCGTTCATCGACAACCCATGCACGTAGTTGCAAACGCCCCGGTCCTTCGGCCAAGACTGCGTGGGTTCCTTGGTTGGCGATTCGGACGGGGACAAGCACAGAGCCGCACTCGGCGGAAACGATGCGCTGGGGCGTCCGTGGCCGCACTTCGAGTTGATCGCGTTTCGGTCGGGCTGGATGATGCAGAAGTTCCTCCACAATCCGACCGAACCGCTCCCGCCAGGTGGAACGATCCAGTTGAGCGGCGCGCTGAAGACCTTGCTGCCGCATTCGCTCGGCCAGCGGTTGCGTCAACGCCCGGATGCACTCCAGCAATGTGTTCGTGAAGATGTCCCGAGAACCAAAGGTTCGCCGAATATACGCGCGGCCCTGTAGACCCATTTGCTGCCAGTCCTTGGGGCGCTGCCAAAGATCATCGAGAGCGGCGGCAAAATCTGCGTAGCCAGCGACGGCCCGGCCTCCCCCGCCGCGACGCAGATGGCCCACCATGACCGGACAGTCCCTGGCGGCCAGCACGGGGACCGCCTGGGCCCAAGCTTCGAGAGCGACCAGTGAGAGAGATTCATTCTGTGAAAGCTGAATCAGAGCTGCCGCCCCTGCCAAGATATCGCGTTTGCAGGCCTCCTCCACAAACCCGAGATCCCGCGCCCACGGTTGGCGGGGGATGGCGACTTCGCCCTCGCCCAGGAAAACAAAGCGGTATCGGCCTGGATTGGCATCTTCGTAACGGCGGGCATAGTCCAGCAATGTGATGAGATTCTTTTCCCGTACATACCGGCCGCAGTAGACAAGGTACGGCTGTTCACACCCGGCCAGGGACTGGCCGCGGAGCGCATCGCCAGACGGCTCCATTTCCACGTATGTTCCGACGCAAGAAGCACCTGGGTGGTTGAGGCCAAGCTCGACCTCTGCCAAGAGCTTCTCTTCCGGGCTGTGATAGAGGATGCCGCCAACTTCGCGATAGACTTCTCGCCAGATTCCAAGTCGGGCAAGGGGTTCGTCATGAAAGCAAGGTAACAGGAGTGTCTTGGCCGGAAACGCTGAGGCGACATCGAACGCCAATCCGTAGAGATAGGGTCCGACAATGATTGCATCAAACTGGCCGATCCGTTCCCGCAAGGCCTCGACGAGAGGAGTCGAGCGAAGCGAGTTCTCCACGTAGCGGCGTTCGGTTTCGGCCGTCACCGGCGCGTCGGCTTGGCTCAAGGCGGCAAGGGCCTGTCGCTGTTGGTCCACGTCGGAGGGACTGACCGGAAACGAGTGCACGGGAATGGCGGTTGGATCGGTTTTGGGTGCGGGCGAACCGCTATCTGTTGTAAACACTTCGACCTTGCAACTGGCTCTTTGCAACGCGTCCGCGATCGTTTGTAACGAGCGCTCGGCACCGCCGGCGAAGCTGTTCCCATAGCGTGGGGCCACGATAGCCACGCGCAGGGGAGAGGCCGGTTGTCGGTGCGTGGGGACGTGCCGTGCCAGGATGCGCCGCACTTGCCGCGCCAGATCATGAGGATCGTCCGGAGTAAAGGTTACACCGGCACTGGCAACCGTCTCCGGCAAGGCCCCGGCGCGAGCGGCAAGGACCGGAAGGCCACAGGCCATTGCTTCGACGACGGGGATGCAGAATCCTTCATGCCGCGAGGGCATGACGAAGAGATCCGCCGACCGATAGAGGTCGAGCAATGCATTCTCGGGAACGTGTCCAAGAAAATGCACGCGATCACCAAGCCCGACAATGGCCGCCCGCTGTTTGCAACGGTGGAGCTCCGCTTCATACAGATCCGAATCATCGCCGGCAATCACGAGGTGAACAGGTGGCGCACAGTCGTGTAACCGGGCCAGTGCTTCAATGAGGATCTCCACACGCTTGTTCGCGGCCAACCGGCCGACGAAGAGCAACAGAGTGGCGTCTTGGAGGTGTAATCGAGCCCGCAAGTCTCGCCGGGGAGCAGCGGGGTAGAAATGCTTGGTATCGACCGGATGTTCGAGGACGCTGACGCGATCGGAAGGAAATGCCGTGGGGCGACGCAGCTCGCTGTCAGTAAATCGGCTATGGACGATGGCCGCATCGCAACACCAAACCAGGCCGCGTTGCTGGGCTCCCTTGTCCAGCGCTTCGCGGTTGTGATCCGACCAGAGTTCGGTTGGTGTAACGCCGTGGTAGTCGAAGAGGAGACGCGGTTTGCCCCTTGCTAGGAAGGAAAGGCATTCCAGCAGGTGGAAGTACTGCCCGTATTCGATCAGCACCAGATCGGCCGACGCAAGGAACTTCCAGGAATCTGTTTCCGGCTGGAGCCGGCGCACCAATCGGCAATGCGGTTGGACCGCAGGGTGGAGGCGCTTGTCCGATTCTACGAAGACACGGATGTCCGCGCCACGGTCGAGGAAGAAGGATAGTTTCTCGGCCACTTGATTGCCGATGGCGTCGCCGACTTGCGCATTGTACGTGAGAATGGCAACCCGCACGGTAGTCCCTCCGTGGAAAGTGCGGTAATGGAGAAAACGAAAGTTTCATGCTAGCAGTCGGTTGGTGGCATGACAATGGCGGCCTGGAGCGGCATGGACATTCCCCTTGACGATTGCGAAAAGCGCCCCTATGTTCCAAGAGAGTTCACGGGCGCTTAGCTCAGTTGGCTAGAGCACCAGCTCGACACGCTGGGGGTCACAGGTTCAAGTCCTGTAGCGCCCATTGGGAGACAACCGCTGACAGCACTTGCCAGCGGTTGTTTTGTTTTGACAGGCAAACCACTTACGGCGATGGCTTCGGCTGAAGCATTTCCGATGCCAGTCTCCCGCTTCTTGTCAAGAATTGTCTCCGGTTGCGTTTGCTTGCACCAAGTTGGTGCAAGCGTTCGCGCCGTAACGCCGTCCGTCCCGGTCGCCCGGCTGGCCTCCCGTTCGGCCTGGTCGTTTTTTAGGGGAAGGGCCGGCAAGGCATCGAGGGCCCCTCGAACATCGAGCAGATTCGGGTCGGTGTAGACATTCATGGTCAGGTCGATCTTGCTGTGCCGTAAGGCGGCTTGCGCTGTTCGCGGTGCCACTCCTCCCTTGCTCAGAAGTGTGCCAAATGTGTGCCGAAGGCATGAACGTCGAGTACTCGGCCCCGGTCGTCGTGCTTCTGAATGCCGGCAAGGCGGAGGTCTCGATTGAGGATCTTGGAGAGCTTGTCCGGCACATCAAAGTTAGCCGTTTCGGGCCGTAGACGTGCCGGTATTGGAACACCCTTCCTTACGGCTTCGGCTTGCAACCGAGCCAGCTTGTCCGCCAGCCATCGCTGGAGATGGTCGGCAAGATCGTTCCGGATCGGTAGAGCGTTCCCTTGGCGGTTCTTCCCATCGCTGGCGTGGAGCTGGGCGAAAGGAACTTCATCATCGAGGTGCAGGTTCGCCACGGCTAAGGAGGCCAGCTCGCCCTTACGAAGTCCGGTCAAGAGCAGAGTCTTGTAGACCAGGGCCCGCTCTCGGCCAAGTAGTTGCAGCCGCTCCCTTACTTCGGGCCGGACATCAGCGTAGCGTTCGCCTTTCCGCGGGCCCTTTCGGACGGTCAAGGCGTCGAGCAAAGGGCGTTCCCTGGCCACGGGAAGCAGCCGAGCTAGCTCGGCTTCTGTCATCGCCCGACGTTGCCGGCGCAGGTCGGCTTTTTCGTCTGCCTTTGGAACGCGATCGAATGGGTTGCCCAGCATCCTACTTGTCTCGACAGCCCAATTGCTGAAAGCGAGCGCAAAGGTTAGGTAGCTATTGCGGTTTCGGGCGCCCATGCCTAGCCGGCACTGCAGGCCAAGCCATCGCTCCAAGGCGTCCCGTTGTAAGTCGGGCAGCGTTCGCCAACCGCAATCAGTCGCCATGCGTTGCAATTGCCGACGGCGTTCCCTACGATGCGCTGGACAAGTGCCGGCCGCTTCGAGGGAGTCGATGTAAACTTCGAGATGCCCGGCAAAAGCTGTGTCCTGATGGCGGGCTGCAGCATCCTCACCCGGAGTCATGATCTTCGCCTTGACTAGCTCAGCACGGCGTTCGAGATCGGCGAGTACCCGTCGAGCTGCCTGCTCATCCCGGCAGCCAGTCGCTACGATCTGTACCACGCCGGCCCCATCGCGGTACTTCGCCACGTAGCACGGGGATTCAAGAAGGAGGCGCTCAGCTCCATTCTCGCCTACGGTTAGTAGGGCCGTTCGGGTTTTCCTCCGGCGATCTTTCCACCGGGCGAAGCGTTCGCCCTTGCGGATGAAGGTTTCTGCGCCGGCCGGCACTGGTTTCGTGAACGTCTTCTTGAAAACAGTTCCCACAGTTCACCTACCCTTCGTGGTGTGCCGGATGCTGTTGATGCACGGCCTCACGTAGTTCCTTCTCTTCCGCATAGACCCGCTTCGCATCGTTAAGGTGCTGCTGCATGGCAGCGATGGAGGCTCGCATTTGTCTTAATGACAATTCTCGGAATCCCCGCGTTGACTCATTGATTTTGTTACCGAAGGCGTATCGTTGCCTCACGAAGGATGTTACCAAGGCTTCCGAGGCACCTGCCGTGGCCTCAGAAGGATATTACCCACTTCTGGAGGCACACGATGCACCATCCGATTAGGAAGCAGGCGAAGGCCGAACTGCTGGCAGCGCTGCGCGAGCGCTACCTCCGGGTCACGAAAGCAGAGAAGACCA
>DATGIQ010000147.1:0-4068 GCA_035295665.1 Gemmataceae bacterium | reverse complement strand
CCTCCACCTCGAAGCCATCATTCGCCCCCGTCTTGACCGGCACAATCACCGTGTTCGCCGCCGTCACCACGGGGGAACCATAGTGAATGTACAAGTCTCCACCATAGGATTGTGGGTTGAGATCGACCGGTGTTTGCCAGTGGATAGCTTGCAGCGATTGAGAAGGAACATCGGAAATGGCGGTGTGCTGCGGATCGTGAGCGTAACTGCTCCACGAGGGGCCATTCAAGTCATGGACAGCGGTCAGACCGTGCTGGGGAATCGGACCGGAGTTAGATAGGCCAGCGCTCGGGGGCGCTGGATTGGCGATGGCGGCGTGGGCGGCACTGCCGTCCCCCGGGACGCCCAAGCTGGAGGATGCCGAAGATCCCAGCAGGGGCACCATCGCGAACCCGCCTGCCGAACCGTGCGCGTTGCTGGCCGCATTGGCAGACGCCGGAGCCTGCGGAATAGCCGGCCGGCCTGGAGCGAACAGAGCCGAGGAATCAAATAGTTCGTTAGCCAAGTCGGCCGCGGGTGCGTTCGGGACCGTGCTGGTGCCGTTCGCCGTGGTGACAATAGGAGCAGGAGCGTTCCGGCTTGCCGAGAGGGCGGGCGGGCGAGTATTGTTGAGGTCGGTATTCTGAGGGATTGCCGCCGGTTGCGGGCTGCCACTGGATTTTGCCGAAGGAACCGCGCGGTCGGCAATGGAAAATTCGGCCTCCTGATTTGCGAGAAGCGATGGCCCACGAGCGAATAGCGCATAACTGGCCAGCAATCCCAAACCAACTGTTTCGCCGGGGAGCACACGTGCTTCGATTTCTTCCAGGTGTGGGCGATAGGCAAGCGCCGAGGTTCGTTTCGAGTCTAAACGAACCCGCGAGGTGCGTGGACGAACCATTGAAATCTCTCTCCTCTAGACCATCCCTTGCGGGCGTTCCGCAGTTCCGGACATCGTTTACCCAGTTTGAAGACTTCGCGCCCAACTTTCAACCCTAAAATGGAGGATTCATCCACAAGGCGATACGCTTTCCGCTGATCGCGGATATGTTGTCAGGAGAAAAGTTTCCTTCTGAGGAGCTACGCATGAGGGCGATTCTGAGTCTCGTTGTGGTGTTTGCCACGTCCCTGGCCATGGCACGGGCTGAAGAAACGCCGGCCGTGGTTGGCAAGACGGTGGCCAACTTCACGCTCCGCGATTACCGCGGAGCCGAACGCACGCTTGCGGAATTCGCGGATCAAAAGCTGATCGTGCTCGTGTTCACCGGAACCGAGTGCCCGCTGACCAAGCTGTATGGCCTTCGCCTGGCGGAACTGGCCAAGGAGTACACACCCAAGGGGGTGGCTTTCGTGGGCATCAACGCCAACCAGCAAGATTCGATCTCCGCCATCGCCGATTATGCCAAGACCTCCGGCATCCCGTTTCCGATCCTGAAGGACGTCGGCAACGTGGTCGCGGACCGGCTGGGAGCGCGGCGAACTCCTGAAGTCTTTGTGCTCGACCCTCAGCGTGTGGTCCGTTATTGGGGCCGGATCGACGACCAATACGGCGTCGGCTACAGCCGGCCCAAGCCCGAGCGCCGGGACATGGCGGTCGCCCTGGACGAATTGCTAGCCGGCAAGCCGGTCAGTGTTCCCATGACCGCCGCACCGGGCTGCTTCATCGGTCGAGTGCAGCCGACGCAGGGGAAGGGCGACGTGACCTACACCAAGCACATCGCCGGCATCATTCAGAAACGCTGCCTGGAGTGCCACCGGTCCGGCCAGATCGCCCCCTTCTCCCTTACGTCCTATGATCAAGTCGTTAGCTGGTCAGACACGATTCGCGAGGTCATCGAAGCGGGACGGATGCCCCCCTGGCACGCCGATCCCCACTATGGGGAGTTCGCCAACGATTCCCATCTCCCCGATGCGGAAAAACAGCTCCTGCTGACGTGGATTGCCAATGGGTTGCCGCACGGAGACCCGAACGACTTGCCCAAGCCCGTTGCCTTTGCCAAGGGCTGGCGGATTCCCAAACCCGACGTGGTCGTCACGATGCCACAGCCATTCAAGGTCCCGGCCGCGGGAACCGTTCCGTACCAGTTCATTGCTGTCGATCCTGGGTTCACCGAAGACAAATGGGTTCAGGCCGCCGAGGTCAAGCCGGGTTGTCGTCCGGTTGTTCACCACGTCCTCGTGTTCGTGCAGCCACCGGGTGGTGCCACCGATCGGCATGGCGGGTTTATCACGAACTGGCTGGCCGCGACCGTTCCGGGCGCCCGGCCGCAGATCTACCCCGAAGGGACAGCCAAGTTCATCCCCGCCGGTTCCCGACTACTGCTCCAGATCCACTACACGCCCAACGGAGCCCCGCAGGAGGACCAAACCTGCGTCGGCTTGGTGTTCGCCGATCCGAAAACCGTCAAGAAGGAAGTGACGACCGAGATGGTGGTAAATCCGAAATTCCAGATCCCTCCCCATGATCCGAACTACCGAGTGGACGGCACTACGACCATCGAGCGCGATAGCACGTTGTTGACGCTGATGCCGCATACCCATCTGCGCGGTAAATCCTTCCAGTACGAGGCCATCTATCCCGATGGCAAGCGGGAGATCCTGCTCGATCTGCCTCGCTACGATTTCAATTGGCAGAACAGTTACATTCTGGCCAAGCCGAAGGTCTTGCCCAAGGGGACGCAGCTCCACTGCGTCGCCTTCTATGACAATTCAAAAAATAATCGCTCCAACCCCAACCCCGACGCCACCGTCCGCTGGGGGGATCAGACGTGGGAAGAGATGATGATCGGTTACTTCGATGTGATTCCGGTCGATCAGGACCTACTCGCCAACCCCCGCAAGACGAATCGCATTGTCCGCAAGGAAACACCGGCAATCGATCCAGAATTGAAGCGCTTGGCCCAGGCAGCACTGGATTCGCAGGAATCCTTCGATGCATTTGCGCGAGCCTTGCACAAGATCCAGCCCAAGATCGACCGAGTTTGTGTGACGAGCTGCTGGAACGACATGCTCAAGGTGGAGAAAGCCACGTATACCGGGGACATCACGCCGCATATTGCCGAGACCGGCTTCGAACAGCAGGGGCGGTTGTTCGCCCTGGCCTACTATGCCCTGCGAGGCCAATTCATGGTCCATCCCGACCTCAAGAAGGCCCGCGGGGGCGATATGGCATTGATCAGCAAGACCTTAGCTTCCAGTGTGCACATTCCGGTCATTCTGACCGGTAAACCGTCCACCGTGAACTTCTGGAGCAAGGAGGCGAATGCGTTCCCGGAGGAAACCCAACCGCTGTTGCGGGCCCTTGCGGAACTGGTCGCGGCCGGCAGATGAGGTGGGTTGCGGGGATACCGAACAAGCCCGGGGCGGCCGCTCCGGGCTAGTGTGCGCAGCACTTGGGTTATTTTCGAAAAACTGAGCATTTGTTCTCCCCCCGACGGGCAGTATAGAAGTAGCAAGGATCCTATTTGACGGGGCCGCGCAACGGAGATGAGGCATGTCGGGTCAATCGTGGCTTCGGAGTTTGTACGCAGTCCGTACTTGCTCCCAACGCAATCCTCGTGGTTCCATCGCTTTTCGACCGTGGTTGGAGAGTCTGGAAGAGCGCAGCACGCCGGCCTCCCTGAACCTCACAACCATCGCCGACGATACCCTGTACGAAGTTTCCACGGCGGATCCGTCGCTGCAATTGAGCAACGGCGCCGGACAGCATTTCTACGTGGGGAGAACCAGCGAGGGCACCAACGATATCCGCCGCGGAGCGATCAAGTTCGATCTGTCGGCGGTGCCGGCCGGATCGACCATCACCAGCGCAACCTTGACCTTAAATCTGTCAAAAACCCGAAGCGGCGCCGAGAGTATTGCCCTGCACCGGACGCTGGCCAGCTGGGGTGAAGGAGCCTCCAACGCCGGCCAACCGAGCATGGGCGGCGGAGGAGAGGGTGCCGGTACCGCGGCGAAGCCGGGCGATGTCACCTGGTTTTACACGGTTTTCAGCACCCAGAAGTGGAACACGCCGGGAGGCGATTTTGTGTCCACGCCCAGCGCATCCACGTCGGTCGCCGGCGTGGGCAGCTACCAGTGGAGCGGCGC
>DATGIQ010000146.1:0-5208 GCA_035295665.1 Gemmataceae bacterium | reverse complement strand
TTCGCACGCGGCGATTTCCGCGGGCTGCTCGGCTGGCTCCGCCACAAGGTCTACTGTCAGGGCCGCCGCTTTTCTGCGGCGCAGCTCATCGAACAGGCGACCGGCCTTTCGCCGGATCATCGCCCGCTAGTCCGGGCGTTGCGCCGCAAATACGAGGAATTGTATGGGATCTGATCCACGATTGGTTTGGAGCTCGCGGACAAAGACGGTAGTAACTCAGGGGACACTCGGCTGACGCGTGCGCGAAGGAAGGCGTTTTGCTGGCCCTTCCCGCGCGTTAGCAAACAGGTTTTGTCGCATTCCGCGTGTGTCCGTGATACGATCGGGATCAAATGGAGGTAACCCATGAGTCATTGGCCGAAACAAGTATGCGTGTGCTCGCTGGTTTCTCTTCTGGTCGGCCTTGGGAGCAACGCTTCGGCACGAGCTGATCGGCTCGTGCTCGTGGCCGGCGGCGATGGCCCGGAGGGGACGCTGGCCACGCAGGCGAAACTGCAAAGTCCCTTTGGTGTGGCCTTTGACCGCGTTGGGAACATGTTCATAGTCGAGATGACGGGCCATCGGGTTTGCAAGGTAGACGACAAGGGGAATTTCACGGTCGTCGCCGGCACGGGACAGAAAGGGGATGGCGGCGATGGTGGTCCGGCCCGTGCGGCACAGTTCAACGGCATGCACAGCCTGACTGTGGCACGCAACGGGGATATCTACGTCTGTGACACGTGGAATAACCGTGTCCGGAAGATCGACGGCCGATCCGGCAGGATCAGCCCCCTCGCCGGCACGGGACAGAAAGGCTTCAGCGGCGACGGCGGACCGGCTGTTCAGGCGCAATTTGGGGGTATCTATTGCGCGGCCCTGGATTCCAAGGGCGAGCGGTTATACCTGGCGGACTTGGATAACCGCCGGATACGGGTCGTGAATTTACAGACCGGCATCGTGGATACGGTGGCCGGCAATGGCGAGCGGGGCAAGCCCGCGGACGGGGCGGAGGCACGGAAGGCGCCGCTCATGGATCCGCGCGCGGTCGCCGTGGATCCGGAGGGGAATATCTACATCCTGGAGCGAAGTGGCCATGCGCTGCGGGTCGTCGATCCGCAGGGCAAAATTTGGACACTCGTCGGCACGGGCAAGGCCGGCAACAGCGGCGACGGCGGCGACGGCCGGCTGGCAACTCTGAATGGACCCAAGCACCTGTGCGTCGACCGAGAAGGCAATGTGCTGATCGCGGATACGGAAAACCACGTCATTCGCAAATATTTGCCCCGCGAACGAAAAATCGTCCGTGTGGCCGGCACGGGTAGGAAAGGGACGGCCGGCGTAGGTGGACCCCCGCTATCGGCCGAGTTGAATCAGCCCCACGGCGTCACGGTTCGGTCCGATGGGCGATTGTACATCGCCGATAGCAGCAACAACCGCGTGTTGCGCATCGAGCCGTAAACGTCCCTGGGAGCTGGCCTGGCGACTGTCCCTCCGTTAGCTTTCCACGGACATCCGTTTGCGGAAAACAACCATGTCGTCGCCGTCGGCATAATAATCGGGTTGCACGCAAACCTGTTCGTAGCCATGCTTGAGGTAAAAACGGCGGGTCAGCTCGTAGTGCGGAAGGGAGGACGTTTCAATCAGCAGCTGCCGGCCGCGTTCGCGGCGGATGTCTTCTTCCACGTAGCGCAATAACTCACTTCCCAGGCCACGGGCCTGCGTCTGTTTGGTCACGGCAATCCAGTACAGATGCCATCCCCGGTCCGTCATGGCCGTCGGGGCATAATAGGCGAAGCCAAGGATTTGCCCATCTTGCTCGTAGGTGATGCTTCGGTGGCCATGCTGGTGCATCAGCTCATGATAATCGTCGAGAACCTCTTGCAAGGCTTCGATCTCGATCGGTTTGAAGACTCCCGTGGTCTGGGCCAGGGCCACCAGTACGGAGGTATCGCTCGGGATGCTCAGGCGGATCATGAGGCTTCCTTTGGCGGAGTCGCAAGAAGCACTTGCTTTCGGCGAAGACGCTGCTAGGGTAACGCCATCCCAAAACAACAAGGCCCTCTTTGCTGAGTCTATCATGCCGACGCAAGGGTGGAAACGGCTGCTCGACGGCTGGCCCTGGTTTCGTGGTGAGGGGACGAGTCCCATCGCTGCCTATTCGGAGTTTATGCCGCCGCCCCGATTGCTGCGCAAACCATACGGTGGCGAAGACCTGATCCTTCATCAGACCGACGATCCGTGGGGTTGGCCAATTCCGGAGTATGAAGAAGCCCTCATCCTCCGACCCGGCCTGGAGAAGATTGCTCAGCAGATAGTTGGAGCGCTGGTCCACCTTGGCCACGGCCAGCCGGCGCACGGCGTTTCCAAGATCAAGTTGCTCGACAATCCCTACTGGCCCGATACCCTGGCGCGACAGGCTGGGCATCTGGCACATGAGCGCTTTGTCGTGTTGCTACCTCTCGCCCTGTCCCGAACGCAGGACGACAAGGGCCGGGTTCTGTGGACGCTCTTCGGCGGCAGCGAGCAAGGGCCCGCCCGCGGTTTCTGGCGGAGCTTCTTCATCTCTCCCAAAAAGGAGATGCCCCACGAAAAGGCGCTCGACTTCGTTCGCGCTCTCCTGCACAGCGTTTATCAGGAGCCGCTCGAAGAACTGAAGGATCTGCACCGCGCCGGTTTCCGTATCCTTCCGGCCGAAGGTGAATTCTCTCTGCCTTACTGGCAGGAAGAGCCGCTTCCCTCATGGACGGTCCCGTACCTTTGGTCGAGGGAGCGGTCGGTGCGAGGCATCAAATACCTTCTCACCTTTCGCCCCTTCGGCAAGCTACCGGCAGCCGTGCAGCGCGCCTACTTCGCCGGGGAGCTTCATCTGCTCCCGTTTCCCGGCAGCTTGATCTTCTGGGGATGCCCCACGTACCTGCGCATGCAGCAAACATTTCCCTTGGCCATGCAAATACCACTCCTGCACCTCGTGGGACGGCACGAAGGGCCACACGGAATCCGCGTTCCGCAGGCAGGTTGGCTTCATGAAGCACGGCCGGGCAAGCCAGACCCCGGTGATTTCCACGGCCCCATTCGGAACACGTACCGACGGACCAACCGCTGGGGACGGGTGCATCGCGATGAAAACGAATTGCTGATCGAAGGGCACGAGGACAAGCTGCTGCACGTGCTGTTTAGCACGTCTACCGATGACATGGGGCTCTACGGTAAACCGATGGCCCGCAACGCGCAGATTTGGTCCCACGATTTTCAGCTCCTCCTCGATGGACCGAACGCAACGTCGGCCGAGATCCAGCAGGTCCTGCGCATGTTATCCGAGGGGGGGCTGTTTGGTTATCGGTTTCAGTTCCCACCCATGCGCGTGGGACGCCACGAAGTCTATTGGCACCGGCCACTCGTCGCTTATCTTTCCACAGAAACGGAGCAGCCGGCTGTGTTGCCAAATGCCCCGGGTGGGTATCTGACCGCGTATCGGGAAAACCCCACGGATTTGTCCCGGCCGCTGGAGCTGTGGCCCCGTTTCCTGGGCCGGCAGCCGGACGTGGACGCCATCGAACTGTTCAGCCACATTCATGAAGCTCGCCCTCTTCAGACGACGATCAACATCCGCAAACTTCTGGATACTTCGCGGTTATTGGGTGACAAGCCCTTGCCGGAATCGTTTGCGCGGCAGTTGTTGACATTGCCCCGGAAGGAAACGCTCGACGCATGGCTGGATGGATTGCCGGCGCGAGCGGCCGACGCAGAGCGCGGCGGCCGATTGGCCCTGGAACTGCTCCGATCGCGGATTTCCCGCCCCGAGGCATCCAAACCAACGCGCAAAACCATCCCCCCCTCTCTGACGTTTCGCTCCACGGCCCGGCGAACCTTTGAACTTGCCTATTGGAAGACCATTGTCAATTTGGCGCAAGGAAGATACCGCAACAAGAACAACGCCGACTGTGTTCGGGACCCGGCCACCCAGGCGGCCCTCTGCCATCACCACCGCGATCTGGAGGCCCTGGGCAATTACCTGGTCACCTACTACACCCAGGTGATCGCCGCTGCCGGCATGACCGGGAAAGCCGTCGTCGGCGACCTCCCATTCTTCTGGCAAACAGACTTCGATTTTCGCGCTTACGGCGGCTGGTTGAACAACCAGGAACGCAACACCCATGAGCGCGACTTGATCGTGATGATCCCTGGTCGGGACTGCCGCCGAGCGGTGATCATGGCCGATCATTACGATACTGCCTATATGGCCGATCACTATGAAAAGGCACAAGGCGGCAACGGAGCCCACCTCGCCGCAGCCGGGGCCGACGACAACCATTCCGCGACGGCCGCCTTGATGCTGGCAGCTCCGCTTTTCTTGAAATTGAGTCGGGCCCGGCAATTAGGGTGCGACATTTGGCTCATTCACCTGACTGGCGAAGAATTTCCCGCCGACTGCCTAGGAGCCCGGCACTTGTGTCAGGGGCTGGTGGAGGGTTCATTGACAATGCGCACGGCGGCCGGCAATACCCGGAACCTGGCAGGGGTGCGGGCTCAGGGAGTCTACGTCCTCGATATGGTGGCTCACAACAACGACCACGACCGTGATGTCTTTCAGATCTCGCCTGGCACAAGCCGGGAATCGATGTGGCTAGCCTACCAGGCTCATCTGGCCAACGAGACGTGGAACTGCTCGGTGGAGAGTTGGAATCGGCGTTCCTCGCGCCGTGGCCGGGGACGTGGGAAACGCAGTGCGGACCCGGACCGCGTGCCGCAGACCGCCCTGCACCCGCGCCTGTCCGGTGAAATCCGGCCGCACTACGATCCACGGAGCACGCTGTACAACACCGATGGGCAAATTTTCTCGGATGCCGGCATTCCCGTGGTGCTGTTCATGGAGAATTACGACATCAACCGGTCCGGCTACCACGATAGCCACGATACAATGGCCAATATCGACTTGGATTATGGAGCCGGGGTGGCTGCAATCGCCATCGAAGCTGTGGCGCGAGCGGCAACCCAGAAGCCAGATTTTTGACGGGAGTGCGGCAACGGCGATCAGCCGGTCTGGACACTTTCGCTGAGCTTGGTGAGCGCTTCGCTCTCGATTTGACGGACCCGTTCCCGGGTCAATCCCAGACACTCGCCGATTTCCTTGAGCGTTTTGGGCTCCTCCCCATCTAGACCAAAGCGGAGGCGCAAGACCGCGGCTTCCCGCCTATCCATTTTGCCGAGCAGGTCCATCACGTGGTGCAA
>DATGIQ010000145.1:0-2835 GCA_035295665.1 Gemmataceae bacterium | reverse complement strand
AAGATGCTCCCCTGCGACGATACCGGCACCGGTTCCAGCGGCAACTCAATGCTCGTGCCATTCAACACCACCTCTCCGTGCGGCAGGAAACGCTCATCCGTGACTTCGCCGCCGATATGGGCGCGAACCCTGCCCGCCAGTGCTTGTAACGGTCCGAGTCCCCGGGCGAGGATCGTGGCTTCGGCCACGATTTCCCGAAGGTGGCCATCACGGGTTACCCGGTACATGCCGGAGAGGTCCCGAATCCGCACGGAAAAGAAGCTGATCTCTCCCCAATCGAGCTTCGCCGCCTGGCTGTTCAACTCAAACGTGTCATCGCTGGGACGGTAGGTAAGCCAGGTCTGCATCACGCCGATTTTTTTGTCCTTGCGGGAGATATTCCACGGAATCTTGGGCCCGCGCTGCAAGGCTTCGTCGGCCAGGTCGATGGTATAGGGCGGCGGCTGCCCCGATCGAAGGCGGGGCCAGAGGTCCCGGGAGAACAACCAGCCGGTTGCCGCGAACCAGAAGAGGAGGATCAACCAGACAAACGGACGGGCCGGCATAACGGAATTTTGGATGGTTGATTTGCAATGGTTGATTTCCCAACACCATAGCTAGTTTCTAACATCTGCGAACGGCTGTCTACTGTCTGGAAGGCGAAAATTGCAAATCGGCGATCAAAAATCAGAAAATCTGTCTTGATTCGTCCGGCTTCGTTTCCCAGAATGAACCGGCTTCCCAATTGAGGATGGCTGTATGATCGTCGGCGTGCCCCGAGAAATCAAGACGGACGAATACCGCGTGGCCATGATCCCGGTCGGCGTGGAAGAACTGACGCGGGCTGGCCATCGGGTCTTGATCCAGGCCGGAGCCGGGCAAGGCAGCGGCATCAATGATGAACAGTATGCCATGCACGGTGCTGAAATCGTCCCCGACGCCGAGGGGATCTGGAAGCAGGCGGACCTCATTATCAAGGTCAAGGAGCCGTTGCCGCAAGAATGGCCGCTCATGCGCTCCGGCCAAATCGTGTTCACGTATTTCCATTTCGCGGCCGATGAACAGCTCACCCGTGCGGTCATGCAGTCGGGCATCACCGCTATCGCCTACGAAACGATCAAAGATGCGAAGGGCAATCTTCCGTTGCTCACCCCCATGAGCGAAGTGGCCGGGCGGATGAGCATTCAAGAGGGGGCCAAGTATCTGGAACGGCCGTTCGAGGGACGCGGCATTCTTCTGGGTGGCGTACCCGGCGTGCTGCCGGCCAATGTCGTCATCCTGGGGGGCGGCATCGTCGGCGCCAACGCTGCCAAGGTGGCGGCCGGCCTGGGCGCCAATGTGACCATCCTGGATATCAATCTCGACCGTTTGCGCTACCTCGATGATGTCATGCCGCGCAATGTCACAACCCTTTTCAGCGATCGGCACAACATTGTCGATAGCCTGGATCGGGCCGATTTGCTGATTGGCGCTGTGCTCATCCCTGGGGCGCGGGCGCCGTACCTGGTGCGGCGGGAAGACCTCCCGCGCATGCCGCCCGGATCGGTGATCATCGATGTGGCGATTGATCAGGGAGGATGCATCGAGACCTCTCACCCGACCACGCACAGCAAGCCGACGTACATTGTGCACGATGTGCTGCATTACTGCGTGACCAATATGCCTGGCGCCGTGGGCCGGACCAGTACGTATGCCCTGTGCAATGTCACGTTGCCCTACGTCCTGCAATTGGCCAAGAAAGGCTTTGAGCGGGCCGTGCGCGAAAACCCGGCGCTGGTGCAGGGAGTCAACATCCGCGAGGGTCAAGTGACGAATCCCGCCGTGGCGGAGACATTCGGGCTGGAATGCGCCAAGATGCGCTGGTGAGGAGGCTTGCGAAAAACTATGAATCCTGCGCTCATCGCCATTCTGATGGGGAGTGATAGCGATCTGCCAACCGTGCGGGAAGCGTGCACGGTGCTGAGCAACTTTGGCGTGCCGTTTGAGGTGCGCGTCCTCAGTGCCCATCGCAGCCCCGAGGATCTCGTCGCCTACGTCCGGCAGGCCGAGCAGAAAGGGGTACAAGTATTCGTGGCGGCAGCCGGCGGAGCGGCCCACCTTGCCGGCGTGGTGGCTGCGCATTCGACTCGGCCGGTCATCGGCATTCCGATCCAGACGAGTGCCCTGAATGGACTAGATTCGTTGTTGTCCACGGTCCAAATGCCCGGCGGGGTGCCGGTTGCAACCATGGCCATCGGCGCCGCTGGGGCGCGCAATGCCGGGCTATTTGCCGTGCAGATTCTTGCTCTCGCTGACCAGGCGTTGGCCGAAAAACTCAAGCGCCACCGTACCCAAACCGTTGAACAGCTTCGCCAAAAGGATCAGCGCGTCCAGCAAGAGCTGTCGGGATCGGGCGCTTAGAATCACGAAAAAGGTGTCTGGAACTTTGATGTTCGAGTTCCAGACACCTTTTTTTCGCGGTTCTTACTTGGTCCTCGCTCTCGGTTGTGGCCTGCCGTCGAAATTCCACGCAAGGAGGCTGTGGATGTCCCCTACCGCAATTCCTTCCACGCTCTCGCCGGCTCAGCGCACCGCGGCATCCCCGCATCGGCCAGTGCTGCGTAGCCCAGCCGAGCGCACTTGGACAGCCTTGGTGCTGCTGCTCTGCTGGTGCGGCGGCCTTTTCTTTTTCGGGCTCGGCACCGGCGAGTTGTATCGCACGGAGAGCTTACGGGCCATCCTGGCCGAGGAGTTCTTGCGCAGCGGCAACTGGATTGTGCCCACCCTTTACGGAGAACCGATCTTCACCAAGCCTCCGGGGATGTATGCTGCGATCGCCGTTTTCAGCTGGCCCTTTGGTGCGGTCAGTGAATGGAC
>DATGIQ010000144.1:0-2059 GCA_035295665.1 Gemmataceae bacterium | reverse complement strand
GCGCATGGCGGACCGGCTGGGTGGAGCAGCGCGGCAAGCTTACGACAAGGTTTTTGCCGCGGAGAAATCCGAAGCACGAGCTTGAGCAATCCGCATACCTTTCACCCGGAATCGAACGGGGATCCGCACCATCCGCGCTCCTTTGTGATCGGTATCTGGCACGCTGCTTGCAAAGCAGTTCCTGACTGCATCGATTCTGCCAACGTCCCGCAAACGAGAGGTTTCCCGATGAAGCGGCGAGAATTCCTGAAAACGATGACGATCAGCGCCGGAGCCCCTGTCGCGGCCGACTATCTTCTCGGATCGCTGCCGGCCGCGGAAGCGGACCAGCCGGCCAAGAGTACGGACACGGTGCGCGGAGACATGCGGTACCGCAAGCTGGGCCGCACGGGTGAGGAAGTGTCGTTGATCGGCGTGGGCGGCTACCACATCGGCTCGCCCAAGGATGAGCAGGAAGGTATCCGCATTATTCGAAGCGCCATTGATCATGGCATTAACTTCATGGACAACTGCTGGGACTACCACAATGGCGGCAGCGAGCTGCGCATGGGCAAGGCGCTGCGTGATGGCTATCGCCGCAAGGTTTTCCTGATGACGAAGATCGATGGCCGCACCAACGATTCCGCGGCCCGGCAGCTCGACGAATCGCTGAAACGCTTGCAGACCGATCATCTCGACCTGCTCCAGTTCCACGAGGTCATTCGTCTGGAGGATCCCGATCGCATCTTTGCCCCCGGCGGCGCCCTGGAAGCCGTCTTGGCGGCGAAGCAAGCGGGCAAGGTTCGCTATATCGGGTTCACCGGCCACAAAGATCCGTTGGTCCATCTGCGCATGTTGGAGGTCGCTGCCCAGCATCACTTCCGTTTCGATGCGGTGCAGATGCCGCTCAACGTGATGGACGCACATTTCCGCAGTTTCGCCCAGAAGGTGGTTCCGGTACTCGTGAAGGAGGAGATGGGTGTCCTGGGCATGAAACCGCTCGCGAGCGGCCAGATTCTCAAGAGCAATACGGCTACGCCGATCGAGTGCCTCCATTATGCCATGAACCTGCCGACCTCGACCGTGATCACCGGCATCGACCGCATGGAACTCCTGAAGCAGGCGCTGGAAGCGGTGCGGACATTTCAGCCGATGACGCCCGGCCAGGTGGCCGCGCTCCTGGAGCGGACCGCCAAGGCCGCGGCCGATGGGCGGTTTGAACGCTTCAAAACGGATACGCAATTTGATGCCACGGCTCGGTATCCCGTATGGCTGGGGTGATTTTGCGGCACGGGCTCAACGAGCACGGGCCATCGCGGACCGGTCTGGGCGGTCGCCTTCTTGCCCGATGGCCGACGTCTCCCGACGGGCAGCTATGATACGACGGCCCTGGTGTGGG
Organism: Gemmataceae bacterium; assembly: GCA_035295665.1. GTDB lineage: Bacteria > Planctomycetota > Planctomycetia > Gemmatales > Gemmataceae > DATGIQ01. Next base: position 681 of record DATGIQ010000144.1, on the reverse strand, counting down.
TCGTGCCTAATCGGCCACTTCTCGATCCCCACCCGGAATGAGGGGAGCCGAGCCTTTCAACTAATGCCAACAAACGCCTCTTCCCTTCGATAAGAAGGCAAGCCTGAACAAGAACCAGTCCGGTATAATGGCGAGATAGCTCCCAGGCTCCGCGAACTGCTCTAAGGCAGGGAGGCCTCCAGAAGGCCAAATCCGGCTCGTTGGGCCAGGGTATGCTGGTGGTAACGGCCATCGATGGGGAGACGGCGATGATCGAGTCGATCGAATTCACCAATTTCAAGGCCCTGCGAAAGGTGACTCTGCCGTTGGCCCCCTTCACCCTGCTTCTGGGACCAAATGGTTCTGGAAAAACCTCCGTCCTCCAAGCCCTCGAAGCCATCGCGGGGGATGCCGCGCCGCAGGTCAGGATCCGACGGTACGGATCAGCGTTTGCTGGAATACTATGGTCATCGGTGCGTAGTGTCACGGCCGAGAACGGAAGTCCTTTCGTGGAATTCAAGCTGCGTTTACGCTTGAATAAACAGCTCGTCATTGCGACGTTCCGGTGGCAGCCGAACGGTCAGGCAGCCACGGAGTTCGTTGATGAGAATGGAACCAGTGCACAACCAGCCAACACGCAGCTTGCCCAGCAATGGCTCGGCCGAATGCAAATGTACGCCCTGGATCCCGTCGCCATTGCCC
>DATGIQ010000143.1:0-3546 GCA_035295665.1 Gemmataceae bacterium | reverse complement strand
GGTCCCCATCCGTGGCGAGGAGCGTGCCCTCGAAATCATGAAAACGGGGCAGGTAGCGATCGGCTAAAGCCGCACGGGCAAATGGAGAATCGGGCTGCCAACGATATTCCAATCTCAACGCTGTTGCCTGGGCCGCACCTTTGCCCTTGATCTTCGCAACCAGGTGTAAGGCACCGTCGAGGCCCGACGAAAGGCCCGCGGTGGTGATCATCTTGCCGTTATCCACGTAACGTTGATCGTGGACGACCTTGGTCATGGGAGCAAACTGGGAGAGCCGATCAATTGATTTGTGAAACGTGGTCGCCGTCTGCCCATCCAGAAGGCCGGCTTTTGCCAGCAGGAACGCACCGGTGCAAACGGACATCACGTATTGGGCCTCGCGGGCGTGGGCCTGGATCCACTGGATCACCTGCCGGTTGGCCAATAATTGATCCGACACGCCTCCGCCCGGGATCAGCAGGATATCCGCCGGCGGGCTCTTCTCAAGGGTGTAATCCGGAATTACCCGCTGGCCAAACGCGGTTCGAATTGGCTCGGCTTTCTCCGCCACCGTGTGCACAGCGAAGCCGGCCTGGCCGAACACCTCCCACGGTCCCGAATAGTCGATGATTTCGACCGACGGGAATAGGAGAATCGCAACGGTGATGGGGCCGCGATCCGTCTGCTCGACCAGCGTCATGCCGCACAGTGGACAGGCGCCCGGCTTGGCGAAAGTGAGCTTGTCGCAAGCCCCGCCGCACGGAGGGCAAATGTAGACTTTGGCAGCAGATCCTGGGCTCCGTACGGCAGCGTCCTTGGTGGCATCTGCTGCCGCAAGCGGCCAGGCGCTCGTGCCGGCCAGCAAGGCCAAGCAAACCAGAAGAAGGGCGATCCTGCTTTGGTTCATCAATTGTTCCTCCATTCAGCGACCATTGGCTGGCGAATTCTTGAGTTGTGCCGGACCATGAAACCGCTTGCGATAACTGGTGGGATTGAGCCCGAAACGGCGTTCGAAGGCCCGGCGAAACGTGTCGCCGCTCTTGAACCCCACGGATTGACCGACCGACTCGACGCTCAGGTTGGCACGGCTCAGCCGTTGACGAGCCTCCCGCAAACGTAAATCTTCGACGAATGCGGCCGGTGGCGTGCCGAAAGCGTCCTTGAACCGCCGCGTGAAATGGCGCGGACAAAGGTGCATCTTGCCGGCGAGGGCTTCGACTGAGAGATCGGCGGCCAGATGCGTCTGCATCCAGGCGACAAGGTCCGCGAGCCGATCCGTGGCGCGGGTCTGAAACCGCAGCGGTTCGGAATACTGTTCCTGTCCGCCAGCTCGCTTGAGATAGACAACCAACTCCCGCGCCACGGCCAGGGCGACGCTGGGACCATAGTCTTCCTCAATCAGGGCGAGCGAAAGGTCGATGCCTGCGGTGACTCCCGCGCAGGTATAAAAAGGGCCATCCTTGATGTACAGGGCATCGGCATCGACGCGAAGCCGCGAGAATTGCTCGGCGACATTGCGGGCATAGCGCCAGTGGGTGGTGACCCGCCGGCCGTCCAGGAGACCCGTCGGCGCCAGGCCGTAAACTCCGGTGCACACGGTCGCTACCCGGCGGAAGACCCCGGCCCGAGTCTGGACCCACTCCGCGACGGCGGCTTGGATGCGTGGCGTGCGCAGTCCCGGCCCGCCGGGGATAATGAGGGTATCGAGCCGGCGGACGTTGTGAATCGTTGTATGGGGTTTGAAGGAGATGCCCGACTCGGAGACGAACGGCCGGCTACTGAGGCCAATCAGGACGACCTTGTAACCGGGCCGCGACTCACCGGCTTTGCCTTCGACCCGCGCCGAGGCAAACGCATCGATTGGTCCGACAATGTCGAGTGCCATGACCCCATCGAATCCGAGTAGTCCCACTGTGTACGGTTTCATGATGACTCCTCACAGACCACCGGCAGTCTATCTGAGAGTGGGAATGTCCACCAGGACGAGAATCCGACAGTTTGGGACATGGGCACGGGACGGCAAGGCATGCTGGTTTCGCCAAGCGTGTGCTTCTCGGCTTGCTCCTTGGCGCGTGCCGTTGGTGCGTCGATATGGCGAGAAAGGCTTCCGAAGGATGATTCGCACCGCCGGCTACGGTTACGAGGAGACGCAGCATGATGGGCTATTTGTCCGGGATTCGGAATGCGGATCCATCCCTGTACTCCGTGCTAATCGTCTGGCCGCGCCGGCGCTCCCTTCGAGTCGTATGCCGCACGCGCTGCCCGCCACTTCGCCGCATCGTCGGTGCGGCCTATCGCCTCGTACAGTTCGATCAGCCGATCTGCTGTCTCGGGTAGCCGTTTCTTCCCCGCCGGCGGAATCTGCATCTGCCGGGCTTTCATCCCCTCATAGGCTTCCAGCAACAACGGTTCGGCCTCCGCGTACTTCTTCTGCCTGAGCAGGCTGCTGCCGAGCTCGGACTTCGTATCGAACGTCGTCCATGCATCGGGATCCTTCTTCTCGCGGATGGTCAGGCATTCCCGCAGGACGGGCTCGGCTTCGGCCGATTTGCCAGCACGGGCCAGCATCGTCCCGTGCAGGTGCAGGCCACGCGCCAGCCGCACGTCGCCGGACGGCAGCTGCTTGCGCTGCGCCGCCAGCAAATCGGCAGTCACTTCAAGGGCGCGGTCGAACCGGCCCGCCTGTTCCAGGGCCAAAGCGAGCCCAGCCGCATACTGGATCATGTTCGGATGACCGACGGCAAGAACCCGGCGGGCCTTTGGCAATATCTGCTCCCACAGGGCGATCGCCTCATCGATCCGCCCGGCTTCTCGATACGCGGTAGCGAGGTTGTGGAGTGTGATCAGGGTGGAGGGATGGTCCGGGCCGAGCTTCGCCACCTTGTCGTCGCGAAGCTTTTCGAGGAGAGCAACGGCCTCGGCCATCCGCCCGGCCTCCCGATACGTCCCGGCCAGGTTGTTCAGCGTCACCAGGGTGCTGGGATGGTCCGGCCCGAACTTGGCGACTCTGGCGTCGCGAACCATCTCGAACAGGCGAATCGCCTCTGCCGTCCGTCCGACTGCTCGGTAACACCCAGCCAAATCGTGGAGGACAATGAGGGTCAAGGGATCATCCGAACCGTACTTGCGAACTAGACTCGCGCGGACCTTTTCGAGCAGCGGGATGGCCTCAGCCACCCGGCCCGTCCCCCGGTACGCAAGGGCCAGCGAATGGAGCGTATTGAGGGTAGCAGGATGGTCCGGCCCAAACTTGGGATCGGCCATTTGGCTATCACGGACCTTTTCGAGCAGTGGAATGGCGTCGGGCGACCGGCCGGCGTTGTAGTAGGCAAGGGCCAGGCTCTGAATGGTGTTGAGCGTCCGGGGGTCGTTCGGTCCCAGGAGAGCAGTCTGCCCGTCCCGAACCTTCTGGAACAGCGCAATCGCCTCCGCCGTCCGCCTGGCCTTTGCGTAGGCCTCGGCCAGGGAATGCATCAACGCCAGGGTGGCCGGGCGATCCCAGCCGAGATACGTCCGACGAAGGTCGGCTGCCCGCTCCAGGTGCTGGATGGCTTTGGTGTATTCGCC
>DATGIQ010000142.1:0-4682 GCA_035295665.1 Gemmataceae bacterium | reverse complement strand
GTCGCCCGGACAGTTGCGGGCCGCGCTGACTCCCCGGTCGCGGCTGCTCATGCTCAACTCCCCGAGCAATCCTACCGGCAGCGTCTACACCCGCCAGGAGTTGGAAATCCTGGCCGACATCGCGTTGGAGGCGGGCCTGATCGTTTTGAGCGACGAGATTTACGAGCGTTTGGTCTTTGGCGATGTGAAAGCCACTTGCTTTGCCACGTTGCGGCCCGGCTTGGCGGAGCGGACGATCACGATCAGCGGCGTAAGCAAGAGCTATGCCATGACCGGCTGGCGGATGGGTTGGGCAGTCGGTCCGGCCCACGTGATCAAAGCGATGGGCAACGTGCAGAGTCAGCAGACCAGTAATCCCTCCAGCATCAGCCAATATGCAGCCCTGGCGGCCCTGGAAGGGGATCAAGAGTGCGTGGAACAGATGCGGCGCGAGTTTGAGGCGCGCCGGGAGCTGGTTTGCCGCCGTTTGAACGCGATGCCTGATATCATCTGCCCGGTCCCCGGCGGCGCATTTTATGCCTTTTTCAACGTCGCAGGCTACTTCGGGCGAAGCCTGGGTGGGAAACGGGTAACCGATTCGGCCAGCTTCTGCCAAGCTGCCCTGGAAACGGCCCATGTGAACTTCGTCCCTGGTTCGGCTTTTGGCGCCGAGGGCTATTGCCGGCTCTCGTTCGCCGCTAGCCGGGACCAGCTGAACAAAGGACTGGATCGCTTGGAACAACTGCTCAAAGAAAGTAAAAAATAAACTAGGTACAATGCAGGTGTACCTTCCTCGGCTCAGACAACCGCAGGGCGAGGGGACGAGAGGCGGCGCGAAACGGAAGGACCAAGGATCATGTCGATACTTCTCTTGACCGAAGATGAGGTTCGCCAGATCCTCACCATGGAAATGGCTCTGGACGCCGTAGAAGATGGGCTGCGCCGCATGGCCCTGGACGAGGTGCAGAATATCCCGCGGGCGCGCTGCCAGACCGATCACGCGATGCTGCATGTGATGGCCGCGGCCGCCAAGTCGATCGGCGTTCTCGGGTACAAGATTTACGGCACGAGCCGCAAAGGTCAACATTTTCATATTGGTTTATATGACGGCCGAACCGCCGCATTGCTGGCTCTGATCCAGGCGGACTACCTTGGTCAGATGCGGACCGGGGCAGCGAGCGGAGTGGCCACCGAGTACATGGCCCGTCCCGACGCCAGCGAAGTGGGTCTGTTCGGCAGCGGTAAGCAAGCGCGCACCCAGCTCCAGGCGATCTGCAAGGTTCGCAAAATCCGCCGCGTGCAGGTGTACAGCCCCAACGATGACCATCGTCGCCAGTTTGCGACCGAGATGCGCGCGCTGTGCGAAGTAGAAGTGGAGCCGGTGCCCCGCCCCGAGATGGCTGCGGAAGACAAGGATATCATCATCACCGCCACCAATAGCCGCGAACCGGTGCTCAACGGACATTGGATTGCGGAAGGAACGCACATCAACGCCATCGGCTCGAATTTTCTCGGCAAGGCCGAAATCGACGACGTTGCCGTCCGTCGTTGTGAGTCGATCGTGGTTGATAGCAAGGACCAATCGCGCTTAGAGGCCGGGGATTTTGTGCAAGCCCTGGAAGAAGGGTCGATTCACTGGGCCGATGTTCACGAACTCGGACAGATCATCGTCGGCCGCTACACGGGCCGCGCCCATCCACAGGACGTCACGTTGTTCAAGTCGCTCGGCATTGCCGCCGAAGACGTTGCCGTGGCGGCCCGCGTCTACGTCAAGGCCCAATCCGCCGGAATCGGCCGCCGGCTAGAGTGGTGACGGCGGAACCCCAAGAAGGAACCCCTCCTTTCCCGGCACGGATTCTTGAGCCCATCAAAACCGTCTGTCCCATCGGATTTGCCTCAGAACTTTTCTTGCCCTACGTTTTCCATTGGCAGAGTCTCGACTCGTAGCAACTCTGTAGTCACGTCCAAGAACGCGAGGTGGAATCATGACCGCGCCGCTGACGAGCGATGCTTTTCTGGAGCTGGTGCGTAAAAGCGGATTATTGGAACAAGCTCGAGTGGATCAATATCTCGAGCGCCGGGAAAAGCTCGCGCCCCTTCCTTCCGAGCCGATGGAATTGGCGTCGGAACTTGTCCGCGACGGCCTGTTGACCTATTTCCAGGCCAAAGAATTGCTCAAGGGGAAGCATCGCGGCTTCATGCTCGGCAAGTTCAAGGTCCTGGAGCGGATCGGTTCGGGTGGCAACGGCAGCGTCTTTCTCTGTGAGCACGTCTCCATGCGGCGGAAGGTAGCGCTGAAAATCTTGCCCTTGGCCAAAGCGGAAGATCCTTCCTGCTTGGCCCGGTTTTATCGTGAGGCACGGGCTGGCGGCACCTTGGACCATCCCAATCTCGTCCGGACGTTCGACAACGGCCTGGAAGGCGACTACCACTTCTTGGTCATGGAATATGTCGACGGATACAGCCTCGAGGGAATTGTCCAGAAACACGGGCCGATGGACATCAGCCGGGCCGTCGCGTACATCCGACAGGCCGCCGTCGGCTTGCAGCACCTTCACAAAGCCGGCCTGGTCCACCGCGACATCAAGCCGGGCAACATCTTGCTGGAGCGGCGCGGACTGGTCAAGATTCTTGACCTCGGTCTGGCACGATTCTTTCACGATCACAAGGACGTCCTCACGCAGGAATACAACAACAACGCCATTCTGGGCACCGCCGACTACCTTTCCCCCGAACAGGCGCTGAATAGCCATGATGTGGATACCCGAACGGACATCTACAGCCTGGGAGCGACGCTCTACTTCCTGCTCGCCGGCCGGCCCCCCTTCGAAGTAAAGAGCGTTTCGCAGAAACTGCTCTCGCATCTGACGAAGGAACCGACTCCGCTGTTGGAACTGCGGCCGGAAGTTCCAGAAGCGCTGGTGGCTGTCATCGGAAAAATGATGGCCAAGAATCGAGAACTGCGGTACCAAACCCCGGCCGAGGTCGTGGTAGCCCTGGCTCCCTGGACCCAAGCGCGCATGGCCCCGCCACCCGCCGAGGAGATGCCCCAGCTGAGTCCCGCGGCTCAGAAAGCCGGCGCCATCGAAGCCGACCCCGTTCGCGCCGCCGGCCGCGGAACCACGCGGATCGCCTCCCGCAAAGCTAAACAGCAAGGCCCCTATCGGGCACACACAGAGGTGAATGGACAGCGGGGCAGGGCGGAAGCAGCAACGGCCCTGGCCGAGCCCGGCCACGCGGTGCGGCGGCCCGCTGGACAATCCGGAGAGCTGTCGTACATCGACCAACCACCCAGCACCGATGAAATTCCCATGGGGGATACGGATGCGCACACTCGGGGAAAACGACCATCCCCCGACACGGTGAATTCGATTGCCGGATGCGACACCCGCACCGATTTACGCAAACGATGTCCGCCCACTCCCGACTCCGAGCAAGCCGTTCGTCCCATGCCCGCGGCTTGGCGGCGCGATCAATTGCGGACTTTGGCGGCCGTGAGCCTGGCGATTGCGGTGCTCCTTGGCGTTGCGCTCGGGGTCCTCAGCGCCAAATTGCCTTCCAAACCGGAGGGGAAGGAAGCGCCCCCCGAACAGTATGCACCGGTCGGCTCGGTGCTGGGCCGGCTCGGGAGTTTTTGACCCCGCAGTCTGGCCTTCGAGAAAACCCTGGATATACTCATTGCTGGAGCAGCCATTGGAAAATGCCGGCCGGTCCGGTCTTTTCTTAGGGGATTAGGCTGCCCGGTTTCTTGGGGAAAGGAGTCCTCCATGATCGCCACAACTGGCGCACTTCGCGTTGGCATTTTTGGTCCTGAAGAAGTTCCCGGAAATGAGAGCCGCGGCTGTGCCCTGTGGGAGACCGGCTACGCGGCCGCTGTCCGCATGGCGGGTGGAGAGCCGGTTGAGCTTGGGGAGACAGCAACGGACCGGTCCTGGTGGACCGATCTCGAGAGTGTCCACGCCCTGATCTGGACAGGCCGCGCCCGAGACAACCTTCAACCGGAGGCGAAAGAGATCCGTTTGTCCAAGTGGTGCCGCAAGAATCGGCTCCCGCTCCTTGCTGTCGATGACGCGCTGCTTGTTTTGAATCTTGCTTACGAGGGCACCCTGTACACGGATCTTTGCAAGGAATGCCCCGAAGCGCTGCAGCATCGCCAGCCTCCCGAGCCGGGTGTCCGCCACGCGCTCACCATTCAAGACGATAGCCGTCTGGCAGCCATCTATGGCGAGGGAGAGCTGGTCGTCAACAGCGAACATCGCCGGGCCATCAACCGAGTGGCGCGGGGCTTTCGTGCTACGGCTCACGCATTGGATGGCGTCATCGAAGCCATCGAAGCCGATGAAGAAAACTGGTTCGCCATCGGTGTCCAATGGCGGCCGGCGGCGGCGACGGCCTCGGGGTTGGATATCCAATTGTTTCGCGGCCTGATCGACGCGGCTCGTGACCGGCTGCCGACCGTGTCCCGGCGCGGTCGTCTTGCCTGCGCTTCCGCGGCGTAGGGAGCATGGGCCCAGTCGTTTCGCGGAGGTTAGTGCAACTATCACGGCTTTGCAATAAACTGCCCCTGCTACCTGAGTTTAGAGGCAGCCGGGGCAGTTTATTCGCATGTTGGGCGTGGTCTGAACTTCTTGTTTTAGCCACAAAACTGCTTGCGGCCTTCATGTCGATGGAATTATCCCCCGGTGATGCCCCTGAATACGCTC
>DATGIQ010000141.1:0-7781 GCA_035295665.1 Gemmataceae bacterium | reverse complement strand
GCTGGAGCGAATGCGGGAGCGGATAAGGGGTGTGTGCCTGCACCAGCGGCAACACTCCCAGGAATAGCGCGCCCAGAAGGAAGAGGAGGTAGATCGCCATCATCCAATTGGCGTTCATGGCACCTTCGATACCTTTGGCCATGCCCAGAACTTTGTCGCCAGTCGCATCGACCGAGAATCCGCCCCAGATCATCTGGAGCGCATTCTGCGTATAGACCGCGTATCCGCCTGGATAAACCCCCGTCCAGGGAAAGTACATCAGAATCAAGACGAGTAACAACGCCACCGGGGTAAGCCAGGAGACAACCCGCCGGTTTATCCCGAAGGTGGCAGCATGCTCGTATCCGGTGGGCGGTGGAGGCGGCGGTTGGCCAACAGCCGGCGACGGCACCGCCGAAGGATACACTCCACTAGACTCATTCGAGCGTGCCAAAGCGGGCTCGGAAACTGTCACCTCTCTGGACGTGGGAAACCCGCTTGCTTGAGCCGGGGGCGGCGCCGGCGCGGTTGGCAATGGGGATGGGGACACGGCCACGGAAGACCGGGTCACGCCGGCATCCACGTCTAAGGCCTGCGGAAGCGCCGGCACAGAGAAATACTTACTACAGAACGGGCACTTCATCAGTTGCCCGGCATTCTGTTCCGGAACAGAGAGTTGTTTCTGGCAATTCGGACAGAGAAGGTTCATGCGCTTGGCGATGCTGGATTGACGTACGTGGTTCGGCTGCACGATCAGCCGGACGCGCCAACGAAGGCGGTGCGATCCTCATCGGTGTCAAGTCATGGTGCAGATGCCCAACTAGGAAGCTCCGGCGGAGGACGGCATTCTGGACATTCTCCTATCCTCGCGCGGCGCTTGCCATGCCCCTTAGCGTAGCTGATCCGGCCGACTCCTGACAGGCCGTTTTCACCAACGAAGCTGAGGATGGTGCGGCAGCCTGACGAAGCTCGAGTTGCTTATCTTGACGCCTGTGAGGAATCGGCCCTTCGCTGGCGCGTTCGGCTCGTTTCCCGAAGTTACTAAAACTTTTGTCCGTTGCAGGCGGCGCCCGTTGACAAAATGACAACAGAGGCTTCGAACCGCTTGGTTCGTGGAGTCCGGAGTCGAGCCAGCGCACTCCACATTCGGCGATTGGAAGGATAGAATTGCCGGCATAGTAGCGCGGATTGGCGTGTGCGAAAAGGAGCGATGCGAACATGGCATCGAAGCGGGATGCCGTCGCGGACTTGGCGGAACAGCTCATCCGTCAACTCGAAACCCAACGCCGACTGGGACCTCCTGCGTATCCTCTCACCGTTGCACAGTTACTGGAGCTGGCCGAGTCCGCGGCACCGCCGGCGCAACTCGAAAAGGCCATCGGCAAACGTTCGTTTCAACAGCGTGTCGTTCTTGCCCGCGCCAAACATCGGGACGCACCGATCGCCTTGATGACGGATCTGGAAGCACTGGCCGGCAGCGCGCTGCTGCTCGAATTCCTGCTAACCTCGCTCCGCACCCCGTCCAACCAGGCGTTCTCACCGTCGCAGCTGAAAGCGAAAACGGCCCGCAAGCTACAGCTGGCGTTTCAAGCCGCCCTGCTCCGTCAAATTGAACAGGGTTCATTGCCGGTCAACGTGGGGTGGATCACGATTCACCGCAGCAAGAAGCTCTTTTTGCTCGCCGACTTGCACCGGGGGCAACAACGGTCGAACGTCCCCCGCACCCCAACCCCTCTCCCCCAAATACAGGGGCGAGGGGCTGATGCCCCAGCCACGGAGCCGGTCCGCGAATTTGCGGAAAGATTCGGGCAGGCATTTGCAGAATTGGACCGCCGGGCGGGCGGACACAACTTCGTCAGCCTGGTCGATCTGCGGGCTCAGCTCTCCATGCCTCGGGAAACGTTCGATACCGAATTGCAGAACCTTCGCCGGGCGGGGCAATACGGACTCAGTGCCGCCGAAGGCCGACATGGGTTGACACCAGAGGAACGCGCCGCTGCTATCATGGAGGACGGAACTTCGCTGCTCTATGTTTCCAGGAAAACGCCATGACCCCGTCTCCCGTTCCATCCACGTCTGCCGATCCGAATCCGGAGAGCAGCCCGGACCGGCTCTTTGATCAGATCGCTTCCGCCAATCCGTTCATCGACAATCGCAGCAGCGGCCCGTCGGCTTGGGATATCGATGTGGCAAATATCCACGCCAAGCAATTCGAGCGGCTGGTCGCCCTGGCACGGGAGGCGCAGGCGGAACGGCGCGGGCTCGGTGTCGTTCTCTGGGGCGAGGCCGGAATCGGCAAAAGCCATCTCCTGGCCCGGTTTGCCCGCTGGGCGGAGCAAGACAAGAATGCCTGTGTCATCTATCTGCATAACTTGCAGGCCCGCCCGGAGAATCTGCCGCGCGCCCTGCTGAAATCCGTCCTCAGCGTGCTAACCCGGGGACAGATTGACCGCTTCGCCGCCACGCTCCTTTTCCGCCTGGCCAACGCGTTCATGCGCGAAGCCCTCCAATACGATCCCGCCCGGACCTACAGCTGGCAGGATCTGGAGTCCGGCTATGGTCAATTGCTCGATCGGCTGAGTGCAGAGGAACCGGCACGGGCGGCCCTCGTGGACCGGACCGTGTACCATGTCGTGCTGAATTTCTTCACCTCGGCATATGAGGCCCGAGAGGGCGCCGAGGATGGCAGCGTCGCCGGTCTCGCCGTTCGCTGGCTGGGCGGCGACGCTCTCGATCCTGTCGAGGCCCGCCGACTTGGATTGCCGCCCAATCGTCCTCGGGATGAGCCGGCGGCCTTGGCGGACGATCAGCAGATCAAGCATGTGTTGGCGGCCCTGTGCCGGCTCGCGTCCAGTCGCCGGCAATCGTTCGTCCTCTGCTTCGACCAGGTGGACAACCTGGACACGGCTCAGGCAGCGGCCCTGGCCCGCTTCCTGGCGGCCTTGCTCGATAGCTCGGCCAATTTGCTCGTGGTGCTTTCGGGGATCCAGGCCACCTTGCTGCAATGGCACAGCACAAAGGTGATCCAGGACTCGGCCTGGGATCGCCTGGCCCAATTCCAAATCGCGCTTTTGCGAAGCAGCGTTGCCGAAGGGCGCGCAATTGTGGCGGCCCGGTTGCAACGGTTCTTCCAGCCGATCGCTCCGTGTGAGACTCTGAGCCGGCACGTGCAAGATGATCCGCTCTTTCCGCTTGGGAAAGCGTGGACGGATGCCTTCTTGGCGAACAAGGCGGAAGTTCGCCCTCGGGATGTTTTGACCTGGGCACGTGAAGGTTGGCAGCGGGAACAAGCGCTGCTGCGGCAGCTGGGCGGCCCGGCCTGGCTCGAGCGCTGGGGCATGGGCCGGCTGGCCGAATCGACGCCGCAGTCCTGGACACCGCAACAAATTCAAGGCGCCATCGATTCCAAGGTGGCCCAGAAAGTTGCCGAGCAACGAGTTCAGCGCGAAGTCGAACCGCACACGCTGCCGCCCAACGCAGCGAACCTGGCAGGGCTGGTGGGCGCGCTTCTGGAACAATGGCTTCCTCCCGACCATCAAGTGGAGTACCTCTCGGCGCCGCCCGTGGGAAGACGGCCGGCTTACGATCTGATCGTACGGCAACGAGGGCAGAGGAGGGGCGAGGAGCCACGGCTTGGCCTGTTATTCCTGGCGACCGCCAGTGCCCACTCAACGACCGCGGCTCTGCGCCGCCTGGTACAAGACGCCCATCCGCCGCAGCAGATCATCCTGATTACAGACGAACGGACGGGGCTGCCGCTAGGTCGGGTGGGAACGCGGCATTACCAGGAGTTGCACCGCCGTGGCCATCAGCGTTTTCAACATGTGCAGATCACATTCGCTGAATATGCGGAGCTGGATGCGCTGCAGGGGACAGTTGGTTTGGCTCGGTCAGGAGATCTGGAAATTGATCTGCCGGGCGGCCAGCCACGGGCCGTTCGTGCGGAAGAGGTCATTGCTTCGCACGAGCGGCAAGGACGCTATGCGGCAGCGCCGATCTTGAAAGCGATTTCGATGGTATTAGCAACGGAAGCTCCGCCGGCCCGGGCCGCGCTGAGTTCGGCGGCATCGTGAGGGATTGGTACTCTCTTCTTGGCTGAGCGGATACGCGATCATTTGCCCGCAGAGTCAGGGGCCTTTTCCGTCCGTTCCGCCGCCTGCCACTCACCATTCGAAAGGACGGGGGAAGGAATATCCGGATTGCTGATCTTGGCCGCCACTTGTTGGCCGATCACCGGAATCTCTTCGCGTGGATCGCCGGTTGCGACCGGATGGCGGAAGAAGTGGAAAATGAGATAGGCCGTCACCGCGGCCAAGGCCAAAAGAATCAAAATCGGCTTGGCGCTGTCGACGCGGCGTTCGAAGGAGAAGACGAGATTGCGAAACGTATCTCCGAACCAAAACGCGAGGAAAAACAGCAGACTGACACCGGGAATAGCGTACAGGCCATCGGCCAACAGGAAACGCTCGAACGGTAGCCGCATAATTCCCGCCGTGATGAAGATGGGACTGCGGATGGTCGGCAGGAATCGGGCAAACAGCAAAACCAGAACGCCGTACCGGTGAAAGTTGTCTTCGATGCGCCGTTGTCGCTCGGACGGGATCAACCGTTTCATCCAGGGGGCATTCAACAAGCGGGGACCCCAAAAGCGACCCATCCCGTACAGCAAGCCATCGCTGATGACGACGCCCAGAATGAGCAACGGCAGCATGATCCACCAGATTAACCGCACGGGGGGCGTCAGCGGCGGGATGTCCACCTGCGTACTCACGAGGGGGCCGACGGGAGGAAACGCTGCCCCAGGCGTGCCGTCGAACGCGACCACAATCTGGGCCACCGCATCGGTCAACGCCGGATCTTCACTGGCGTGGCCGACCATGGCGCCCGAGACAACAATCGGCAGCTCTTCCGGAATGGGAAACCCCAGGCCGGCAGCGACCAGGGAGAGGAAGGCACCGAAGTAGATCCAGAGAGCGGCTCGGGTTAACACAAGAACGATCTCCGTCGTCCGTCTGGATTCGCATCTGGGGTCATTATCGGTACGGACTTTCCCGTCGCACAGAGCAAAGCGGTTGGGTGCGAAAATCTTTTTGCTCTCGGCCGACGAACCAGCGACAATGCGGACAGGTGGCCAAGCATGAAAACGACAATCTGGATGGGTGGCCAATCATCACTACGAGAGGAATTCCCGCGATGAAGCTCGGACTGATCCATTCTGCCTGGGCCCAGACCGGCACGGATACGGCTTACGGAATCCGCATGACCAAGGAGATCGGCTTTGATACGATCGACCTTTTTGCCGATCCGCTCGAATTGGATATCCAGGAACGCCGGCTCCTCAAGCGCGAATGCGACCGCGCCGGGCTGCCGATTATCAGCATCGCCTGTGTCGCGGTGGGCCTGGTCGATTTCAATCCCTCGGTGCAGCGCTTTCACCGCGAGCGCTGCCGGGCGCATCTCGACCTGGCGTACGAATATGAAGCAAAGAATGTGCTGCTGGTTTTGGGGGAGTATATCTGGGAACGGCAAGTGATTCCGTCGCAGGAGCAATGGCAGACCGGTGTCCGCAACGTGCGTGAGCTGGGACAATACGCCCAGGATCTGGGTCTTCAAATCGCCCTGGAGCTGGAACCTTTTCAGTTGTCGTTGCTCCGGGATGTCGACAGCATGGTCCGCTTTCTCGACGACGTCGGGCATCCGGCGGTCCGGGCCAATATCGATATTTCCCACCTCGTGCTTTCGCACACCAAGCCGGAAGAACTGCGCCGTCTCCACAACAAGGCCATTCACGTCCATCTGAGCGATTGCGACGGCCGGGTCCACGGCGATCTCCCGCCGGGACGCGGCGTTGTGCCGTTCGGCCCCTACCTCCGCGAAATCAAGGCCTTGGCAATCGACGGAGCCATCAGCATCGAGCTGGAGTATTCGCCCGAGCCGGCCAAGATTGTCGACTGGGTCCGTGAAGCGTACCAGGAGACGGATCGCCTGCTTCGGGAGGCGGGGCTTCGCGATGCATGATTCCGAATTCGTGCAACCGTTGCTCTCGGAAGCCCACAAGATTGTTGCTATGATGGTTGCAATGCGCAAATCCGCCCGGCGTTCCTCGTAGGGAGCTGGGGCTCGGCAACCAACGATCCACCATCACGCATTGACCATGCACATCACCGCTTATTGCCCCAGTTGTCGCAGCCGCTATCAACTGGATGCGGGGCTGCGCGGGCAGCGCATTCGCTGCCCGAATCCGGTTTGCCGGGAAATTTTCGACGTACGCGAGTCCGAGCCGGAAGGAGCGAAGCCGAGCCCGACCGACGGCAATCCACCAGCGCCCCCTCTGGAAGACGAACGGGGCGAGCCCGCGCGGCCCCAGCGTCAGGCAGACAACCCGACGAGCACGGTCACGACCGGCTCGGTGGGCGACCTCGTTCCGTTTCTGGAAGCCGAGGTCGTTCATGAAGTCCCGCCGCCGGTCTCGAGTGCCGAAGCTCCCCCCACGCCCATTGAGGTCCAGGAGGCCAGGCATTGGCAACCCGAGGCGGAAGACGATGCCAAGCCGATTCCTGTCGATCCATCGCTGTTGCCGCCACCCATCGAGGTAGAAAATCTCGTTCCCCTGGAGCCAGACGAAGAGGCCAGGGCAACCCCGGTTCAGGAAGCCGCTTCCTGGCACCTGCCGCCGCCCGTCCGCAACCCGGATGCCCTCCACACCCGGCCATCCGAGGCGGAAACACCGCCGCCGGCCGGGCGTGCGGAAACGCCGGCGGAGCCCCGGCGAACGCGCAAGTCCAAAACGTTGCCGGCGCTTCCTGCCCAAACGCCCGAAGAGGCACCGCCATCCTGGCAGACGGCGCCGCCTGTTCGCCGGAGCCCAAGCCAATCCCCGATCGAGCCATCCCCTTTGGCCTCGGCTTCCCCGTCGGAAGCTGTCCAACCGCAGCGGCTTTCCCCGGACACCAGCTACGACACGACGACCGCCCCCTCCGGGACCAGCCGGCGTGTCCTCTGGATCATCGGCGCCATGGTCGTGGTCGCGGGGTTCCTCATCGCGACGGTGACGGTCGTTACCCTGAATGCCTACTTTCGGACCGAGGGCAATCTCTATGCGCAGGCCAAGCGGGAATACGACGAGGGCAAATATGGCAGTGCCGCGAAGACATTTGAGAACCTGGCCACGGATTTTCCCAATAGTGAAAATCGAGCGTTATACGGGATGTTGGCAGAACTGAGCCACGTGCGCGACCAGGTGTACACCGCCCAGGCAGATCCCGATGAAGCCCACGCCGCGGCGGGCCGATTTCTGGCTGCTTATAACAGCAGCCCGTCCCTCAAGGGGTATAGGCCCGATCTTTGGCAGACACTTGGCAAGCTCGCCGAGCAGCTCGCCGTCCTGGCCAAGCAACAGCGCGACCCGGCAACGCTGGCCAAGGCCAAAGAAACCCGCGACCAGAGCCGGCGCTTCAAGCCCGCCGATCGTGGCGATCCCGATGAGGCGGGCAAGCTCATCGCGCTGGCCGAGGCAGAAATTGCCTACGGGCAGAAAAAACAGCAGATGCTCGCTCGGCTGAATGGGTGGATGCAAACGCCCTCGGTGCAAGCTGTGAAGGATGCTCGCCAGTTGGCCAAGCAGCAGGGGTTGGACAAGGATGCCGAGATCAACCAGGGCATTGCTCAGCTGGACACGGCGGTACGTTTGACGGTTCGCTACGTGGCCAACGAACCGGGCGCCGTTCCGGTCGCTGCGGAGGCGCTCGATCCGAGCTTGCTAATCGTGCCGGCGGTCATCCGGCCGGCCAAGCCCGCGCCCT
>DATGIQ010000140.1:0-8315 GCA_035295665.1 Gemmataceae bacterium | reverse complement strand
CTGGCCAGGGCCTATGAGGAATTCGCGACGCGGATCCTGGAGATCGTGGCGCCACTCGTTCCGGTCGTCAAGGCACAAAGTGCATTTTTCGAAGCGGCTGGCCCACCGGGCTTGACAGCGCTGCAACGGGTTCTGCACCGGGCCCGTGAGCACGGTTTGATCACTATTCTGGATAGCAAGCGAAATGATATCGCCTCGACGGCCACGGCTTATGCGGATGCGGCACTCGCCGGCGTATCGGTCGCAGGTCGGCTGCATCCGGTTTGGGACGCGGACGCGCTGACCGTGAATCCGTACCTCGGCCGCGACGCCGTCGAGCCCTTCCTGCAAAGCGGCCGGCGTTCCGGTCGCGGCGTCTTCATCTTGGTGCGCACGAGCAACCCGGGAGCCGGGCAATTCCAGGATTTATGCTGCGATGGCCGGCCATTGTTTCTCCACGTCGCCGTGGCCGTGCGGACCTGGACGCGCGAGCACCTTGGCCAGGCCGGGTTTGGCGATGTGGGAGCGGTCGTCGGCGCAACCCAGCCGGCGGAGCTGGCGACCGTCCGCAAGACATTACCGGAGGCTTACCTCCTCGTGCCGGGTTTCGGGGCCCAAGGGGCCGTGCCGGCCGACACCGCGGCAGCATTTCGAGACGATGGACTGGGAGCCATTATCAACAGCTCGCGCGGAATCATCGCATCCTTTCATCCCGAAGAGCCCGGCTGGGAGACGAAGGTCGCCCAGGCGACGCGTTCCGAGATTGCCGCACTTGCCAAAGCCACCCCGATGGGGCGACTCGCACCAACTGTGCGGAATTAGGCAAGTGCGCCCTCTCGCCTTGAGCAAATCGCGACACTGCATCCGATCCCATGGAAAGCTGTACCGGCCGTAAGGCTAGTTCCGGATCGCCATTTTCTTTTCCCACGATGAGTTAGGTCGTTCTCCTGTCATCGGAGGATTCGACGTGGCAAACTTTGGCATAGAAGATGCGTCATCAACCGATAGTAAATGAATGGGCCAGCCGCTGCACGAGAAGGCACCGAAGAAGGTGGAGGTTGCCATGGATTATCGGACGCTCATCAACCTTGGCAGAAAAGCCGGCTTACAAACTTCGGAACTCTACCAGGCCTTGGCCGCTCGCCGGCCTGAAGCCGGGGATCGTGTTCCTGGTCAAGCCGATAGCAATGGCTTCATTTCCGCCTATGGTCGTAACGGCCAGCGAATCTATCTCCCGTCCAGCGGGTCGGGCCGCTCTTGAAGTACGTGGGTCGTGATCGCCACTTTCAGGACCCAGGTTCGGCAACTGCGGATCAGGCCACTTTACCGGGCCGATGCCCGGCGCGGAGCAGGCCGTCCAGACCTGCCATCGTACGTTCGGTCGCTCCTTGCTGGGAACGCACGAGCTCCCGCGCTCGGCTGCCCAAGCGCTGCCGCTCCTCTGAATTCCCCAGAACCCGCTCCACGACGCTTTCCAATTCCTGAGCGTCGGAGATTTGCATTGCGGCGCCCGCTTCAACCAATCTGGTCGCTGTGTCTCGAAAGTTCCAGACATGAGGGCCGAAAACCACGGCCGCGCCATAAGCCGCCGGTTCCATCATGTTTTGACCGCCGCGACGGCCTTCGAGACTTCCGCCGACAAAGGCAACATCGGCTAAACCCCAAAGCGCACCGAGTTCGCCAATGGTGTCCAGCAACAGCACGGCAGAACGGTCCGTGAGCGGAGCCTCTAACTTGCTGCGGCGGACAAAGCGCTGCCCGAAACGTTGCAATAGAGCTGCGACTTCGTCGAAGCGCTCTCTTTGTCGCGGCACGAGGAAGAGTCGCAGATTCGCGTACTTCGCTTTCAGGCGGGTAAAGATTTGCAAAGCGACGGTTTCCTCCGGAGCCTGCGTGCTGCCGACGATCCAAATGAGATCTTCGTCTTCCACACGGAAGAGCCGGCGCAATTCCTGGGTGCGCGGATTGCGCCGGTCCATCGCCAGGCCATCGTACTTGACAGAGCCAGTGACCTGCACACGTTCGGATGGCACTCCCAATGTCCGGAAACAGCGGGCATAATCCTCGGTTTGCACAGCAAAGAGATCGACATGTCGCAGTAAGTATCCGGCCAGCCAGCGAACGCGGACATAGCGACGAAAACTGCGCGGGCTCAACCGGCCGTTGATCACCGCTACACGAACGCCCTGTGCCTTTGCCGCCATCAGAAAATTGGGCCAAAGCTCACCTTCAGCCAGAATAACCAAGGCCGGGTTGATCTGCCGAAGGGCGCGTCGGACCGCCCACGAAAAATCGAACGGCCAGTAGAAGACGGGTAGGCTGGGAAAGCACTTGCATGCTTCCTCGAAGCCGGTCTGGGTTGTCGTCGACAGGACACAGTGCCAGTCGCGATGGCGTTCCCGGAAGAGGGCGATGACCGGGCGTAAGAGATGAACTTCACCGACGCTCACGCCATGAAACCAGGCAACCGGATGCCCATCGGACAGCGTAAAGGATTTGGTCAGGCCAAAGAATTTGGTTCCCAGGCCGCGGCGATTTTTACCCGTGCTCCAGCCGTTGTAAATGACCCAGGGCGAAAGGACAATCAGCGCCAACAGATAGCACAAATCGAATAAGAAAGACATGGGCATCCTTGCCGAAGGGCCATTTTTCTTGTCTTATTTCCCGTTCCGCAGACTGCTCCCGAACGCGACCAGAGCCCCACCACGCCATCCTCAGACCGCCTGTCGCATATGGCAGTTTTTGTATTTCTTGCCACTTCCACAGGGACAGGGATCATTGCGGCCAACGCGCTCGCCGCGGTTGCGGATAGGTTCGGGCTTTTTGTCGCCTTGCTGGCTGTTGGCGATGGCCGCCTCCTGCTGACCGCGCATGCTCTCGCCATTGCTCGTCATCGGACGTGGGGCAGACTCATGGATGGTCGCGCCAATTGACCAGACCGATTCTTGAAATGCCTCTTCTTCTTCCATGCGGAAAACGGCGTCGGTAATCTTGTCCTGCACGCTTTCCCACATGGTGTCGAATTCCTTCATGCCCTCGCGCTTGTACACAGTCTTGGGATCTTCCTGAGCGTAGCCACGCAAACCAACTGTTGAACGCAGGTGGTCCATCGTGTACAGGTGGTTCTTCCAGGACACATCGAGCTGGCTCAAGACCAGGCTTCGCTCCATGCCCCGCATCTCAGGCCGGTAGCGATTGTCGAAGGCGTTCCAGAGAATCTGCCGGGCCGTCTCCCGGGTGACACCGGTGAGTGCGCTTTCCGCCACGTCCAGGTGGAGCTCTGACCGGGCCCAATCGGCCAATTCCTTGGCGTCATCCGGCTCCGACATCTCCGTGCCCCGGAGGGCCTCTTCGAGCTTTTCATCAATGGCTTCCTGGCGGGTCTGGGGGAAGGACTTCCGGCTGGCTTCTAGCAACTCTTCTTGCAGCCGGGCTCGCGACAGCGTTCGGAAATCGTCCTCCGTCAACCGCGCTCCCGTCTCGGGAAACCGCAGCCGCGTCCAGTGGTACAAGCCTTCCCGGTCGTAGCGTTGGCCTCCCGGAACTTGTTGCCGATCGGCCATGAAACGGGCCATCGCTACCTTGACCGGAAACTCCATCTCTCGCTGGCGGTACAGCTCCATGACCTTGGCATGCAGGAGCGTCTTGATCTCTTGATTCGACAGGTTGGCGAGGTCTTCGATCGGCAATTTGATTTGGAATTTGAGCCGGGCCCAATCACCAATCGAGCGCAAACCCCAATCGGGCTCGAGGTAGGGGCGCCCTCCGCTCAAATCAATCGCGGCTACCGCCTGTTCCGCCTGCTCGATCAGGTATTGAGCGACATTGTCCTTGCCCATTTGCTTCAGCTGCCGGTCATTGGTACTCAGACCATAGCGGGTGTTCATCTGGTGGGAGAGAGCCTTCCAGTTCCATTCCTTGGGATCCTCCGCACCGAGATTCTCTTCCAGGGACTCCTGGACCTGGGTCGCGATCATCCGGCTCGCCTTGTCGCGGGCCGTTTTCTCCGCTTCCCCGAAATTGCTGCGGCTAAACTCCGAGCCGTCCAGCTCAACGCCCAACCGGCTGGAAGCAAATTGGGCGAACCCGGACGGGCCATAATCCTCATCCAGGAAGCGATCGATCGCTTCATCGATCTGCTGATGAAGCATGTCGAGAACGCGGATCTTGCAGTTGCCGCCGTCGAGGATTTCTTGCCGGTAGCCATAAACCCGTTTCCGCTGATGGTCCATGACCTCGTCGTATTCGAGGAGGTTCTTGCGAATGTCGAAGTTGCGCTCCTCGACTTTTTTCTGTGCCCCTTCGATCCGCCGGGAAACCATGCGGCTCTCGATGGCCTGGCCATCCTCCATGCCCAGCCGGGTCAACATGTTCTTCACCCATTCGCCAGCGAAGATGCGCATCAAGTCATCTTCCAGCGAGAGGTAGAACCGGCTGGAGCCGGGATCTCCCTGCCGGCCCGCACGGCCACGGAGCTGATTGTCGATTCGGCGTGCTTCGTGCCGCTCGGTGCCGACGATGTGTAGGCCGCCCATCTCGGCAACCTTTCGTCCTTCCTCGCGCATTTTTTCCTTGGCTTCGATCTCACCGACGGTGCGTTTCCACTCCTCCTCCGGCACATCGAGGCGAGTCGGATATTGGTCCTTGAGCCTGGCCCAGGCCAACGTCTCTGGATTGCCGCCCAGGATGATATCGGTGCCGCGGCCAGCCATGTTGGTGGCAATGGTGACCGAATGGATACGGCCTGCCTGAGCAACAATCTCTGCCTCCCGAGCGGCATGTTCGGGAAGCGCATTGAGCAGCTCATGCTTGACACCGCGGCGTTTGAGCATGCCGCTGAGCTTGATTGATTTGTCAACATCCGTGGTGCCGATCAACATCGGCCGGCCGGTCTTATGGACATCCACGATTTCTTCCACGACCGCGTCCCATTTCTCTTTTTCGGTGCGGAAAATGACATCCGGCTCATTGATACGGATCAACGGTTTGTTGGTTGGGATCGCAATGACGTCGAGTTTATAGATTTTCCAGAACTCATTGGCTTCGGTCATGGCCGTACCGGTCATGCCGGCCTGCTTCTTGTAGAGCTTGAAGAAGTTCTGGAGCGTGATGGTGGCCAATGTCTGCGTTTCTTCCTTGATCTTGACGCCATCGCGGGCATGCTTGGCTTCGACGGCCTGGTGCAAACCATCGCTCCATTGCCGCCCGATCATGAGCCGGCCCGTAAACTCATCAATAATGATCACACTGAGCTCACCGGTTTCCGGATGACGCATCACAGCATATTGCTTGTCCTTCTTGTACAGGTGATGCGCTTTGAGGGCGTTGTCGATGAGGTGCGGCCACTCCATATTGCCAGCGGTGTAGAAGCTTTCCACGCCGGCCAATTCCTCGGCCTTGTGGATGCCCTCGTCCGTGAGGTGGCAGGTGTGTTCCTTTTCCTTGACTTCGAAATAGACCCCCGGCTCCCGTTTCTGAAGTTCGGTCAACTGCACGGCGATATCATTGGCCTGTGCATACCGGCGGATGTCGCTGAAGGCGGGCCCCGAAATGATGAGCGGCGTCCGCGCTTCGTCGATGAGGATGTTGTCAACTTCGTCGATGATGGCGAAGTTCAGAGACTTCTGGCATTGTTGAGCCCAGGGCGGATACTGCGGATCAGCCCAACGTGCCGGCTTCATGTTGTCGCGGAGGTAATCGAAGCCGAATTCGCTGTTGGTGCCGTACGTGATGTCGCAGTCATAGGCCCTGCGTCGGGCGATTGGATCCATGTCGCTCTGAATGAAGCCGGCGGATATCCCCAGGGCGTGATAGATCGGCGACATCCATTCGCAGTCGCGCCGCGCCAGGTAATCGTTGACCGTGATGACATGGACGCCCTTTTGCTCCAGGGCGTTCAAATAAGCGGGCAACGTAGCGACCAGGGTCTTGCCTTCACCGGTGACCATCTCGGCAATATTGCCGCGATGGAGGACGACACCACCCAGGATTTGGACATCGAAGTGACGCATGTTCTTCGTTCGCAACGCAGCCTCTCGGCAGGCCGCGAACGCTTCGGGCAGAAGCTCATCCAGCGCCACGCCGTTGGCCAGGCGCTCGCGGAATTGCGGCGTGAGCCCTTTTAGCTCCTCATCGCTAAGGGCATGCATTTTCGCTTCCAGCTCGTTGACCTGGGCCAGCAAGGAACCGGGAATGATGGTCGGTGGAACGCTTGGGTTCTTGGAACGGATATAGCCGAGCTTGCGGATGTGCCGTTCGTTGCTGGAGCCGAACAGACGAGTCAAAAATTGGGACACGCCTTCCGAAAAGGCGTTGAAGCCGTCGCCGAGCTTCTCCAGAACACTTACATCCATTGTGGCTTCAGTCGTCATATCGGCAACGCCTCCGCATTGTGCTTGGCGTGGAACTTGGAACGGAAAAAGGGCCTATGCCTAATTCGTCAGTCTAAAGATGGGGGCGGGAGGGGTCAATACAGACCGCAATCCCCCCATTTTCGCGAAAGTCGTTACGGGACACCCGCGACACAAACTCTCCCTGATTTAGACAGGGACTGTCGACAAATGGATTCTCGCTTCACCTGGACTTTTCAGAGCCTGGGAAAGATTGGACTTGCTCGGTATACTGACTGCGGCAGAGTCCTGGGCCGATTTCGGGAGGCAACCTGTAGCATGAGATGCCGGAGTCGGTCCGTCAGAATCCTGATCAATCTCTGTTTCCTTGGACTGGGTTTGGGTTGTGGCCCCGAGCCACCGCGTCGACCCGACCCGAATCAGCAAGCCAAGGCGAAGGTTGCGGCTCTCAAGCGCTTGGCGGACGCCTTGGCCCAAGATCCAAACGGTGCGGAGGCGCGCGGGGCGCTAGAGGACTTCCGCAACACTCCCCTCGATGCCGAGAAGCACCCCAAGCAGGTGGAGGAAATGGTCGAATTCTACCGCCAACGGATCCAGGGCAAGTACCGGGGTTTCGTCGCCCAGGAAACCCAGCGGGAGATGGCGCCTCTCTTGGCGCGCAACAAGCCGGGTAAATGAGCTTGTCGGCCGCGACGTTCCCGCTTCAGGGAAGCTGGAATACCTCCCCGCCGCCGCGTGAGCCGAGGGCCTGCCAGGTCGTCAAGTCGATCGTATCGCTGACGAAATGAACGGAGCCATCGCAGAAGCACACATTGACACCTCCGGGATGGTAACTGCGGGCCGCTCCGTGGAACGAGTTCAGATCGCTGCAATCCAGTGTCCGGGAATTTGGCACCTTGGTGTGGGCGTAGAAACTTGCCCAGGCGAAGGAGCGGCAATACTCCAAACCGGCATAGCGGAAGATTGTGCCGCTCATGACCGTGGTCGGATCGGCCGCACAAAGCCCGGTCGGCACCAGCGCTGAAGCGTCGCTGACCGAGGCGATGTCCCACGGGACCAAGGGCGGGCCGTAGTCGCTGGCTTGAGACCCCGCAAACAAGCCCCGTTTGATTTCCGACCACATTGCCGTGTTGCTTGTGCCGTCCGTAATCCCGCTGATGGCCACGGTTCGGGGCCGATTGAGCAAGGTGTGCCACTGAGGATTGGTGAACTCCACGAAAAAGATTCCGCCCGTGTCCGGGCTACGATTGGTCGGGTTGGGATTTTTGCCCAAGCTGGCCATGTAATTGCTACGGCCATAGAAACCGTTGATCGTCGCAAATTGAATCGTTGAGGGATCGGACGGACAGAGATAGAACGGCACATCCTGGGTGCGGGCCGCATCGTTGGCTTTGTCCTGATTCACATCGCGTTTGAAGTCGAACTGGTTGTACTTGTTCGCCTGTTCCACGTAAGGAAGAATCAGCGCTTGCGGGGAAGGCCGCTGCGTAGCCGGCGGGTTGGTGTCGGGGCCCGGATTGACCAGTGTGGTGTCGTTCACCGCGAAGACCGGCAGCGGGCCGGCCCCGGGTGGAAAGGAACGATTCGTCGATTCGTAGTTGAGCGTGGCCAGTCCAATTTGCTTGAGATTGTTCTGGCAGCTCATCCGGTTCGCCGCTTCCCGGACTTTCTGGATCGCAGGCAATAGCAAGCCAATGAGTACGGCGATAATCGCGATGACGACCAACAATTCGATCAAGGTAAAACCGCGGCGTTTCATTGCCGAGCCTTTCGAAAGAGGCCGAATGCCAATCATGTGCACATCATAACCAGGAATAGTCGGTCTGTCACTGCACGACCCAGCGACGTAACCGCTCACCGAGTTTTCTGATGCGGGGCGCAGCTGGGAGCTCGCCGAGCGCATAAACTGTCGGCATGGACCAAGCCGTGTGCCGAGGCTGTCAGTTGCGCGATGAACTGCTCGCCGAGCGGGATACCCGCATTGCC
>DATGIQ010000139.1:0-11409 GCA_035295665.1 Gemmataceae bacterium | reverse complement strand
ACCCGAAGGCCTTCATCGCGCACGCGGCGTCGCTCGGTCAGGCTTGCGCCCATTGCCGAAGATCCTCGACTGCAGCCTCCCGTAGGAGTCTGGCCAGTGTCTCAGTGCCAGTGGCGCGGGTCGTGCTCTCACACCCGCTAGACATCTGAGCCTTGGTAGGCCGTTACCCCACCAACTAGCTAATATCACGTGAGCCCCTCCCCAGGCGATAAATCCTTTCGTAGCAAAGACAGGCGCCTTCGCTACTTCGCCGAGTATTACCCATCCGTTAGGATGGCTATCCCCGTCCCGGGGGTAGGTTACCCACGCATTACTGCCCCTTTCGCCACTTTCCCCCAGAGTTGCCCCCGGGTTCTCGTTCGACTTGCATGCCTAATCCACGCCGCCAACGTTCGTTCTGAGCCAGGATCAAACCCTTCAATAATTTTTAGCGTTCCCGTCTGGCTTGCCGATCTAGGATCGGCACACCGACGGGCACTTTCCTCACAGCGGATTGCTAAGAAATCCTCTGTGGGTCCGTAATCGCTCTTTGAAAAGTCTGATGATCGCCTTGCGGCACGACTCAAAGAACTGCTCTGCAATGATTCCTCATTGCAACGAGTTCATGTGTCACGCCGTAAGGCGCTCCACATCCCTCGTTTTGGCTTGTAGGTGCTACCGAATTGTCAAAGATCAAACAAATACACGGCCCACGGCTCGCCTCTCCCTTTCGCGGATCAACGCGCCGATCGTTAAGTTAGATACCGGATACCTCGAAAGGATTCACCGATATCACTTGTTGCCGTGTTGGAAGGCCCTGGCTTGGCCAGGACATTAATCAGTATAGGAAGGGGATCGGTAGGCCGTCAAGAGTTCCTGATGAAATTTTGGAAATACGCCCCCCCGCTGCCTCCCCATATGGCCGTGCTTGAGGAATAATCCTCAGCCAAATCCCGCTGGCCACACTAGCGATGGGTGCGTCGTTCCACTACAACACCCTAGTATGTGCGGCTTCCACAAGCCCGTCAAGAAGGAACTGGTAACCGACAGGCTGAAAAAATGGCCAAACCTCGGGCCTTAATCCTCCGCGCACCTGGAGCCAACTGCGACAACGAGACTCAATTTGCCCTCGAACAGGCGGGCGCAGCTGCCGAGCGTCTGCACATCAACCGCCTCCGCGAGCAGCCCAGGCTGTTGCACCGCTTTCAAATCCTGGTTATCCCCGGAGGATTTACTTACGGCGATGATGTGGCCGCCGGGAAAATCCTGGCAAACCAACTGTCCCACTTCCTGGGCGAGACACTCCGCCGCTTCCGCGACGCCAACAATCTCATCCTCGGCATATGCAATGGCTTCCAGGCTCTTCTCAAAGCTGGCTTGCTCATCACTCCTGACGATGACGGGCCCCTGGCCACGCTGACCAACAATGACTCCGGCACGTTGGAGGATCGCTGGGTCTACCTGCAAGCGACGCCCGGCAAGTGCCCGTTCTTGACCGGTTACGAACGGTTTTACCTCCCCGTAGCTCATGGGGAAGGAAAACTCATCTGCCGGCAGCCTTGGATCCTCAAGGGACTCCAGCAGGCGGGTCAGGTTGTCCTTCAGTACGTCGATTGTCGGGGACAGCCCGGACCCTATCCGATCAACCCCAACGGCTCGCAGGGAGACGTAGCGGGCCTTTGCGATGCGACCGGCCATGTGCTCGGGTTGATGCCCCACCCGGAACGCCATATCCTCCCCACTCAGCATCCACAATGGACCCGGGTGGGGCTGGCAGCGGAGGGAGAGGGCCTGCGGCTCTTCCGCAATGCGGTATCATTTTTTGATTAATCCACGGCAAATGCAATTTGCAAATTGTGGCGGCTGCGGGGATGATAAGGTGTAGCAGGACCCCCGCATCGCGCCCTGCTTGCACTTGGCGAGCCGACCTCATGTTTACACGAGCCGAGACGGACTGGTGCTGTCGCCTGGTCGAACTTGCCCGTGAAGAGGACCTGGAGCCAGCGGGTGATCTGACCAGCCTTGCTGTCATTCCCGCAGGCATGGAAGGTCAAGCGGCGTTTGTGGCCCGCGCGAAGGGCATCGTGGCTGGCTTGCCCGCGGCGCAGATTGCTGTGGCGGCCATCGACTGCCGGCTACAATTCCAGCCCGTGGCGGACATCGCGGATGGCAAGCTCGTCCAACCCGGCCAGCCGCTCGCAAACGTGGCCGGTCCGATGTCGGGCATCTTGGCCGCGGAGCGGATGGCTCTGAATTTTCTTCAACATTTGAGCGGCATCGCATCGTTGACGCGACAGTACGTCGATGCGATTGCGGGACTGCCGGCCCAAATTCTGGACACGCGCAAGACCACGCCCGGCTGGCGTCTGCTTGAAAAATACGCCGTCCGCCAAGGGGGTGGACACAACCACCGCTTTGGGCTTTTTGACGGAATTTTGATCAAGGACAACCACCTGGAGGCTTTGGGTATCGGCCGGGAAGGGATTGCGCAAGCCGTCGCCGCGGCGCGGGATAAAGTCGGCGAGTCCGTACCCGTCGAGATTGAAGTCGATTCCCTCGACCAGTTGGATCGGGCCTTGAATTGTTCTCCGGACATTGTGCTGCTCGATAACATGCCCCCGGATCTCCTCCGCGAGGCGGTTCGGAGGCGCAATGCCGCGGCACCGAGTATTCTGCTCGAAGCTTCGGGCGGCATCACGCTGGAAACGGTTCGCGACATTGCCCGGACTGGCGTGGATCGCATCAGCGTCGGTGCCTTGACGCACTCGGCACCCGCTCTGGACATTGCTTTGGACTACCGAACCATGCCCAAAGGAAAACGGCAGCGGACAAAACGCAAAACGTAGGCTTGCCTACCCGGTTCTTTCCATTCACTCCCACGCATGAACCATCGCGAAGAGTGGCATCTCGATACGGATCGCATCGGCCGACGGGTGCTGGTCTTTGATTGTGTGGACAGCACAAACAGCCAGGCCGCAGCGCTGGCAGCCGACTGTGCCAATGATGGAATCGTGATTCTCGCCGAGGAACAGACGGCCGGCCGGGGACAACACGGCCGGTCTTGGCACTGCCAGCGCGGCCTGGGTGTGCTTCTTTCCCTTGTCTTGTTTCCTCCGCCTGCATTGCGCCGTCCTGTGATCCTCGCTGCCTGGGCCGCCAATGCGGTGTGCGAGACCATTTTGCAGACCAGCGCCCTGGAACCCACCATCAAATGGCCCAATGATGTCCTGATTCGGAAGCGCAAGGTCTGTGGCATTCTGATTGAGCAAGGGGCTGGTACGGTAGTGGGGATCGGCCTCAATCTGAACCAGCGCACCGAATCTTTCGCGGCCGCCAATTTACCGCAAGCGGGATCCTTGGCCATCTTTACGGGTCAATCCTTCGCGTACCAAAAAGTGGCCCGGTTGCTGATTCGTCACCTTGATGATGAATTTCGGCGTCTCTGCCAAGGAGATCTCAATCCGTTGCAGTCGAGTTGGCGAAATCGCCTCGGGCTGCAAGGTGCGGATGTGCGGGTTGAATGTCACGATGCCATTCATTATGGCCGGCTACTGGAACTGACCTGGGACGGATTGACGCTGGAGACGCCTTCTGGAGAAGTTGTTCGGCTCCTGCCGGAATCGGTGCGCCATGTTACCGCAGACGGTCACTTCTTGAGCTTGAGGTCGTAAGCTCCCGGTCCAGGCGAGGGCACGACCTCGATCACCAAATCGGTGGTCTTCAGATCGCCGTATTTGTAGTTGACATGCGATCGCCGCTTTCCGTAAGGAAAGCCGTTCTTCGGATCGATTTCTTCGACGTCCACGACCAGGACACGGTAGCGTCCGGGCGGGGCGCCTTCCTTCCCATCGGTGGTCAGTCGATACGTCCCATCCGGTTCGATTTTGGCGGCGGGTTCTTTGTGGTTGAGACTTCCTTTTTCGGGGCGATAGTTCACGATGCCGGTGCCCGTCGTGAGCGGCTTGCCGTCTACGATTACCTTGCCGACCACCGGCACGAGGTTGCTGCTGGAATCGCCACATCCAGCCACCAGAGCGATACCAACGCCGACGCAAACAACAAGGAAACCTGGCCCGTGGAGCAGTGTGTGGAAACGTGACAAGGCCCATCCTCCCTTTTGCGTGCCTGTAAACCCCGAAGAGGTTGGCGAATGTCCCTTTGACAGCGTCCCCCTCAGTGTAACCACCGCGGCCCGTGATGCAAGAACTGTCGCCACGGACTTTGGGCCATTCACGTCTCAAGCGTGCCGATTCGCACGGCCAACTCGTGACGACCTTGTCGGGGGACCTTTTGCACCTTACCCTGATGAATGCGGCTACCTCAATGCCCTGCGCGGGTCCGCCCCCAAAACGATTTCACACCAAGGATTCTTCATGCTCGCGTCTTATCGCTTTCCGATACGGATCTGGCTGGTGATTACATCCAACCTATTCGTGGTGTTTCTATCCGCTGGGAGCGTTGGCCGATTGCACCAAGCATTGGCTGGCGAACCCGCGGCCAACAATTCGCCGCGACTCGCCGTGCTGCTGATCTTTGATCAGATGCGCGCGGACTATATTTTGCGGTGGGAGAAGCTATTTGGAGAACGGGGCTTTCGCCGCCTGCAACAGGAGGGTGCGTGGTTCCGCAATTGTTACTATCCCTACTCCGACACGATTACCGGGGCGGGTCACGCTTCCATCGCCACCGGTTGTTCACCGGCCGAACATGGGATCATCGAAAACGACTGGTATGATCGCACGACCGGCAAGGATGTCAACTGTGTAGTCGCTGGTCGATATGAGCGTGTTCCGACGATTCCGCACGCAGAGCCGCCGTCCGTGGCAGAGCAGAAACGCATCGCCAAAACGAGCGTTTCTCCTGAGCGGTTGCTGGCCCCCACATTAGGTGATGCACTCAAACAAGGGACCGGAGGGAAAGGACGTGTCGTGGCGCTCTCGCTGAAAGATCGCTCCGCCGTGCTCCCAGCCGGCCGGCGTGCCGACGCCTGTTACTGGTTCGATACGCATGATGGCATTTTCGTCACCTCCACGTACTATCGTTTGCAAGTGCACCCCTGGGTAGCGGCGTTCAATGCTACCCAGCCGGCAGACCATTGGTTCGGCAAGGCCTGGACGCGGTTCCGGCCCGACCTGGAATATGAGTTCTACAGTGGCCCGGACGATGTCCGCGCCGAGGGAAGGGGCTTCGGCCAGGAACGCACCTTCCCCCATCCGATGATGGGCGGCAAACCCAAGATCAGTGACGACTACTACCAGGCAGTGATCACTTCACCCTACGGCAACGAGCTTCTCCTGGAATTGGCCCTGCGTGCCGTGGACGCTGAACACCTGGGTCGTTCGGATGCCCCGGACCTCCTTTCGGTGAGCTTTTCGAGCAATGATCTCATCGGCCATTGCTGGGGCCCCGATTCCCAGGAGGTATTCGATGTCACGTTGCGCTCGGACCAGATCGTGCAACGACTGCTCGATCACCTCGACTCCAGCGTGGGAAAAGGGCGATACGTGGTGGCGTTGACGGCCGATCATGGCGTATGTCCACTGCCGGAAGTTGCCCGTGCGAAGGGGAAAGATGCTGGCCGGGTACCTGCCGAACTGCTTGGCAGCCGTGCAGAGGCGTTTCTTGATAAAATGTTTGGCCAAAGCGATCAGAAGGCTCGATGGTTAGAGGCGAAGGCCTCTCCGTGGATCTATCTCAACCGTGCCCTCCTGCAACAGCGTGGACTTGACCAGGCCGTGGTGGAGGAAGCGCTGGCCGGCTGGCTGAAGCAGCAACCGGGCGTCTTGACTGCGTATACGCGGAGCCAGCTCCTCAAGGGAGTGCCGGCGGGGGATTCCATCGGTGTCCGGGTGCGTCGCTCTTTCCAGAGCGATCGGAGCGGCGATGTGGCCGTGGTGCTCAAACCGTACTACCTCTTTTCTTCCCCGTTTCTAACGGGAACCACGCATGGCACACCGCATGAGTACGATACGCATGTCCCACTGATGGTTCTCGGCACCGGAATCCGACCGGGTGTGCATGCTGAATCGGTGACGCCCCTAGCGACCGCGACGATCCTTGCTCACGCCCTCGGCATCCCGCGCCCCGCCCGCTCCCAAGCGCCGCTGCCGGAAGGAGTCTTTGTGGCTCCCTGACATCCTTCCTGAGTGAGAGTGTCCCAGCTCGTCGAAACAAGCGCCCCCCAGGGAGCATAGATTCCAGCGCTTTCCCGTTGCCAGAGTGCGAAAATCGGCTATGCTACACCGCACACTGGTACGCCTGTTTGGCGTTTACGAGGCACGAAGGATGCGCTTTTGGGTTGAATGCGGAGACTTCATCCGCGAGTCGCGGCGGCATTTCCGAGATACGGGCGCCCTCTTGCCCAGTAGTCGCTTCTTAGCTCGGGCCCTGGTTTCCGAGTTGCGCAAATGGCGGGCTCCGAGCCGCATTCTCGAGGTTGGCCCGGGCACGGGTTCTGTCACGGCACAGATCCTCCGGCACCTCCTACCCGGCGACCGGCTGGACCTGGTGGAGCTGAACCCTCACTTCATTGAGATGCTCCGGTGGCGGTTCGAAGAGGAAAGAAGGTTTTGGCGCCATCGCGATCAGGTCAAGCTAATCCACGCTGCCATCGAGAATCTTAAAGGCGAAGCGACGTATGATTTCATCATTTCCGGCTTGCCGTTGAACAATTTTCCAGTGGCTCAGGTACGCGAGATTTACCGTGTTTACGATCGCCTACTCAAGCCGGGCGGGACTCTGACCTATTACGAATACGTCTTCATCCGTCAATTGAAAACGCCGTTTGCCGACCGGCGCGAACGCCGGCGACTCTACCGCGTGGGAAGAGTGGTTGGCGAATACATCCGCACGTACCAGGTCCGGCGGCAGCGTGTGTTCATGAATATGCCGCCGGCGGTGGTACGCCATCTCCGACTCAAACCCCGAGAGCAGCTCGTCGGCCGGTGTCGCTGAGCTACGGGATGGGCTCGTGCGTCGTTGGGACCGGCGCCTCGTCGCCCTATTCACGTACTCTTGATTAGTTGATCGCCGAGGGTGCGCACCTGATCGAGGCAGCTTTGCAAGCTGCGTTGGGCACTGCGCAGGCTGTGGATGGCGTTTTCGAATTTCTGCAGACACGTATCCAGTCCGCCCATGGACCCGTCCGGATAAAAGAGGCAACTCGACAGCTCTTTGAGTGCGGGCTCGAGTTCTTTCTCCAGAACCGCCACGAAATTTCGCCCCTGGTTTTCCGATTCGATCGTTGCATGATGCAGATACGAGAGCTGGGCCCCATGCAGGTTCGGGTCGATCGTGCGTTCCGGATCCAGGATCGCGGTGGCCGTAGACACCGCTTGGTTCCCCCGATCGCTTACCGTGTCACCCGCTGCCGAGGAGACAGGCGTTGCCGGGCGCCGGGCTGAAGCCATGGCAGCTTCTGCCTGAGCGAGGCCGTTCTCGGCCTTCTCCCAGTTGGGACGGAGCTCCAGGGCCTGGTGATAATGCGAAACGGCAAGATGATATTGTCCCTTGTCCAGATACG
The DNA here is from genome assembly GCA_035295665.1 of Gemmataceae bacterium. GTDB lineage: Bacteria > Planctomycetota > Planctomycetia > Gemmatales > Gemmataceae > DATGIQ01. The sequence goes on along the minus strand of DATGIQ010000139.1, from coordinate 3,908 downwards.
CATTGGCCAGGTTGAGGTGAGCGTCGGCCATACGCGGATTGAGACGCGTTGCTTCGTGATACGCCTGGATTGCCAGATCGAGCTGGCGTTTCCGGCGATAAGCCAAACCCAAGTTGTAATACCCCTCGGCCCGGCGGGTATCGAGCTGAATGCCGCGGCGGAGGACCTGGATGGCCTCATCTACCTTGTCCAGGCGATTGTAGACGGCCCCGAGATTGATGTGCGCTCCCGCCCGCAGCGGATCGAGCCGCGTGACTTCACGAAAATGGTGCGCCGCACTCTGGAGGTCGTTCACCAAGAAGCAGACCGTGGCCAGGCCGTAATGGACATCCGGCGCATCGGCCTTCAAGGCGAGGGCCTGGACGTAAATCTGCCGAGCCTGATCGTTGTCGCCCTGCGCAACAGCTTGGCGGGCCTTTTGGCACAGGCTCTCGATCGTTTCGTTTGCCATGATTTTCGCCCCCAACTGCTGCGGCGGGGGATTTACCGCGGATGCGCGTCTGTCCTCCCAACCGCCCGATTATAACCGGGTTTGGGGAGCGGTCACAACCGGAAAGTCCGAAATTCTTTACGGGAATGAAGATTTCTCTCCTGCCGGGAATCCGTTTCTGATTACAACACGCACACCCTGCACCGAGCCGGCAACGTCAGGTTCCCCGCGTCGGATGGGACGTTGTCAATTCGGTCGAAACGAATGGTTCCCGATAGGTTCGGCCCAGAAGCCTATTCGCTTCGGGATCATCGGCGATCGTTTCCGATCGATCATCAAAGCGGAGACTCCTTCCCGTCCGGAACGCAATGTTGCCCAGATGACATAAGCGCGTGCTTTTGTGTCCCTCCTCGATGTCGCCATTTGGCCGCCTGTGCTCCTTGACGCAATCGAGAAAGTTGCGAAAGTGTGCCCGGTCGGTGCCGCTCGATCGGTCCGACGCGTCGATCCCATCTTGCACCTTCCAGCCGGATCGATCGAAGACCAGCGTCCCTTTTTCGCCGTAGACCATGATGCCGAATGGTTCGCCCTCGACGCCGGTCTTGGACCAGATACGATGCTCCCAGATCACACAGGTATGTGGAAAATCGAAGGTGGCGACCATCGTGTCTGGGGTTTGCTGATCGTCCTCGTAGAACAGCTTGCCGCCGCCGGCCGTGATCCGAACGGGTGCATCCAGTCCGACCAAGAAACGTGCCATATCGAGTGCATGGATCCCGTTATTGCCGATTTCGCCGGTTCCGTAGTCCCAGTTCCAGTGCCAGTTGTAATGGAAGCGGTTGGGATTGAAAGGCCGCTTTGGCGCAGGACCCAGCCAAAGATCGTAGTCGACGCCGGTAGGAACGGGGCCATCCGGCTTATGACCGATGGGCTTGCGATTGCCGGCGATCCAGGTGCGGACGAAAGGGACCTTACCAAGCTTGCCGGAGCGGATCAGCTCCGCAGCACTGGCGAAATGCGCTGCACTGCGGCGCTGCGTGCCGAGCTGAACGACGCGGTCATGGCGGCGCGCGGCTTCGACCATGCGCCGTCCTTCGATGAGATTGTGGGAGGCTGGCTTTTCAACGTACACATGTTTGCCGGCCTGGCAGGCCCAGATCGTACCCAGGGCATGCCAATGGTCCGGAGCGGCGATGACCAGGGCCATGATGTCCTTGTCCTCGAGAACCCGGCGGACGTCCTTTTCGACCCTTGGCGTCTTTTTTTGCTTCTTTTCCGCTTCCTTGATAGCGGGGGCAATGACGTTTTGGTCCGGATCGCAAATGGCGGCGATTTCCACGTCCTCAAACGCGGAGAACCCCCGAATCAGCTCTTTGCCGCGGCCGCGCACACCCATGAATGCGAGTAGAACTTTTTCATTTGGGCGGTCGGCGGCGCCGGCGGCCGTCAGAGCAGTGAGCGTGCCGAGTGTGGCGGCGGAGCGTTGCAGGAAGCGGCGGCGGTCGAGGGAGGGCATGGTCAGGTTCCTTCGGCACAAAGCATGGCGGTGAGGCCGGTACAGGGCATTCTTGTTGCCAACATACTCCGGCCGACGCCAAACGACCACGCCGCTCCACAATAGGTTCACTGGAAGCTGCGGATTCTGCTCCGACAAGAAAATGTCGGTCCCGGCTTATGTCCGGACGCAGTCTCCCTTGCAATGCGCTGTCGATTTGTCCAAAATGGCACCTGCGATTCAACGGAACAGCCTACCTTGGCAACTCTACCCCAGTAGGAGATCGCATCATGTCAAACTCGACTATTTTCGCCGCCCTTTTCGATCGCTCGATTGCTGCGGTACTTCGCAAGCACTGGATCCTGAGTATCGTGACGCTCTTGGGTCTACAAGCGACTTCCATCAACGCCGGCTTTGTCACGGCCCCCACTTACCAACCCGGTGGCACGGCAGTGGCGGTTGCGGACCTCAACGGCGACGGCATCCCGGATCTCGCCGAGATCAATAACGACGGCGGAGTCAGCATTTTGTTCGGCAATGGCGACGGCACCTTCCAGCCGGCCCAAAACTATGACACGGGCGGCGTGGCCCTATCGGTGGCGGTCGGTGACTTGAACGGCGATGGCCTGCCCGACCTTGCGGTGGTCAACATCAACGATTCCGGCGGCACGGTCGGCATCCTGCTGGGCGCAGGCAACGGCACGTTCAAGGCCGCCCAGAACTACACGGCCGCGGCCAATCCTGTGTCCGTGGCCGTTGGGGACTTCAACGGCGACGGCGTCCCTGACCTAGCCGTGGCTAACGCAGGGACCGATCCAGATTTCCTGGGCACGGTGAGCATCTTTCTCGGCAATGGCGACGGCTCCTTCAAGACACCGCAAAACTACCTGACTGGTGGCCCCAACGCCCAGTCGGTGGCGGTTGCAGATTTCAACGGCGACGGCCATCTCGACCTTGCCGTCACCGATTTCCAATTTAGCGGAGCGCTCATTATTTTCCTCGGCAATGGTGACGGCTCCTTCCGGCTGCCTCAGAGTTACACTGCCGGCCAGCAGCCAGCAACGGTGGCCACGGGCGACTTTAATCGGGATGGCCATCCCGATGTTGCCGTCGTCACGGAAGGGAAAGTGCTGATTTACCTGGGCAATGGCGATGGCACCTTCCAGTCACCGCAATCCTATCTTGGCGGTGCGTCCGCTCTGGCGGCCGGAGATTTCAACGGCGATGGCGTGCTCGATCTCGCTGTGGGCGGGGTTGGCACGGTGAGTATCTTGGTAGGCAACGGCGACGGCACCTTCCAGGCCGGTGCGATTTATGCTGCCCAGAGTCTCGGGATCGCGGCCGGCGATTTCAATGTGGATGGCCATACCGATATCGCCTCCCTGGACTCCTCCGGAGTGAGCGTGTTGCTCAACAAAGGCGATGGCACATTCGGGGCGGCACGCAGCTTCATGGTTGGCAGTGACGGCGGGCTGGGCTCCGTTGCAGTGGCTGACTTCAACGGTGACGGGAAGTTGGATCTCGCGACGGGCAATGGCAAATTGCTCCTGGGCAACGGCGATGGCACGTTTCAAGCGGGTCCCAACCTCCCCGCCTCCGGTATCGCCATCGTGGCCGGGGATCTGAACGGGGATAATATCCCTGACCTTGTGATGGCCATGGTCAGCTTCAATCCTGCCTCCCCAAGTAACACCATCGCAGTCATGCTCGGGAACGGCGACGGGACGTTTCAGGCTGCCCAACACTATACGGTCGGCCAATCTCCATCCGCGATCGCACTCGGGGACTTCAACGGCGATGGCATCCCCGACCTGGCGGTGGCCGATGGATCGGGAGTGAGTATCCTGCTCGGCAACGGTAACGGCACGTTTCAAGCGACCCGGAGCACCCCGGCTCAAACCGGTTCCCTGTACGTTTCCCTGGCCGTCGGCGACTTCAACCAGGATGGAAAACTGGACGTTGTGACCAGTGCCGGCAGCGTCC
>DATGIQ010000138.1:0-13280 GCA_035295665.1 Gemmataceae bacterium | reverse complement strand
CGTCGAGGAATTCATTGCCGGAGACGAGTTGACGGTCGGGGTCATCGGCAACGCTCCGCCACGGCTGGTCGGGATCATGCGCGTGTTGCCCTGCACGCCGACCGCCCAGTTTGTGTACAGCCTGGAAGTCAAGCGGGATTATTTGCGGCAGGTGCGGTACGAATCTCCGCCCGATCTGCCTGCGACCACCATCCGGGGGATCGAGGAAGCTGCGTTCCGCGTCTTCGCGGCCCTGGGCTGTCGTGATGTGGCGCGGGTCGATTTCCGACTCCGGGATGGCATTCCCTATTTTCTGGAAATCAACCCCTTGCCGGGCTTGAATCCCGAATCCAGCGATCTGGTCATCCTGGCTCGACTCGTGGGCTGGAGCTATCCTCAGTTAATCGGTAGTATCTTGCAAGCGGCCATCGATCGCCAAACCGTTTAGCCCCATCGGTTCCGAACGGGGCGGAGAAGCCAGTATTTGCCATGGGTGCCGTTCGCGTCCTCATCCTTTACAACAAGCCCGTTCTCTCCACCAGCCACCCCGATGCCGAATCCGAACACGAAGTCCTCCAGACGGTCGACGCCGTCGCGGCCACGCTCGTGCAGGCAGGTTTTGACGTGCGTCGTCTCGGAGCGGATCATGACCCCGACGGGCTCTTGGCCGGCCTGCGCGCGGCACAACCGGATGTAGTCTTCAACCTCTTCGAAGGCACGGCCGATGACGGCAATACCGAAGCGTATGTTGCCGGCCTCCTGGAATGGCTCAATCTACCGTTCACAGGGTCGCCGTCCTCCACACTTTTCTTGGCCCGGAATAAACATTTGACGAAGGCATTGTTTCGGGGCGCGGGGTTACCCACGCCGCAAGGCTTTGTCGTGGAAAAGCTTCCGATTCTACCTTCGTCGCTCACCTGGCCGGTTATCGTCAAGCCGGCGACTCAGGACGCCAGTGTCGGACTCGATCAGGGGAGCGTCGTCACCAATCAGGAACGCCTCAGGCAACGCGCTGGTTGGCTCCTGGAGACGTACGGGCCGCCCGTGCTGGTTGAGGAGTTCATCCCCGGCCGGGAACTCAATGTCGCCCTGATCGAGGCGTCGAATCTGCACACGCTGCCCATTTCCGAGGTATTATTCACGGACAAGGATCCGGCATTCTGGCCCATCGTTACCTACGATGCGAAGTGGAAGCCGGGTTCGCGCGACTATGAGGCCACGCCGCCCTGTTATCCGGCCAAGGTTTCGCCCCGGCTGGCTCAGCGGCTGACAGCCCTGGCCCGGCAGGCGTTTCGCTTGCTCGGCTGCCGGGATTATGCCCGAGTTGATTTTCGCGTCCGGCCATCCGGGAAGCCTTATTTGCTGGAGGTGAACCCCAATCCTGACTTTAACCCGACCGCGGGTTTGGCCGGTGGCCTGGCTTCGGCAGGCATTACCCATGCCCGGTTCACCATCGATCTGGTGCACGCTGCCCTTGCCCGGCACCGTCCCCGGATGCAATGCTCCGCCACAAGCCCGCCGGAACTGTGCGGCGCTTCCGTAGCGATCCGTAATGCCTGATCGGGAGGTTGCAACGGTGAAAGTCCTCGTGATCGACGTCGGCGGAACCAACATCAAAGTAACTGCCAGCGGGGTTTCGGAAGTACGGAAGTTTCCTTCCGGGCCGACGCTCACAGCCAAACAGATGGTCGATGGCGTTCTCGGCCTGGTCGGCGATTGGAAGTATGAGGTCATCAGCATCGGCTATCCTGGTCCGGTGATCCACGGCCGTTTAGCGCTGGAGCCAGCGAACCTGGGACCGGGCTGGGTTGATTTTGACTTCGCGGCTCATTTCGGCAAACCGGTGAAACTCATCAACGATGCGGCCATGCAGGCCTTGGGTAGCTATGAAGGGGCACGGATGCTGTTCCTCGGTTTGGGCACCGGCCTCGGCTCGGCCTTGATCGTCGATGGCGTGGTTGCTCCGCTGGAATTGGCCCATCTTCCCTACAAGAAACGACGGACGTTCGAGGATTATGTCGGCTTGCGGGGCCTGAAACGGCTGGGCAAGAAAAAGTGGCAAAAAGCAGTCGAAGACGTGGTGGCACGCCTTCAGGCTGCGTTGGTGGCCGACTATGTGGTCCTCGGTGGCGGGAATGCCAAGCTCCTCAAACGGCTTCCGCCCGGCGCACGCATGGGCGACAATCGCAACGCCTTCCTGGGCGGCATGCGCTTGTGGGATGAACAGGATAAACCGAGCAAGTCAAAAGGCTGAAGGCAAGCAGATTTCTCCTCCGTTTCCCTTTTCCTCATTCCTGCATGACTGCCTACGTTGTGCCATTCGTGCTGTACCTCGGTCTGATCCAAATCGCCGCGGCGTATCCCGATCAATATGGCTGGCTCTATCCTACTGTTGTTACACTGGTCAGCGTCGTGACGATTGCTCTGCTTCGGGGCCGCCACTTGCTTGGGCCGCATCTCCGAGTCATTGCCGGCGTCAGTGTCGGGATCATCGGGATTGCTCTTTGGATTGGGCTGTGCCGGCTGCATTGCGAGCAAGCAATTGCCGAATACTTGCCTGACTGGTTACAGCCGAAGCGGCCGGCGTTCAATCCGTGGGAGAGTATCGATCAACCGTTGGCGCGGTGGGCCTTCGTTGCGGCTCGGCTTGCGGGCCTGGCGATCCTCGTTCCAATTGTGGAAGAACTATTTTGGCGGGGTTTCTTGCTGCGGTGGCTGACCTCGGCGAACTGGCAACAGCAGAAACTGGACGCATTCGGCATCCGATCTTTTGTCGTGGTCACGCTGCTCTTCGCCCTGGCCCATCCGGAATGGCTGGCAGCCCTCGTTTATTGCACTTTCCTCAACGGCTTGCTGTACTGGAAAGGGGATTTGTGGAACTGCATCGTCGCTCACGGGGTCAGCAATTTGATCCTGGGCATCTACATCCTGTCTACGGGCAGCTGGGAGCTTTGGTAGCCGAACGGTTCTGCAAGGTACGGCGAAACCATACAATGATGAAAAAAGGTGCTTGGTGATGAACTCTGAACAACCACAGGATCCTCAGCACAAACCCGACCAACCCGTGCCGCCCGATTCTCCAGGCGGGTATACCCAGGAAGTCCAGCATTCTCAGGTCAGCGCGCGGATACCCGAGAAGGTTAGCCGCGGCGTGCTGAGCACCGGAATCATGGTCTTGCAGGGGGCCAATGAATTTGTGATCGATTTTGTGCTGAGCCTGGCACACCCGTCTCAAATTGTGGCCCGAGTAGTCCTCCCGCCTTCGATCATGCCGAATATGCTTGCGGCGTTGCGCGAAAACCTGGGACTCTACCAGGCGAAATATGGACCGCCTCCTCCCTTGCCCGTGCCGAACCCTCCGACTCCGCCTCCCATCGATGAAATCTACCGACAGCTCAAATTGCCCGATGAGCTGCTCAGCGGCGTGTATGCCAACACGGTGATGATCGCGCATTCGCCTGCGGAGTTTTATTTCGATTTCATCACGAGCTTCTATCCCCGTTCTGCGGTTTCGTGCCGTGTTTTTTTCTCGGCCCCGCAGATTCCGGGAATCCTCAACACGTTGACACGTTCGTACCAGCAGTATCAGCAAAAACTGACCAGCGGTTCCTCCCCCCCTCCGGAAGAACCCGGACCCAGGGCGTCCTGACAGCCGCCGCCGCAATCTCTCTTGCCCTCCTGGCTTTCGCTTGTTATCTCCCTCTTCACGCCCGATTCGTAATCTGCGTGGGCCCGGCGATGATAGGGACAGGGAAGTCCTTCTCCTGGACGAGAAGCATCTTGGCGTTCGGCCTGGCGCTCCGGCTGCACTTTTACTTGTCGGACCTGTCGATGTGGCACGACGAGGCCGCCTTGGTCCTGAACGTGCTGCACAAAGACTTCCTCGACCTACTTGGTCCACTCTCGTTCGCCGAGGCGGCGCCTCCCTTGTTCCTTTGGATCGAACGGGCCTTCAGCCTCCTCTTCGGTGAAAGCACCTATGCCCTTCGTTTGATTCCGTTCCTGGCAAGTTGCGGAAGCTTGTTGATTTTCCTGCCCGTGGCGCGATCCGTGCTTCGGCCCGCGATGGTCCCTTGGGCTCTGCTGTTGCTTGCTTGTTCGGACCATGCCCTCTGGCATACGTGTGAAGCCAAACCCTACGCGGTGGATATCTTCGCCGGAGTTGTTGTGCTGGCCCTTTATTATGGAACCGCATCGTGGACATTGGGCCGTCGGCTGCTGCTCCTTGGATTTGCCAGTCCAGTGCTGATCCTTCTGGTCTACCCGGGATGCTTTCTGTGTGGCGGGTTGCTGTTGGCGATCCTGCCGGATGTTTGGCGGGCACGGCAGTTCCGAGGCTGGCTGAGTTACGGCCTTTTGGTGCTGGTTATCTTCACGGCTTTCGGGCTGCTTGTGACGGGTCCGATCCGGGCCCAGCGTTGCGAGGCCATCCTCGCGTGCTGGACCAATAATTTTCCTGACTGGGAACGGCCAAGGAGTGTTCCTGCCTGGACAGTGATGGCATTCCTAGAATTGTTCCGCTACTGCTTTGAGCCAATCGGTCAAGTTCTGGTTCCCTTCGCGCTGGCTGGCGCCGTTCATTTTTGGCGGCGCGGGATGTGGCCGCTGCTGGCCTTGTTGTTGGTGCCGATTCTCTTGCCGCTCGGGGCTGCATATCTGCATGCGTATCCGTTTGGCGGCTCACGGGTCGTGGTTTATCTGACGCCGGCTCTGGCGCTGTTGGTCGCTGCAGGGCTTCCCCTGAGTACCGGAACGTCGGTCTCAACGGGCCGCCTGCGTGCCTTCTGCCGTGCCGGCGTTCTGGTTTTGCCCTTGGTTCCGCTTGGCTGGAGCATCCACCGGGTGCTCGATCCGTGGAAGCGAGCGGATTGCGCGGGGGCCGCCCGATACGTTGCAAGCCATCACCAACCCGGCGACGGTATTGCTGCCAATCACTGGGAATACCTTTACTATTTCCGTCGGATGGGTTTTGGTGTTTGCCTCCTGGGACAAGATACGCTCTCGCCCCAAGGCCGCCTCTGGATCGTGGCGACCGCAACTACAGCAGCCGAACGGCTCGAAATTGTGAATCACTTTGCTCAACAGGGTTGGATGGTGCTAGAGCAACGGGAGTTCAATCGGACAAGCGTCGTTCTATTTTCCAAGTGTGGTCGTGCGCCTCCTTCCGGTTAGTAGGAATCCGAAGCTCTGCTCCGCTCATTGGCGGAGAAGGCCCCGGTGCGAAAATCTCTGTTGGCGCAAAAAAGGAAAAAACATCTTGACAATCACTTTCGCCATCGGATAACCTTTGCTCAGCTCCACCCCAGGTGGGGAAACTCGAAAGGCTATGGCAGCCCCTGTGTGCAACTCGACGCATGACAGGGGCTTTATTTTTTGCGATTCCCCACGAGGACGATCACAGACCACGGTTCTGGAAAAAGCCAGCCAAATTTGAGCCCGGGCGCCCGGCTTCGTGGCTCTGCAACGCATTCAATCGCTTCGAGATCGTGATTAACAGTGTTCGGTTGGGAAAGGGTTTCACCTTCCCGCCGCATGGCAATGGAGCGCATGCCGGTTGGAGGTTCAGCCTTCGAGAGCCTTTCCAACTACAAGAATCAAGGAGGGAAGAGCATGTTGGTGCTTACGCGGCGCGTTGGTGAAGTGATTGTGATCAACGGCGATATCCGAGTCACCGTGGCGGCTGTTCGGGGCGAGAGGGTTCGGATCGGCATCGCGGCCCCCAAGTTCGTCCAGGTCGATCGTGAAGAGGTCTACGAACGCCGGGAAGCGTCGAAAGTCCCCGCCCACGAGCTGGAAGCCGTTTCGAAATGAGATCGAGGCTGTTTTGCGAACGCGACTAACTCGCTTGGAGGAATGCTCACCCGGATGGCCGTTTCACGCGTGATTGGCTCCTGGAATTGATTGGCGCCGGCGTGGGCGCCTCCCTGCGAGTTTGGATTGCCTGGCCCGGGCCTTTGCTAGAATCGAGACCATCATGGTGCTTAGAACTGCGGTCTATTCCCAACGTTTGACGGGGCCCGAACTGGAAGACGACCTGGAGCGGCGAATCTTGGAGCGTACCTGGGGACGCATTCACCAGCTCCACATCGAGCGCAACGGAGAACAGGTCATCGTCCAGGGGTATTGCCCCTCCTATTACGTCAAGCAGCTCGCCCTCTTGGCCGTGCAGGAACTCGCTCAATCCGTACCGGTCAAGTTCGATATTCAGGTTGGGGACGCCAAGGCCCGCCGTTCGGAAGGCCACAATCCTGTTTGAGCTTACGCCGGCTTCTTCTGGGCCTTCGGCTCAGCGTTTGCCCTTCTGCGCGCGCCGGGCGATCATCCCCGCCACGTAGCCGCCTTTGAATCCGCTGTCAATGTTGACGACGACAACTCCGGCCGAACAGCTGTTGAGCATGGTGAGCAGCGCCGCCAAGCCGCCGAAGGCAGCCCCGTAACCGATGCTCGTGGGGACGGCGACGACTGGGCAATCCACCAGGCCGCCGACCACGCTCGGCAAGGCGCCGTCCATCCCGGCCACGACGACGATCGCATCGGCATCGCTGAACTGTGGCCGGTGACGCAAGAGTCGATGAATGCCGGCCACTCCGACATCGGCCAGGACCGACACATCGCAACCCAATGCCCGCGCTGTATTGGCCGCTTCCTGGGCGACGGGCAAATCACTGGTTCCGGCAGTAATCACGACGACTCGGCCGCACGGTTCCGCCTTGCTTCCCGCCGGTAGCCAAAACGTTCGCCCAAGCCGATCTTGCTGAGCCTGGGGAAAGTGCCGAGCCAGATGGGCAGCCTGTTCCTCATTAACCCGGGTGGCCAAGCAATCCTGACCCGCCTCCGAAAGCTTGCGGACAACGCCTTCGACCCAGGCTGACGTTTTCCCCTCGCAGAAAATCACTTCGGGGAAGCCACACCGCCGATGCCGCTGAAGATCGACCTGCGCATACCCCAGATCCGCGAGCGGCGCGGTGCCGAGTTGCTCCAGAGCCGCTTCGACGCTCAGCTGGCCGTTGCGGATCTGTTCCAGTACGTCACGGAGGTCATTTGTTTCCACGGCGAGTTGGTCCCCACAACGGCAATACGCTGAATTGCGCAATGTCGATTCCCGATAAGCCGGTAAGGACACTATAGGGCAAAGCCCGACGGGAGGAGAGGTACGGAGGAGGAAATGAGTATGGAAAACGGGAAATTGAAGATTTTCATTTTCCCGTTCGTGGAAAAGGGCCCAGGGTGCAACGACCCGCAGCGCCGACCGGTCCGTCCATGCGGACGAAAACCGATCAGCGGCATGGGACGTTGCACCCTGGTAGTCCCCCTCTCCCTTCCTGCCGTCACCCGAATGATCGCATTGGCGCAACGGAGGGGCCGCTCGCCAAGGTGGGTATATCCGCGGGAGCCGAGCAGCATGGCTCGGCTCCCGCACCGACAAAAGCCCTACTGCGAAGCTCCCACTGGAGTGGCCGACCCAATAACCACTTGGCCCAGCGAGGTTGGCGCCTCTACCCAGGAGGGCGGGTAGTGCTGGCTTCCCGCAATTCCCAGCACGCAGCAGAGCTCGGCTATGTACGCTAGCTTCTCTCGAGCTTGGCCGGCGAAACACGTTGTGCGGCCCGCTCGGGTTCCTTCCTTTCTTTTGTGCCGTTCAAGGAGGGTTGGCTCATAGTCAAACCGTTCTGCGTTGTCAAGCTCAGCTGTCCAGTCGCTGGGGTTCGCGGCGCTGCGTCCAGGGCCCCTCCTGGCGTCCCATTGCGTGGAGGTCGTATAACGACGGGTGCCGGATTTGAAAAGAGGAGTTCTTGCCCGGCTGGGGCCACGGGCGCCGATCGTGGATCCATTTCTTATAACTTCTTTGTCCTGTGAGCCTTTCCGAAGGGGAATCCAGCGGAGCCGCGACCAGTGATGCGTGCCGTCGTCCAACGTGTAAGCCGGGCTCGGGTCGTTGTGGACCAAGAGGTGCTTGGCCAGATCGGCCGCGGACTCCTCGTGCTCCTCGGAGTGGCTCATGCCGACACGCCGGCGCAGAGTCGTTGGTTGGCCGAGAAGGTCGTCGGCCTGCGGATCTTTGCGGATGAAGAAGGCAAAATGAACCGGGGACTGGTGGATGTCGGCGGCGAGGCCCTCGTGGTTAGTCAATTCACGCTGTACGGCGATTGCCAAAAAGGTCGGCGGCCCAGCTTTGTGGACGCCGCCCCGCCAGACATCGCCATTCCGCTCTATGAAGACTTCCTGACCGCTTTGCGGGCTTTGGGCATTCCCACCGCCTCAGGGCGTTTTGGCGCGATGATGCAGGTCGAGCTCGTCAACGACGGTCCGGTGACGCTGATCGTGGATAGCAAATAGATTTGGGGTTGCTTTATGGGTGTGAATCAACTGTTTGCGAAAAAATCCTTGAAGGTGCTCTTGGACGAAATGGCCGGCGACCATCGCTTGCGCCGGGCCTTGGGCCCGGTAACGCTCACGGCGCTGGGTATCGGAGCCGTGATCGGCGCCGGGATCTTTGTGGCAACGGGAGAGGCGGCACACAACACGGCCGGGCCGGCGCTGATGATTTCGTATGTGGTAGCGGGCGTCACCTGTATTTTCGCGGCCCTGTGCTACGCCGAGTTCGCATCGATGGCCCCCGTTGCGGGGAGTGCGTACACGTATGCCTACACCACGATGGGCGAGTTGTTCGCCTGGATCATCGGCTGGGATTTGGTGCTTGAATATGCCGTGGGCGCCGCCACGGTCGCCAACGGCTGGTCATCCTACTTCCAGAAGGTCATCGCCAAATTCGGGTTAAACCTTCCCGAAACTCTGCGCGGTGCGGCCCTGACGTTCAAAGAGGATCCGCATAGCATCATGGGCGGGCATTTCGAGTGGACCAATTCGGTTGTCAATCTGCCGGCCGTGGTGATCGTGGCCATTGTCACCGCGGTGCTGGTCAAGGGGATTCGCGAGAGTGCCAGCTTCAACGCGGTGATGGTCGCGATCAAACTGGCAGCCGTCCTCTTCGTAATCGGCGTCGGGGCTTTTCTGATCAATCCCGACAACTGGGTGCCGTTTGCGCCCTACGATTGGACGGGCATTAATTTCTTCGGATTTCATATCCACGGCCAAACCACGGAGGGGGGCAAGCCGCTGGGTATGCTGGCGGGTGCCGCGATCATCTTCTTTGCATACATCGGCTTCGATTCGGTCTCGACACATGCCGAAGAGGCCAAGAACCCTCAGCGCGATGTGCCGGTCGGAATTGTGGCTTCGCTGCTCATCTGCACCTTGCTTTACATCGGCGTCGTGGCTGTGCTTACGGGGATGGTCAAGTACGACCAGATTGATGTCAATGCTGGTGTCTCGGAAGCATTCAAGCACAAGGGATTGGGCTGGGCAGAGTTCATCATTGCAGCCGCTGGCGTGGCCGGCATTACCTCCGTGCTGTTGGTCATGATGCTCAGCGCACCGCGGGTTTTCCTGGCGATGGCCCGCGACGGACTGGTGCCGCACGGGTTCTTTGCCGACGTGCATCCGCGTTTTCGCACACCGTGGAAGAGCACGATCGCCATTGGAATCTTCGTCGGCATCCTCGCCGGCCTGCTGCCGATTGATGCCCTGCTCCACCTTACCAACATCGGCACCTTGTTTGCCTTCGCCATCGTCTGCGGCGCCGTCTTGATCATGCGCCGGACAAATCCGGGCGCCGCGCGGCCATTTCGGTGCCCCTGGGTCCCGGTCGTGCCGGTCCTGGGCATTGCTTCTTGCCTGCTATTGATGTTCTCCCTGCCGGCCGCGAATTGGATACGGCTTTTCGGCTGGCTGTTTTTAGGTTTGTGCATCTACGGTTTCTATGGCCGTCATCACAGTCACCTGGGCAAGGAGCTGCGCGGCGAAATCAGCACGCATGGCATTTCGCCGGCGGGGATGCCGTTGGATGCCGGCAAGGTCTAATGCACCGTTTTCGATGAGCGGCGGTTCACCGAACGGCGCGGCTTACCCGCGGTTCGGTGAACCGCCGCTAAACTGGAGCGCACCTGAGACCCCCGAGGGATCTCCGCATGTGGAAACAGCAGCTTTTCGCCCGGAAGTCGCTGGAAAAGCTCCTGGCCGAGATGGAAGGGGAGAACCGGCTTCGCCGTGTGCTTGGGCCCATCGCACTCACCTCGCTCGGTGTTGGCGCGATTATCGGTGCCGGGATCTTCGTGACTACGGGTGAGACCGCGGCCAATCGCGCCGGACCCTCCGTGATGCTTTCCTACGCGGTGGCCGGCTTGGGTTGCGCCTTGGCAGCCCTCTGTTACGCCGAATTTGCCGCCATGGTTCCGGTCGCTGGCAGCGCCTACACCTACGCATATGCGACCCTGGGCGAGCTGTTCGCCTGGATCATCGGTTGGGACCTCATCCTCGAATATGCCATGAGTTGTGCCGTCCTGTCGGCGGATTGGACCAAGTATTTCAACGTTTTCCTGGATGTGTTTTTTCGCTGGCGAATTCCAGACTATCTTTCCAACGCCACCTTTCCCCTGGGTGAAGGCAACTGGTTCAGTCTACCGGCCGTGGTGATCATGGCCCTGTCCACGGCCATTCTGGTCATCGGGATCCGGGAAAGTGCCACGACGAATGCCGTGCTCGTGATCACCAAGGTTGGCGTGGTTCTGTTCGTGATTGGCGTGGGCTGCTGGTACATTCAGCCGGCGAACTGGTTCCGGATCCCGGCCGATTACCGCAAACCATCCGACGTTCCCGATCTGCTCCGCCGCTATCCGGACGTAGCTCAACATCTGCCACCGGGGGATTACCGGCTGGTCAGTGGCAAGGAGCTTTTGGAGCAGTCTCCAGGAGCGGCCCAGCGCATGGCCAATACCATTGTCGACGAGATCCGTAAGCTTCCGAGCACCGATTTACTCGCCCACCGGCCCGATCTTGCTCGCTTTCTGCCCCAGAAGGAATTTGGGCGTATCAGCGGGAAGGAACTTCTGGAACAGTACCCGGCTTTCCCCGAACAGATTACGGAGCAAGTTAGGAAAGAGATCAAGAAACTGCCGAGTCTGGAAGAAGCCTGGGGGGTGATTGGACTCCTTGGCTTCAACCAGAAGATTGAAGCCGTGGACGACAAGGTGCGGAGTCCATTTTTGCCCTACGGGATCTCGGGCATTCTGGTAGCGGCGGCCGTGGTCTTTTTTGCTTACATTGGCTTCGACGCGATCTCCACGCATTCCGAGGAGGCCCGTCGACCGCAGCGCGACGTTCCCATCGGAATCCTCGCGTCCCTTCTACTCTGCACGTTGCTCTATTTGGGCGTTTCGGCCGTGATCACGGGCATGGAGCCCTATCCCGTGATTGATCCGGATGCGGCGGTCGCAGAGGCGTTCCACCGCCTCTCCGTGAAGCAAGATAGCCTTGCGTTGCGGCTCTCCGCCGGTTTGATTTCCATCGGTGCTTTAGCCGGCATGACAAGCGTGATTTTGATCACGCTGCTCAGTCAGGCGCGGATCTTCCTGGCCATGGCCCGCGATGGCCTGTTGCCGCGGCACATTTTTGGTGCGGTCCATCCTCGCTTCCGAACGCCACACATTTCCACGATGATCACGGGAGGGCTGCTCTGTGTCGTAACTGCTCTGGCTCCGCTGGAAGACCTCTTCAACATGGTCAACATCGGTACATTGTTGGCCTTCTCCATCGTTTGCGCGGCGGTGTTGATCTTGCGGATTCGTCGGCCAGACGCGCACCGCCCATTTCGATGCCCGGCCGTTTATGTGCTTGCTCCAATTGGGATCGCCGTCAACCTGCTCATGATGTTATTCTTGCCCGTCGTGACCTGGCTCCGGCTCATCGGTTGGTTGGCGATCGGTCTGGGCATTTACTTTTTCTACGGCCGGCATCACAGCGAATTCGCCCGACCCTGGACAATGTCAGCCAACGACTGACGGAATTGTCGGAGCAGTCACTCTAGGTTCCGGGAGCGGTGGAACGATGCGCATCACCCAGGTGGAAAGCCAGCTTCTGCGATTACCCTTGTCCCGCCCAATCACTTCATTGGGCGGACGCGATCCGGACAATCGGCTGGACCACGTCTTTGTGCTCTTTGTTTACCTCGACACGGACGCCGGCCATCGTGGGCTCGGTTTCGCTTACACCCTGGGGGGCGGCGGACGCGCTCTGAAGACAATCACGGATGATGACCTGGCGCCGCTGGTCGCCGGAGAGGATCCCTTCGACCATGAGCGCCTGGCCGCCAAAATTTATTGGCAACTGCAGCCGATCGGCCGCTACGGCTTGGTGGCACAAGCGTACTCGGCGATCGATGTCGCTTTATGGGACCTCAAAGGTAAGATTGCGGGGCTGCCCTTGTATAAGCTGCTCGGCGGTGCCCGAGAATCGGCGCCGGCCTATGCGGCCGACACCGGCTGGCTCTGGATGAGTCCCGATGAAATCATCGAGGCCTCGCAACCACTTCTTGAGCAAGGCATGATGGGGATCAAGGTCAAGGTGGGCAACACGGACCCCGAGCTAGATGCCGAACGGGTCACGCGCGTCCGCGAAGTTCTCGGCGAAGACATCTGGCTGGCCGTCGATGCCAACCAGCGCTACGACTATGCCACCGCGCTGTCGATGGGGCACTTCTTCGAGGAAGAGATCGGTGCCGACTGGTTCGAGGAACCGCTCTCTTGCGAGGACGTAGACGGCCATGCGCGCCTGGCTGAGAAGCTGGAAATTGCCCTGGCCCTGGGCGAGACGCTTTTTGCTCGGGAGGAATTCCACCGCTATCTCCAGCGCGGGGCCGTGGATATCGTGCAGCCGGATGTGACCCGATTGGGGGGGCTCACCCCTTGGCTGAAGGTGGCCACGCTTGCCGAGCAGTACCAACGGCCGATTGCACCGCATGTCTTGCCGGAAATTGCGGTTCATCTGGCTTGTGGCTTGCCTCAGGTCCGGATGGTGGAATACATGCCGTGGCTGTATCCGGCTTTCGTGGAGGTACCGGCCCTTGTCGAAGGCCGCATCGTGCCGTCCAAACGGCCGGGGCTGGGACTGGAGCTGCGGCAAGATGCGGTGGAGAAGTATCGGATGGAAGTCTGAGCGCGAAGGCCGTTTTCCTCACGTGTTGGTTGAGTTACCATCCAGTAAGGGACGGCTTGGCGGAGGATGGACCATGCCGGCACATGATTGGACCTAGGTTGAGGCAGGCGTTGTCCACGCTTTCCATGTGGCTTGGACCCCAGAAATTCAGAGAGTTCTTAACAATGGATGATTGCCGCCTGGCCAGTTGCGTGGCCGGACCGCGTGTTGAGAGGTACGTCGAACATCTTCCTGTACGCTTGTAGGGGCCA
>DATGIQ010000137.1:0-11612 GCA_035295665.1 Gemmataceae bacterium | reverse complement strand
CGATTTTTTGATGCGCGAACGTATGGTAAAGGAAACCGAACGGGCGCGGATTCTGGACAACCTCAAACGGCACAATGTGGCCCTGTACACCGGCAGCGCAGCGTTTGTGGATCCTCATACCATCGGGGTCAAGCCGGAACGCTGCCCCGCATTCCCGATTCAAGCGGAGGTCATTCTGCTGGCGACGGGCTCCTATCCCTACCGGCCGCCGGCTTTCCCGTTCCACGACCCGCGCGTCTATGATTCGGACACGATCCTTGCCCTGCACGAAATCCCCGAGACCATGCTGGTTGTTGGCGGCGGCGTGATCGGCTGCGAGTACGCCTGCATCTTCGCCGCGTTGGGTGTCCGGGTCACGGTCATCGAGAAACGCGACCGCCTGATCGGCTGCCTGGACGCGGAGATTTCCGGTGCCCTGCAAACCTGCATGGAAGCGATGGGCATTCGCTTCTTCATGAGTGACTGCGTGCACTCGGTCCATACCGGGGAAGTGCTGGATGTGCGGCTGGACTCGGGGACCGCGTTGAAGACCGACACGATCCTCGTCTCATCGGGGCGCTGCGGTAATACGGAGGAACTTGGGCTGGCGTCGGTCGGGATCAACGTCAGCGAGCGCGGCCAAGTCAAAGTGAACGAGCATTACCAGACGACCCTGCCGCACGTCTATGCTGCCGGCGACGTGATCGGCAACCCGGCCCTGGCCTCGACCTCGATGGAGCAGGCGCGCGTGGCCATGGTCCACGCCTTCAACTTGCAATACAAGGAGAGCGTGGCGCCGATTCTTCCCACGGGCATTTTCACAATTCCGGAATGCTCGATGGTCGGCGAATCGGAAGAATCGCTCACGCAGCAAAAGATCCCCTACATCGTTGGCAAAGCCACCTACGAGAAAAACGCCCGCGGCCAAATTATTGGCGAACAATCGGGGTTGTTGAAACTGATCTTCCACGAAGAGACGATGCGGCTGCTCGGTGTCCACATGATCGGCGAACAGGCCACCGAATTGATCCATGTGGGGCTGACGGCACTCTTGCTGAAAGCCGGGGCGGAAATCTTCATCCAGAGCTGCTACAACTACCCGACCTTGACGGAAATGTACAAGTACGCCGCCTACGATGCCCTCGGCCGAAGGGCCCAGCGCCTGAAGGCGCAGACGGCTTAGAAACACGAACGCAACACATCTTTTTGGTCTCCCTTTCGGACGCTTTTCAAGTTCACGGCATGGTTATTGCCGAACATTTTCCAAGAAATCGGGGAGCTTCGGATAGATCCAGACCCCGCCTGGGGACAGTCGCAGGAGTTCAACATGGAGCACATCCATTCGCAAAGTGGAGATCAACCGCAACCGGCGATCCAGCGGCCGGCAGAGCGGTCCGGATCTGCGGAAATTCCGAAACGTCCCCTGGGGCGCACCGGCGTCCCGGTCTCCGCACTCGGCCTGGGTGGCCATCACTTGGGCGAGCTAAATACGGTCGAGGATGCGATTCGGCTCATCCATGAAGCAGTCGATGCCGGGATTACGTTTTTCGATAACTGCTGGGAATACTGGAATGGCCGGTCGGAGGATTGGATGGGTCGAGGCCTCAAGGGAAAGAGACAAAGCATCTTCCTCATGACCAAAGTTTGTACCCACGGGCGGGGCGCCGGGCTGGCGATGAAAATGCTCGACGAATCACTGCGGCGATTGCAAACGGATCACCTCGACCTCTGGCAGATCCACGGCGTGAGCTTCGATAACGATCCGGAGCTGGCTTATGCCAAGGGCGGTGTTCTCGAAGCGCTGGACCGAGCCAAGAAGCAGGGCAAGACCCGTTTCGTCGGCTTTACCGGGCACAAGGATCCAAAGATTCACCTGGACATGATCCAGCGCGGTTATCCGTTCGACACGGTCCAGATGCCGCTCAATCCGCTGGATGCAACATTCCGCAGTTTTGAGAAACAGGTGTTGCCGGAAGTGAACAAGCGCGGCATCGCCGCCCTGGGAATGAAGTCCCTGGGAGGAACGGCGGGAGCGATCAAGCAAGGGCTGATCCAAGCTGAGGAGATGCTTCGCTATGCCATGAGCCTGCCGGTCGCAACCACGATCTCCGGCATGGACTCCCTGGATGTCCTCCACCAGAATTTGCGGGTTGCACGTGGCTTCAGGCCAAGCGGGGCCGCCGAGATGCAGCAGTTGCGCGACCGCTGTGCCAAATTCGCCAGCGATGGCCGCTACGAGTTTTACAAATTGTCGCTCCGGTTCGACAACCCCCAAGCCCGGTGGCCGCACGGTTTTCCGCTGGACAAGACCCAGAAGGAAGTAAAGGAAATGTTCCAGGAAGCAGGGGAACCTTAAGGGAGATTACTATGTCCGCTTTCTCCGACCCGCCCGTGCAACCCGGCCCCGATCGGCGGCGCTTCCTCCAAGAGACCGCAGCGTTCGGAGCTGGTGTCGCCTTGTTCCCACCTTTCATTGGGGCGCAGGAGTCGGCCACTTCGCTGCCGCTGAGCAATACCGGCCCGGACCGAATTCCGCTCAAGCCCTTCGGACGCACCCAGGAGCGGGTATCCATCATTGGAATCGGCGGTTACAGCCTGGGCAGATGTCCGACGCTCAAGGAAGCCGTCGCGGTCATTCACGAGGCCGTCGATGCCGGCGTGACGTTTTTCGACAATGCCTGGGAGTACCACGACGGCAAGAGCGAAGAGTGGATGGGTCAGGGCCTTCGGGGACGGCGGGACAAAGTTTTTCTCATGACCAAAGTCTGCACGCATGGCCGGGACAAGAAGGTCGCCATGCGCCAGCTGGAAGATTCGTTGAAGCGGTTGCAGACCGACCATCTCGATCTCTGGCAGGTCCACGAGGTTGTCTATGACAACGACCCCGAACGGCACTTTGCCAAGGGCGGCGTCATTGAGGCGCTGGACGAAGCCAAGAAACAGGGCAAGGTTCGCCATGTCGGCTTCACCGGCCACAAACATCCGCAGATTCATCTGAAGATGCTTTCGTACAACTATCCCTTCGACAGTGTGCAGATGCCGCTGAACGCCTTCGATGCCACATACCGCAGCTTCCAGGAGCACGTCCTGCCAGAAGTCATGAAGCGCGGCATGGCGGCCCTGGGCATGAAAAGCCTGGGTGGAAACGGGCAACCCGTCATCAAGGGGGTGGTCACGGCTGGGGAGGCGTTGCGTTATGCGATGAGTCTCCCCGTGGCAACGACAATCAGCGGCATCGATTCCCTGGCGGTCCTGCGACAAAATCTCGGGGTCGCCCGCGGATTCAAGCCGATGGCGGGCGAAGAGATGGAAGCGCTCCGTCGGCGCTGCGCGGGGCCGGCCGGCGATGGACATCTGGAGCTCTACAAATCGACGATGAAATACGATGGCGACCTGGGCCGGGAACAGCATGGTTTACCATCGCATAAGGAACTGCCGCTTTAAGGTACACCTCAGCTCGGCTGAAATCTTCGTCGCGCTCCTTCGCTCTGCATGTCTGTGTGCCCCTGCGCGCAGCGCTTCCTCCAAAGTTTCACGCGGGAGCAGAGGCGACACGCAACGCGAGCAAGAGGCGCTTGGATACGGCTGAAACACTTGTGGATCAACTCGTTCCGTTCCCTTGGTCAGACTCGACTTTCTCGAACTATTTGCCCCCGGTCCAATTACACCTTATGGTTTTGTTGTTACCTGAATCAGTCGAGTATCAAGGGATGGAATAGCAATGACCTTGCCGACGGCCCAAACCACGGAATCGCAGGACTTTGCAGGTACTCCGGCACCTGGCGGGACGCCCCCGTTGGGGTATGTGGACTGGGACAGTTCGACGGCATCCAATGAGCGGGTGATCATGCGATCCCCGCTGGCCAACCGGGATCGCATTATCCGCGATCAATATGTTCGGATCGAAGATCCCCTCGGCTCCCGTTCTGGCTTTCTGGGCCGGATTGTGGCGGGACCGTTCTTCTCTCCGCGCGGGGCGCCGGCGACGAAGCCGTACGTTTCGTTGGGCCAGGGTCTTTCCGGCGAATTCGTCATCCTGGCCGAAATCGAGCTCCACGGAGAACTGGTCGGCGGCCGACCCCGTTCCAGCAAGAGCCGGCCCGTCTCGCGGGCGATCGTTCGGGAACTGAGCGCCGACGAAGTAGCGGACTTGCTCGGCTTCTCGGGCGACATGGTCATGGGGGCGATTTCGGGACAAGAAGACATCTGTTTTCGTTTGCAGAGCCGCAACAAAGGGGTGTTGCCACGCAACCTGGGGATTTTCGGCACGGTGGGCTCCGGCAAATCCAACACTTCGCAGGTGCTGATCGAGGAAGCCTCGGCCAATGGCTGGGCGGTGATTGTGGTGGATGTGGAAAGCGAATACACCGAAATGGACGGTCCGTCGGGGGACCAATCGCTTCTCAAAAAACTAATCCCCTTCGACCGGAACGCTCAAGGGGTGAAGGATTTCCAGGTTTATCATCCGGCCAGTTGTGCCAGTGAGCGGTCGAGTAGCGAGCCGTTCACCCTTCGCCTGGCAGATTTCGACAGCAGCATCATCTCGGAGATCTTGCAGACCTCTGTGGCCGAGCGCAATGCTCTCCTTGATTGCATCGAGCACCTGGTGAGCCGTGCCAAGACCCAGGTCGCCACGCGCGATGCCGATACGCTGGGGCCGTTGCTAGATCCATCCCCCGGTGCGTCGGTCCCCTTCACGCTCCGCTCCCTCAAGGATCGCGCCAGCGATCGCTCCTCCAAGAGCAACGAATTCTATGATTACACCGGACTGTCGACCAAGCTCCTGTGGCTGGTGCACTCCGGGGCCTTCGACCAGCCCAATATGCGCTCGCTCGATCCGGAACGGATGATCACTGCCGGCCGAGTCAGCGTGTTGGATGTGAGCGTGGCCAATGATATCGTTAAGAACCTGGTCACGGCGGACCTCTTGCGCAAAGTGTTTGCCTACAAGGTTGCCCGGGAAGATGCCCCGCCGACGCTGCTCGTGATCGAGGAAGCGCACTCCTTCGTCAGCCGCGAAAAAGGGCAGACCATGCACGCCACGCTTCAGATGCTCCGGGACGTGGCCCGCCGAGGCCGCAAACGTTGGCTGTCGCTGGCCTTTGTCAGCCAGCAGCCGGGCCATTTGCCGCCCGAGATCTTCGAGCTGTGCAACACCCGCATTGTCCATACGCTGCGGAGCATGCACAACCTCGAGGTGTTGATGGCCACAGCCGGGGACGTCGGTCGTGAAATGTGGGCGCGGTGTCCGCTCCTGGGACCAGGGGAAGCGATTGTCACTTCGCCGCAATTGAAACGTGCCGTCGTCGTCTCCATGCGCCCCGCCATGAGTCAACGAAAGTTTGTCCGCTGAGCCGGATGCGGCCACCTATCCCCAGCGAGCCACCGTGCGGTTGCGGTTGACACCTTCCGCCCCCGCATGGTACTTAGCGTATACCTGCCCCAGATTGTCTTCCAAGAGTCCCGCTCGTCGGTGAAACGGTCCGATCACTGCCTGGGGAAGCACCCGTATGAACCAGTTTCTCAACGGCGTGGCGCGAGCCGTTGCCGAAACATTCGATCTGCCCGGTCCCATTTTGGAGATCGGCTCGTACCAGGTTGCCGGGCAAGAAGCCCTTGCCGATCTCCGCCGGCTGTTCCCCGGCAAGCCGTACATCGGTATTGACGTCCGCCCAGGACCGGGTGTGGATCGCGTCGCCGATGTGGAAGCCCTTCCGCATGCCGATGGCTCAATCGGCACGATCATCGCCATGAACACGTTTGAGCATGTGCCACGCTTCTGGCGGGGTTTGGAGGAAGTGTACCGGGTCTTACGGCCCGACGGAGTCTTGTTCCTCTCCTGCCCCTTTTATTTCCACATTCATGATCATCCATGCGATTACTGGCGGTTTACACCGCAAGCGTTCGAAATGCTGCTGCAAGACTATCCCACCAAGATCCTCGGCTGGCATGGGGCCGTGAAGCGTCCGGCGAGCGTCTGGGCAGTGGCCTTCCGCGAAGGCCGGCGGCCGATCTCCCGGCCACAGTTTGAGCAATACCGCCAGCTGCTGAGCCGGTACGCGCACCAGCCCCTCTCATGGCGTCGGGCCTGGCGTTATCGATTGGGACGCTGGTTGTGTGGCCGCGGTCCGTTCGCTCCCTACCTGGATCAAGAACGCTGGGAGACAGAATGCCGAACCCCATCGCTGCTGTAGTGCCACCATCCTCGGGCATGGCCAATGATGCGAAAGAGGGCGAGGAATCGATCCGCGGCACCCAGCCGCTGCGGAGCGGTTGGAATGGCGCGGAAAGAGAGTCTGCCAGGATTGACGTCTCCGTCTGCATTGCCAATTGGAATTGCCGGGACTTGCTCCAGGCCTGCCTGCAATCGCTGCTCGATCAACCCCAGGGCGTGCGCGTGGAAACCATCGTCGCGGACAACGCCTCGACCGATGGAGCGCCCGAGATGGTGGCGCGCGAGTTTCCTGAAGTCATCCTGCATCGCAATTCGACCAATGTCGGCTTTGCCCGTGCAAACAACCAGGCAGCCCAGCACGCCCGCGGCCGATATCTGTTCTTTCTCAATAACGATACCGTCGTGCCCCCCGGCGCGCTGGGCCGGCTGGTGCACTACGCCGAAGCCCATCCCGAGGTTGGCATGATCGGGCCTCGCCTCCGGGACGGGCAGGGCCAGCCCCAGGTCTCGTACCGCCAGCGCCCCACGGCCGGGACCCTCCTGCACCGTACGAGTCTATTGCGCTGGACAGGATTGCTGCGCCGTGCCTACCGCCGCTATCGCCGGCAAGATTTCGACCCCGAGACCACCCGGCCGGTGGAGGTGCTCATGGGGGCTGCCATGCTTCTGCCGCGCGACGTTTTCTTCAGCTGCGGCGGCTGGGACGAGGGTTTCTGCTTTGGCGGGGAAGACCTCGACCTCTCCACGCGGGTTGGCCAACGCCACCCCATCGTCTATCACCCCGGTGTCGAAATCACGCATTTCGGGCGCGTCAGCACACGGCAGCACATCGGCTACGCCTCGTCCAATATGGCAATTGGTTTTCTCCGCTACCTGCGCAAATGTGGCTATGCCTGGCCGGTCTTGACCCTTTACAAGCTGGTCGTCACCCTCGATGCGCCGCTCCAGGTGGCGGGCAAAGGATTGCAGTATCTGTGGCGCCGCCTTCGCGGTCAGCACGCCAAGGCCGAGAAAAGCCGGCTGGCGATGCAGGGGCAGGCTTATTTCCTCGTACGCGGATTGCCGGCATTTTGGCGAACGTAAGCCGGCCGCGGCCCGCTCATTCGGGAAGTTGCAAGCAAACGACTTCCTTGTTGTCCCGTACGTACAGCCGGCCATTGGCCAGAGCCGGGTGCGCCCAGGTCTCACCGCAAATCTTCGAACGGGCCAGTTCGCGATATTCCTTGGGGTCGGGATCGAGCAACACCAAGTCGCCGGCCTCTTCGAGCAGGAGCAGTTTCTGATTGCCGGTGCGTAACAACGCTGCATGGTATTTGCCCACCTTGGCCCGGCGCCAGAGCTCCTTGCCCGTACGGATATCGATGCAGTGAAGCGTGGCTTGGGTAGAAAAGGCGGGCGGTTTCGTTCCGGATACGAGATACAAGTGCTCCGCCCCCACCGCAACGGGCGTCGAAAAATAACAGGTCAGCGAATCGTTTTTCCACACCTGCGTCGCGCTGGGCTTGTCGTCTTTGGCCTCCAGGCGAAGCCCCACGCTGCCGTAGGTAATCGAGCTGGCCACCAGGAAGTCGCCGGCGCGCACGGGAGTGCTGGAACTCTCTAGCAGTAAATCCATGAGCGGAAAGCGCCAGAAAAGGCTGCCATCGCTGGGGTTCAATGAAACCAACCCCTGCTGTGTCAAGAAGATGATTTGCCGTTCCTTGCCCTGTCCGAGCACGATGGGGGACGAATAGCTCGCCCGGTCAGCTAGTGCTTTCCAAACCACCGCGCCGGTGTCCTTGTTGAACGCCACGACGGAAGCATCCTTGCCGCCGACGTTGACCAGAACTCGGTCCGCATCGACCAGGGGCGAACAGGACATGCCGAAACGCAAATTCTGCGCTCCAAACTCCTTGAGGGTGTCGACCTCCCAAAGCTGCTTGCCCGTGCGCGCAGCCTGACAACGCAACACACCAGTGATCCCGAACGTGTACAGGTTGTCCCCGGCGACCGCCGGCGTGGCGCGGGGACCGTTGCCGAACAGGCTCTTGAACTCAGCCCGAGGATGGGTGCTTTGCCATAACTCCTTTCCGGTCGCGGCGTCCAACGCGACCACCGTCTCCTCGTTCTTGTCCTTGACCTTGGCGTGGATAAAGACGCGCTCTTGGGCCACCACCGGTGAACTGTTCCCCTCGCCCGCCGGATGTCGCCAAAGGACCTTGGGCGACTCTTTCCAGGCCGCGACCACTTCGGCGCTCGAGCCGTCACGGTTGGGGCCCAGCCATTGGGGCCAATCCCCCGCCTGCGCGATGGCGGCACACAAGAGACAAGCAACCAAACCACGAATCCAGATCATGCATTCCTCCCGCATGAGACCGAAGCACTCCTGCCCGTTGAGCGGCGGCTCGAAGAACCGCGGCGGGCACATCACCACACGGTTCTACGAACCGCTGCTCAACGAAGCCGGAGAACGGTTCAGAAAATAATGCAGCGGGGCATAGTGCCAGGCCAATCCCTGCTCATTGGCCAGCGCTTTCAGCCGTTGCAAATACTCCTCGGAAATTCGCTGACCCGCCTCCTGATACGATGGATCGCAATAATAAATCCGGCAGCCGAGTGGCCGCGGCTGGCGGGCTGTGCAAAGGTTGTCTTTCTGAAACGGGCAGAAGTCCGGCGAGACCGGCTGCTCATATGGCGGAGCGTTCGCCAACAGGACTTCCGCCTCCAAGTTGCTGAGAAACAAGATATGGCCCTGCTCCTTGAACCGGCAGCAGCGGCCGCTGGCCACACAGATGGGCCCGGCGGCGGCGACCGCTTGATCCACGTCGTGGTATAGCTCCAGCACTCGGCGGCGCAGTTCTTCGGACAATGTCGGACCGCCTTTCACACTCGGAACCCTTTCAACCGACGCGAAATCTCCTCCGCAGAGATCAGCTCCCCCTGGCCCGAACCGGGGCACACGTCGCAGGTCCGCTGCCAATCTTGCGGAGTGGCGACGTTGCTTTCCCAGAACGGCCAAGTTTGGCATTGCCGGGGCCGCACCGGGTAGATCGTACAGCCCTTCTCCGGATCATAAAAGATGCAATCGCCATTGGCTTTTTCACGCAGGCTTCGCCCGCGCTCCGCAACCCGGGTGTAGAGACCGACCACCTGATCCAGAGGCTCGTTTTGATACTCGGCGATGACCGCCATCTCTTCGTCATTGACCCAAACGCGCCCGGGCGCCCCGGTGCAACACTTGCCACAGCGGGTACAGCAGAAACGCAGACCGGCGCGATACCATGGTTGGAACATTGCCTTTCTTCCAGCTTGTCAGGAAACCTCTGTTGAGCGTCTTACGGCGCCCATGCAAATTCATGGGCCTCGAAATCCTCCTCGGCACACGGCGGCGCGGTTGCGTGTCGCCAAACGACACTGGCCTGGGCTCCGATCTGTTCGATCCATTCCGCACCAATCAGGGGCCGAAGCTCAGCGGGCAGCACGACGATCAGCCGTTTCGCCCCGTTTGGCCGGCCGGGCTGCAAGGCATAGTACCGATCCAGGTAAGTGGGGTTGGCTTGGCAGGCGGCGGTCAGCATCGCAAACAGCTCCGGCGGAAGATCGCGTTGAATAGCCGCCGGCAGTGCGGGGCCCGTCGGCTCGAGCACGACTTGCAGGGTCGTGAAGGGATTGGCATCCAGCAACCTGCGTATCATGCCGGCTGCCTTGGAACGGTGGGCGGCAAAATGGGCCGACCGGAACCATAGCGTAAAGGCCTGATGGCAGCCATCGAAACTGGGCAGGCTCAAGTCTTCCGATCCATCCAGGTTCATTGTCACGCCGCGCCGGCCGACCAGGTCGGTGGCCGCATGGAGCGCGGGGGCCGGCTGGGCATCGAATTCGAGTGCAAAAAGTTCCTGGGCTTCGTGCATCAGGCCGAAAAGACATTCCCGGCTCAGCGTCGGCGTCTGCAATACGTAGTACGGTGGCCGAGGCTGGAACTTGAGACCGAGCTGTTGGGCTTCTTGGCGGAAGGCCGTGCCGGGCAGAATGCTGAGGTTGAAGACCTGGACGTCGCTGTACAGGCCGTTGTCCCGAAGATAGTGCAAACCGCGCCGCACCGATTCCCGCGTATCGCCGGGTAGCCCGACGATCAGATCGACCTTGACCTGAATCCCCGCATCCAGCATGGCCCGGACCCCGCGCTCAAATGCTTTGAGATTGTTCTTGCGGTCCATTTTCGACTGGGCGTCGGGATCGATCGACTGGAGTCCCACTTCGACCTCCGTAAACCCGGCATCGTGAAGAAGCCGGGCCGTCCCCGCGGTAACCCCCTCCGCCCGCAGCTCGCCGAAATACTCGAACCGCCGGCCGGGATTGCCTTGGGCCAGAAGGCGAAGGAAATCGGCAAAGTCTTTGCGCTGGTTCAACGTCGGATCGAGCAGGAAGACTTCCCGCGCTCCACGTTCTGCGGCGTGGCGGAGATTGGCCAGGATGTTTTCAGCCGACAGGTAATATTGCTTGTCGTAGCTTTTGGGGTAGTAACAGAACTTGCACTTGAAGACGCAGCCGCGGGTCGTTTCCAGGAGCAGCATCTGCTCATCGGCCGCATCAAGAATCCCGGCCACGTAGGGCGAACCTAACGTATTGAGATCGGGCAGCGGCGTCCGGAATGCGGGCTGACGTGCGGGATCGTAGCGGTCAGCGCCAACCGCGGGGGGAACATAAAGACCGGGAATGGGAACGGCCGGCCCCGCGGCACCCACCAAGGCCAGGAGCAACTGGGCAAATGTCTGCTCCCCTTCGCCGATCACGGCAAAGTCGTAATCGGGAGTTTGCAACACCCACGCGTTATCGGCGGTGATTTCAGGCCCACCGAGAACAATTCGCACTTCGGGGCGGAGATGCTTCAGTTCACGGATGATCCAAAGAGTCCGCTCGATGTTCCAAACGTAGCACGTGAAGCCGACCAGCCACGGAGCGCGTTCGGCCAGCGCTCGAACCAGCAAGCGATCCCCAAATGTGTTCGCCTCACCGGCCGGAAAAAGGTCGAGCTCGTAAAAGGCTCTGAGGCCGTGCTGCTCGGCGTGCAGTTTGAGATAGGCCGCGGCCAACGGCACATTGCCACGAATGGGCGCCGGGCCGAGGGGAGGGATCGGCAGTTGAACTAGCAAGACCCGGCGGCGCGTGGCAGAATGCATAGGGGCATTGTAAGGGTCCGGTGCAACGGCGCAAAGGGACCTGCGGCACAGCTCAACATTTGCCGATGGTACCGACACGTAAAGCCCCGGCGACGTCGAACTTCGAATTCCCGACGAAATCCTCCCATGCCAAATCATCTGGACGCGGTCACGCAACTGCCGGCCTTGATGCCCCGCCCCGCCGACAGCAACAAGGGCAATTTCGGCCGGGTTCTCGTGGCGGCCGGCAGCCGCGGCATGTCCGGCGCGGCCGTCCTGTGCGCGAGTGCGGCGCTGCGGGGAGGCGCAGGCCTCGTGAA
>DATGIQ010000136.1:0-5688 GCA_035295665.1 Gemmataceae bacterium | reverse complement strand
GTGATCCAGCGTCTTCAGGGCGAGGGCCACGTGGTGGCCATGGCAGGGGACGGCATCAACGATGCACCCGCCCTGGCCCAGGCCGATATCGGGATCGCCATGGGCACCGGCACGGATGTAGCTATGGAAACCGCCGGCATTACGTTGGTACATGGCGACTTGCGGGGCATTGCCCGAGCCCGAACCCTGAGCCGGGCTGTCCTCGGTACCATTCGCCAGAACCTCATCCTGGCGTTCCTGTACAATGTGCTGAGCATCCCGGTGGCGGCCGGCGTGCTGTACCCTTTTTTCGGCATCCTCATCACGCCGATCTGGGCCAGCGCTGCCATGAGTCTCAGCTCACTCTCGGTAGTTGGCAACTCCCTGCGGTTACGGCGTGTGCCGCTGTAGGCGAGACCATCGTAGGTGATTCGGCAGTACACAAGCCCAACGTGTCCGCGAAGGACCGGCGCTGGTACGTCAGGCTTGTTCGCTGGATGACCCGGCATGATCGTCCAGGCACATTTCCACAACCTCCAGGGGATGCAGAGCCCGACGGCCGGCCAAATCCTTGATCTGGTGCCGACACGAAGTTCCCGGTGCCACGACCAGCGCCTCCGGCTCCGCATGCAACGCCGGCAGCAGCGCTAGCTGGGCGATGGAAACGCTAATATCGTAGTGTGCCTTTTCGAAGCCGAACGATCCCGCCATGCCGCAACAGCCCGCGTCCAAAACAACAACCTTCAATCCCGGCACGAGGCTCAACAGGGCCGCGGTTCCCTTGGTGCCGCGAAGGGCTTTCTGATGGCAATGGCCATGCAGGAGGCATTTCTGCGGCTTCTCCTTCAGCTTCAAGTCGCAGCGGCCCATCCGGACTTGATCGGCCAACCAATTGTCCGCCAGGTCTACGGTGGCCGCCACGCGCTGTGTCTCTGCCCCCGGGAGCAGCTCGGGCCACTCGTCGGCCAGGGTCAACAAACAGCTTGGTTCCAGGCCCAAGAGCGGAACACCGTTGGCCTGACGCCGCAGCAGCCCTGGGAGCTGCTCCTGAATGAGTGCCCGTGCCGGGCTCAAGAAACCCTTGCTGACCATGGGCCGGCAACAACATGTCAAGCCAGCCAATTGGACCGCGTAGCCTGCCTGTTCCAGAACGCGCACAGCGGCCCGGCCGATCTCCGGCTCATTGAAGGTCGTGAAGCAATCATCGAGCAGCAACACGCTGCCGTGGCGTCCGGCGGAAGGGGCCGGGGTGTGCCGCTCGAACCAACGCCGGAAGTGATCACCATGCAGCGGCGGGAGACTGCGCCGGCGGTCGATGCCGGCAACCTTTTCCAACAGCCAACGTACCGAACGGCGTCCCTGGAGCCAGTTGACCAGCGGAGCCGCTGCAGCTCCCAGCCGGTTGAGGCGATCCATCCGCGCCATGAGAAGATGGCCGAGCGGCCGAAGCCGACCCTGATAGTACGATGCCAAGAACTCCGCTTTCAGCTTGGCCATATCCACGTTGCTGGGGCATTCCGCCTTGCACGCTTTGCACATCAAACAGAGGTCGAGCACCTCGTAAAGCCATCGGCTTCGCAAATCTTGAATGGGCCGCTCTCCAGCCAGTGCGAGCCGTAGCGCGTTAGCTCGGCCGCGGGTGCTGTCCTTCTCATCCTGCGTGGCCCGGAACGAAGGGCACATAGTGCCGCCCTGCAATTTGCGACACACGCCCGAACCATTACACAACTCGATGGAACGCACCAACCCGTCTTGCCGGCTGTAGTCGAAGAGCGTGGCTGGCTCCGCGGGCGCATAGCCCGGCGCATATCGGAGGTTGTCGGTCATGGATGGTGCGGCGACGACCTTGCCCGGATTGAACCGATTTTCCGGATCAAAGGCGCGTTTGACGGCACAAAACGCCTCGTAAATCGCCGGGCCGTACATTTTGCGATTCCATTCACTGCGCACCAAGCCATCGCCGTGTTCGCCACTGAGTGCTCCGTCGAACTCCAGGACCAGGTCGGTGACTTCCTCCGTGATCCGCCGCATCCGCGCCACATCCTCCGGATCTTTCAGATTCAACAGCGGCCGAATATGCAAGCAGCCGACACTCGCATGGCCATAAAAGGCGCCATCCGTGCCGTGCCGGTGCAGCAGCTCCCGAAAACGGGCGACAAACTCCGGCAGCCGGGCCGGGGTGACGGCCGTGTCTTCCACGAATGTCACCGGTTTGCGGTCTCCGCGGAGGCCATAGAGCAACGGCATCGAGGCTGTCCGCAAGGCCCAGAGCGAATCGCGCAGGGTCGGATCGAGCGCCCGGACCTGGGCGGCCACGCCATTGGCCTGGCGCAGACGGCGCTCCAGGCGGTCGACACGGTCGGCCACCTCCACGGGATCATCGCTGCTGAACTCGACCATCAGGACGGCGGCCGGCCGGCCTTGCACGGCTGCCATCCGGTCTTTCAGGGCAAGATTGCCGCGGGCAAGATCCAGGAGCAATTGATCAAGGACTTCGACGGCCGAGGGACGGAATTCCAGACATGCAGCCAAGGCGTCCATGGCCGCTCCCAAAGAGGCGAAATGAGGGACAAGGAGCCCCCGCGCCTTCGGCCTGGGCAGCAGCCCCAGTTCCGCCTCGGTAAGGATGGCCAACGTACCTTCGCTGCCGGTGAGCAGCGGTATCATGTCGAGTGGCCGTGTGCCATCCGCTGACCTCGTGGTTGCCCCGTTGGGAGACCGCGGCATGGTGGAAGCCAGCCGCGGATCGTCGGCCTGGGAGAAGGCCGCGCGCAAGGCATCGAGGTTGTAGCCGCTCACGCGCCGCAGCAAGGGTGGGAACCGCCGGCCAATTTCTTCCGCATTCTCCTGTACAATCCGGCGCACCAGGCGATAGATGTTGCCTTCGAGTGAACGGGCGGACGCACGCCGATCCCATTCGGCTGGGCTGACCGGACCGAAGCTGGTTTGCGCACCGTCCGACAAGATCACATCCAGCCGGCGCACATGGTCGACGGTCTTGCCGTAGACGATGGACCGCGACCCGGCAGAATTGTTGCCGATCATGCCGCCCAGGTTGGCACGGCTGGCAGTCGCCACATCGGGTCCGAAGAGTAAACCGTGCGGAGCGAGCGCC
Source organism: Gemmataceae bacterium (assembly GCA_035295665.1). Lineage (GTDB taxonomy): Bacteria > Planctomycetota > Planctomycetia > Gemmatales > Gemmataceae > DATGIQ01. The sequence continues at coordinate 2,594 of DATGIQ010000136.1, read as the reverse complement.
CGGTTCAATTGATCCAGGATCACGCCTGGCTGCACCCGCACCACGCGCTGAACCGGGTCGATCTCGAGGATGCGGTTGAGATATTTGCTGCAATCGAGGACGATTCCTGGGCCGATCGATTGGCCGGAAAGACTGGTGCCGCCGCCGCGCGCCGTGATGGACACGTGCATCTCGGCGGCAATCTGCACCGTGGCGACGATGTCTTCCACCGTTTTGGGAATCACCACGCCCAACGGCTCGATTTGGTAAATACTGGCGTCGGTGCTGTAGAGCTTTCGTGAAGTGGGATCGATACGCACTTCACCCCGAATCTGCCGGCGCAAATGGTGCATCAAGGTATCGCGCTGGAGCTGGGTGAAGTCGGTCATGCCGTGCCACCTCGTCTGGTCAAGGGTGATGCTTGTGTTCTGATGCTGATCATAGCAGCGCCCCATTGGGCGGCCCAACTTCAAATGCCGGCCCCGACCGCGACTCCGAAATGGCACCGACGATTCAAAAACTTCCGTGCAAATGTGAACCGTCAGTGCCGTTGCTGCGTCTACAATAGTGCGGCGGCGGTCGCCTTCGCCGGGTTCCAGGTAAAAAGGGGAATGACAATGGCGCGTCGGAAAGCGAGTTTGGGTATGGAACAGCGAGCCGGGAAGCGCCCTGCCCGACGACCGGGGAAAGCCCGGATTGCGGTTCCGTTGCACTTGTGACGCCAGACGATTCGGTGGAGGTGGTTTTCGAGGCCAGGCGTCATGACGGGATGCCTGGCTTTTTTGTTGGGCTGGTAGCTGAGATGGAGTAGCAGCGGTCTGAAGAACCGCAGACGAGGATTCGAGCGCCTCCCGGCCCACTTGCCTGGCCCGTTCGTCTATCGGCCGAGGATACCGGTCTTTCAAGCCGGAGGGGAGGGTTCGATTCCCTCACGGGCCATTCGCGGGTCCGGTGGTGTAAGAGAAGCATGGCGATCTGATACATCGCCGGTGGCTGGTGCAATTCCGCCCCGGACTATTGCCCTTTGGGGCACGCGCTTCGAGCTGTGTTCGAGCCATCGCGGGAAGAAAGATCATGGTCCGACGCTATCCGTTAAAACCGATCCGCCCGACTCGACCTTCGGGGCCGTGGCGTAACGGCAGCGTATCCGCCTTTTAAGCGGTAGGGTGGGGGTTCGAATCCCTCCGGCCCCAATGGCAACCCGGCCCGTAGCTCAATGGCCAGAGCTGGCTCCTTCTCATACCCAGTCCCGCTGCATGTGTCCGTTTTTGTTGAGCGGCGGCTGGCAGAACCGCGTGCGGATGCGCCCCGCGCGGTTCTGCGCACCACCGCGAAACCGACACAACCAACCGGACGATGTAGAAGAGTTCGATGAGGATTCAATTCCCTCCGGGCCTATTGCGGCGGGGATCCAGGTGTTAGTGGCAGCATGCCTGGCTCTTAACCAGGTCGGTGAGGGTTCGAGTCCCGCGGGTCCCATTTCTGCACCCATGATGTAACGGCAGCGTGCCTGCTTGCCATGCAGGCGGTGCGGGTTCGACTCCCGCTGGGTGCTCTCATTTGCCCTGTAGGAAAACTGGCTCCTCTCGAGCGTGCGGTGGCTCGACACTGCTTGGGCTGCTTGGATGTTGCGCAAGCCCTGCTCGCGAAGGTGGTGGCAGTTTCGTTTGGATCTTAATAGGTATTAATGCTTCGTTCATCTTTCCCGTGTGAGTGAGCGGGCTATGCTTTGCCTTGTCCTACAGGCGATATCGTACCGGAAAGGTGGGTGTCATGGAGCGGCACAAGAACTCGGTCATTTTCCTTTCGCACGTTATACATGAGAACTTCCTCTGGTTCGTGCTCGGCTCCTATGCTATCGCGGCCGTATGGCCGGCTCCCGGCGTTCTGATCCGGGATATTTCCTTCGGAACCATGGTCCTCTTGGGGGAGACCGTGAAGATCTCCTTGCCCGTGGTGATGTTGGGCTTCCTGTTATTCGTGTCCTTCCGGCAAGGCTGCATGAATCATCCTGGCTGATTTGTTAGAGTGGCGGTCCTCGTTTTTGGAGGACTGCGATGACTGCAAGTGAACGTGGGGAGTTGCCAAAGGACTTGGTGCGGGGGCGGAGTCGGTTTCAGGCTTGGCGGGGGCGGCGGAAGGCGGGTAGCCGGATTCCGCAGCCGCTTTGGGCGCTGGCCGTCCGCTTGGTAAGCGCCCATGGCGTCAGTCGCACCGCTACGGTGCTCGGGCTCGATTACTATGGCCTGAAGAAACGGGCCGAGGCGGCCACCCGCCAACCGCCGTCGAGCGGTCCTGCGTTCGTCGAGTTGCCTGCGCCGCTCGTGGTCGGCAAGCAGTGTCTGTTCGAACTGGACAACAGGACCGGGGCCACCAGGCGCGTGCAACTGGTGGGCTATGACGCGGCCGACGTCGAGGTTCTGGCGCGCAGCTTCTGGAGCGCCCGCTGATGCTGCAGATCACGCCGCAAATGAAGATCCTGGTGGCGGTCGAGCCGGCCGATTTTCGCCGCGGCATCGATGGCCTGGCGCGGCTCTGCCAGGAAACACTTCAGCAAGATCCTTTCACCGGTGCGGTGTTCGTCTTCCATAATCGCAAACGGACGGCGCTCAAGG
>DATGIQ010000135.1:0-9174 GCA_035295665.1 Gemmataceae bacterium | reverse complement strand
TCCGTCGACCCATTGCTCCTTGCCGATTCCTTTGTGATGCAGGCGTTTGGCGAACTCCACGACGTGCGAGGTATCGAAATCGAGCATGCCGAGTCGAATCATGGCGGAATCCTTAGCTTGGGTTGCGGAAGCGGACTGCTGCCAGTCTACCACGCGGGAACGTCGAATCCGAGTCTGAAGCGCGTGCAAGCGTCCGGCCAATCCTCACAGCCGGCTCGTCCTCGTATTGGCTCGCGTTGTGGGGTAAGCAGGGGGCTTGGTATGGTGAAGGGGAACGTGGCGTGCTCCCTCGGCGACGATAATGCCTGAATTCTCGCGACCCTGGTTGCTCCTCCTGATCGCGTTGGTGCCGGTGTTGGTGTGGCGATGGCTCCGGCGCTACCGGGGCGCCCTGCGCTATCCGGCCACGGCGGTTTTGGCAGAGCTGCCTGCCGGAAGGGGATGGTTGGCCCGCTGGGGCGGGGCGGGGCTGCGAACCGCCGGACTTCTGGCACTCATCGTCGCCCTCGCCGGACCGCGCTGGCCGGACCTCCGCACCCGCATCGCCACCCAGGGAATCGCCATTTCCGTGGTCCTGGATGTCAGCGGCAGCATGGCCGAAACCGATTTTGCCTGGGGGAATGAACGGATCAGCCGGCTCGAAGCAGCGAAGAGGGCGTTCACGCTGTTTGTGACCGGCGGCGAAGGGCCGGAGGGCGAGCAGTTCGAGGGCCGGCCGGATGATTTGATTGGTTTGGTCACCTTCGCCACGCTCCCGGAGACTTCGTGTCCCTTGACCTTAAGCCACTCCGCCCTGCTCCGGATCCTGGCCAAGCAGGAGCCGCGGACCTTGCCGACGGAATCGCAAACGAACATTGGTGATGCGATCGCCTGGGGAGTGCAGCGGCTGGAAAGCGAACCCGCCCGCCGGCACGTGATGCTCCTGTTGACGGATGGCGAACATAACGTACCACCGCCGGCCTTGAAGCCCCGCCAGGCAGCTCAGATTGCGGCCAGTTTCGGAGTGCCGATCTATACCATCGATGCCGGCGGCGAGCCGGCTGGTGAAACGACAGATCCCGAAGGGCGGGCCCAGTCCGCAGCGGAACGGGCCAACGCTGAAGAAATTCTTCACGCGGTTGCCAAGATCACGAAGGGTCGATCCTTCTGCGCGCACGATGGGCAAACCCTCCTGGCCGTCTGCCGGGACATCGACCAATTGGAGCGGCAGCCCATTCAGAGCTTTCAATATCGACGGTTTTACGAAGGGTATCCGTGGTTTGGCCTGGCCTCGCTCGTCTTACTGGTTGGCGTCTGCGTGTTGGAAATGACCTGGTGGCAACGATCCCCCTAGACACTCCGGAATCAGCAATCTCATGCACTGGTTTGCCAACCCGATGAGCTTAGCCTTGCTTGCATGCCTGCCGATTTTGCAAGGGATTGCCCTGCTGGCGGCACGGCGGCGGCGGCGAACGCTCATGCGTTTCGGAGCGTCCCCGGTAATCAAGGGGCTCGCGCCGGCCGGACGTGGAACGCGCCTCCTGCGCGGTGTCAGTCTGGCCTGCGGACTATCGCTACTCATGGTTGCGATCGCAGGGCCGCAGTGGGGACGGGATTGGGAGCAGTCGGCTGCGCCCGGCCGTGATCTGGTGGCGGTTCTGGACCTCAGCCATAGCATGCTGGCTCAAGATGTCCTCCCGAATCGCGCGGAGCGCGCCCAACGGGCGCTCTGGGACCTCAGCTACGCCATTGAACAGCGCGGCGGACATCGCGTGGCGCTGGTGGCGTTCGCTGCCCGTGCCCGGCTGGTCTGTCCCTTGACCCACGACTACAGCCACTTCCGGGCCTCCCTGGCCGAGCTGGACGCCGCTCAGCTTCCACCCGACCTTCAGCCTCAGGGTCCCGATGCCACCTCGGGCACTCGCATCGGTGCCGCGCTGCAAACGGCCGTGGAAGCTCACGACCTGCGCTACCGGGGCTATCAGGATATCCTCCTGCTTTCCGATGGCGACGATCCGGCGCGTGACGAAGAATGGCGTAGCGGTGTGAGCGCGGCCCGCAGCGCACAAATCCCCGTGCACACGATCGGCGTGGGCAATCCCGACCGCGGCAGTCCGATTCCGTTAGCCGGCGATCATACGCTGCATCATCAGAGTCAAATGGTCCTGACGCGCCTCGAGGAAGAGCCGCTCCGCGCCATCGCAGATTGGACCGGCGGGACGTACACACCCGCACGAACCGACCAGCTCGCTCTGGGGGAGCTGTTCTGTGCGCGCTTGGAATCGGGGGCGACGCATGACAATCCAGACGATGCCCTGCCGCTCTATCGACAGCGATACCCGTGGTTCTTTGGAAGTGCTCTGCTCTTTCTGGGTTTGGAAATGCTGCTCGGCACACCGAGGCAAACGGCAAAAGGCAAACGGCAAACGGGAGATCGGATTTCGTTGTTCGTTGTTCCTTTTTCCGTTTTCCTTTTGCCCTGCTTACTCGGGGCCATCACCTTGGGGCAAGCAGAGGAGTGGATCCGGCGCGGCAATCAGGCTTTCGCCGGCGCGGATTTCGCAGCCGCGGCGGAATTCTACAGCCGGGCGGAAGAGAGCGCGGCGGACCCTGGATTGGTGGCATTCAACCAGGCGGCCACATTTTACCGTCTCGGCCGGTACCGGGAGGCGGAGCTGTTCTACCGCTATGGTCGCGAGGATGCTACGGGTCTTCGCTTGGCACGGCTGCTTTATGGCCTGGGCAATTGCCTACTTCAGCAAGCCCAAGACCGAGATGCGCGGAGATTGAAAGAGGCGATCCAGCTGTACGAGCTGTGTATGCAGCAGGAAGCCGGGGATGGGGCCTTGGTCGCGGATGCCCGGCACAACCTGGAGCTCGCGCGCTTACTTTGGCTCAAGGCAAGAGCGCGGAAGGATCGCGGGGAGCAAGACAACCCGGAGCGCGGCAGTGACGACGAACCGCCCAATGACCCGAATGACCCGGGGCGGCGCGATAACTTCGGCCGCACAGGGATGCTGGATCCACGGGGTAGGCCCGAGTCTCTTGCCGGTGCGCAGGCCGATGCCGGGACGTCCTCTGCTGGCAGCGAACAGAGTCCTCCAGCCGGCAAAGGGAATTTGCCGACGCTCCCCGATACGGACGAGCTCCAGCCGCTCTCCACCGATGATGCGGCGGAACACCTCCGGCAAGTGACTGCACGTCTTCAGCGGGAACGCGAAGAACACTTGCACCAGAGTGTTCCTGCGATTTCTTCGAATACCAAAGACTGGTGACCCCGGCGCAAGATGCAGGGCAAAGAATGGAAATTGCTGGTTTTCGAATTGGCCTGAGGTTGGATGGTCGAGCCGGGCATCTGGCCCTGTTCCTGTGCGTGGCTCTGAGTCATGCGTCGGTGGTTGCTCCTGCTCCGGCCGCTGAGCAAAATGAGATCGAGCCGCCCGTGGCCAACCGGCCCACAAATTTCAGCGGCGCGATCGGCTGGGGATTTCGGATCCAGATGCGAGCCTCTCCCACCGAGCTCCAGGCCGAGGAGCCGATTCTGCTCACGGTAACCATCACCGGAGCCGGCAACATGGAGCAGATCCAACGCCCCGACCTTCGCCGGCTGCCCCGCTTTGCCGACCAATTCCAGATTGAGAATCTGCCCGACCGCTATCTGGCCGCCACGAAAACCCGTGAGTTTGATTATCGCTTGCGTCCTCGCACCGCTGCCGTTAAGGAGGTGCCGCTGTTGCGGTTTGTTTATTACAACCCGAAGATCCTTCCCGCCGAATCGGGATACCAGACGGCGGTGGCACCGCCAATCCCGCTCACTGTCAAATCACGGACGCAAGTGAGTCCGGCTCTGGTCGAAGGACCGCGTTGGCAACGAGGTACGCCGGAGTCCGTTTTTCAAATCACCGAAGGTCCGGCCGTGCTGCGGTCCGAGTCGCCATATGCGCTACTCGAGTCCTGGGAACTGGCCGGACTCCTGGTTGGGCCGCCTCTGCTCGGCAGCCTGTGGTGTCTCTACTTCCGTCGCCGCTACCCGGATGTCACAACCCAGTTGCGGAAACGGCGCAGCCGAGCTGCGCAGCACACACTCCGAGCCATTCGCCGATTGAGCAGGTTGGACACGCCAGCTCAGGCGCAGCAGGCCGCAGCGATCCTGGCGGAGTATCTGCGCCATCGCCTGGATCTCCGGACAATGGAACCGACGCCGGCAGAACTGGCCCGGCAATTGGAGCAATTGGGATCGAACCCCGTGCTGGCGCAATCCGTGGCCTGTTTTTACGGCGAATTCGATGCCGTGCGGTTTGCGCCGGAGCTGACACACGAAGCGAAGGACTGGCCGGCAGCCGCGACGCGCCTGGTGTACGCCTTGGAGGAAGAAACGTGGCCCTCACACTCCTGATCCATTGCCTCATCGCTGTGTACCTGACAGCGCCGGGGCTTTCGAATGCTGACCTGGTCGCTCAAGCTGAGGCGGCGTTCCATTCCGGGATGGAAGTTCGGGACATTCCCGACAAGGCCGAGCCACTCTTCCGCCAAGCTGCCCAGTGCTATGAAACCCTGCGTCATCATGGCGTCCAGAACTCTGCTCTCTACGCCAACCTGGGGAACTGTTACTTGTTAGCCGGCGACGTGCCGCGGGCCATTCTGTCTTATCGGCGTGGGATGCGGCTTGCTCCAGCCGATCCGAGCTTGCGCGCCAACCTGACCCATGCCCGTGAGCGGGTCGCCTATCCGGGACGCGGAGAGCTTGCCTGGCCGCCGGTTGATAATCGGCCCCCCTGGCTGCTGTACCTTTCGCCCCGGGTAAGCCTACCGCTGCTCATCGCCTTTTACAGCCTTGGCTGGTTCGGCGTCATGCGCTGGTTCATGTTTGGCCGAACGGGGCCGTTAGCCGTTGCCATCGGGGCGTTTATCCTGGCGGCTGTGCCAGCGGTCCGTCTGCTCGTGGAGGAACAGAGCCAACGCGATGAAACGTTGCACCCGCTCGTGGTCGTTGCAGCGGATGGTGTGGGGTTGCACAAGGGGAATGGGATGCTCTACCCGCTCCGGTTCGAATCACCCCTGAATCGCGGCGTCGAGGCCAGACTTCGCATTGAGCGCGGCCGCTGGCTCCAAATTGAGCTGGCGGGCGGAGCCGTCGGTTGGGTTCCGCGGACTGCGGTGCTGCTCGATTCGCCCTAGCGGCCGGCCCTCTGCCTTTCACGGGGTCGTTCCTTTACAATGGGGGAATCAGGCGGCCCGAGGGATCCCCTTTACTCCAGAGGAATTGCCAGCGGTGTCTACGGACCGGATCAGCGATTACCTGAGCCAATTCAGCCAAACCCGCACGTTGATGCTCGAACAGCTTCGCCGGAGGATCGTCGGCCAGGCGGAGGTGATCGAGCAGATCTTGGCCGCGATCTTCACGCGCGGCCATTGTCTCCTGGTAGGCGTCCCCGGGTTAGCGAAAACCTTGATGGTCAGCTCCATCAGCCAAATCCTGGATGTTAGTTTCAAGCGCATCCAGTTTACACCAGACCTCATGCCGTCGGATATCACCGGGACCATGGTGCTGGAAGAACATGAAACCGGCCGCCGCGAGTTCCGCTTTGTCAAGGGACCCATTTTCGCCAACATCATTCTGGCCGACGAGATCAATCGCACGCCGCCCAAAACGCAGGCCGCGCTCCTGGAGGCCATGCAGGAACGTCAAGCGACCGTGGGCCAGGAGACGTACGAACTTCCGGACCCGTTCTTCGTCATTGCCACTCAAAATCCGATCGAGCAAGAAGGAACCTATCCGCTTCCCGAAGCACAACTCGACCGCTTCATGTTCCATATCAAGGTGGATTATCCGGCGGTCGAGGAGGAACGGCGCATTTTGGTGACGACTTCCAAGGATGAGACACCGGAACTGACCAAGGTTTTGAGTGCGAAGGCGATCGTGAACTTGCAAAAACTCGTACGGAGCGTGCCGGTGGGGGATTACGTGATCGACTATGCGCTCCGGCTCGTGCGCGCGACCCGGCCGAAGGATTCCACGGCTCCGGAAATCGTGCGCAAAATGGTGGATTGGGGTGCAGGGCCGCGGGCCGGACAGTTTCTCATCCTCGGTGCCAAGGCGGTCGCGGCCATGGACGGGCGCTTCAGCGTGGCCATCGACGACATCAAGAAGGTGGCCATTCCCGTGCTGCGCCACCGCGTCAGTACCAATTTCCAGGCCCAGGCAGAAGGCAAGACCAGCGAAGACATCATCGGGCAACTGCTGGAGTCGATCGGGGATCCCGAACCGCCCAAGTTTGAGAAGCGGAAACGGACAGGAGTGCCGTGACCATGGCGTACCGAGTGTTTGGCGGGAGCAAGGAGCAACCCGATCCCCGGACGCTGGCGGAACTCGCCCATCGATTTCAGCTCCCGGTGGAGGGCGAATTCTTCGGTGATGACCAGGGTTGGACGCGACTGGAGCTCCAATTTGGAAAAGCACGTTTCAGGGTGACGGTGGAACGCTACCTGGCCGAGGAGGAAGGACTCAAGGAATCGTTTCGCACCTGGGCGGCCTGGATTGAAAGCGCCAATCACGATCCTGCCAACGACTGGCTCATGGAGCACCTGATCAACACCCAACAGCTCTTCACGATCGAAACGGCAACCGAGCCGGCGGACGAGTCCTTGGTCCACCAAATCTGCACGGAGCTAGCGTGCCACCTGGCACGGGCAACGACAGGGATTTACCAGGAGGACGATCTGGGCCTGTTGTCGGCCGACGGCAAGCTCCTGGTGCGTGAGGAAGAGTCCGGCGACGATTCAGGTGCAGCATGAGTACCCCGGAAAAGTATCTTCGGCCCGAAGTCATCCGTCAAGTCAGCCGGCTCGACCTCCGCGCCAAGTTTATCGTCGAAGGGTTCCTGGCCGGCCTGCATGCCAGTCCCTTTCACGGTTTCTCCGTCGAATTCAGTGAACACCGCAAATATGTTCCGGGGGATGATCTGAAGGATCTCGACTGGAACGTCTACGCCAAAACCGACAAGTATTATCTCAAGAAATTCCAGGCCGAGACCAATCTCACCGGCTACCTGGTCATGGACCTGAGCGCGTCGATGGCGTACACGTATCGCCAGGAGCTGACCAAGTTCGAATATGCGATCTGCCTTGCGGCCGCCCTCGGCTACCTGATGATCCACCAACAGGATCCGGTCGGCCTGGTCACCTTCGATACGCGCATCCAAACGAGCTTGCCGCCGCGGAGCAAACGGACGCAGCTCGGTACGATCTTGGCCGTATTAGCCAATCTCAAGCCGTCCGGGCAAACCGATGTCGCCCAATGCCTACACCAGCTCGCGGTCATGGTCCGCAGCCGAAGCCTCATTTTGCTCTTCAGCGATCTCTTGACCGATCCCCAGCCCGTGCTTCAAGGCTTGCATCACCTCCGTCATCGAGGAAATGAAATCATTCTCTTTCACATCCTGGATGAGGCGGAGGCCCATTTTCCTTTCGAGGGCGTAATCGAGTTCGAAGACATGGAGGATCACCATCAGCTCACGATCGATGCCCGCGGCATGCGTGCCGACTACTTGCAGTCGTTGGGCGAGTTCCAGGAGTTTTATCGCACGGAGTGTGCCAAAGCGAATATTGATTACGTTCCGATGGACACGAGCATCAGCTTTGACAAAGCGTTGTTGGAGTATCTGTTGTCACGACAAAAACGATTTTAACGCCTCGGTCGTTTCCCCGCGAATGGAGCGCCACCAAGAGACAGAGGGCCAGTCACGATCATGACGTTCATTTATCCTGCCCTTCTGAGCGGACTGGTTGTTCTGGGCGTTCCCATTCTGCTGCATCTCATCATGCGGCAGAAGCCGAAGCATTTGCTCTTTCCGGCATTTCGCTTTTTACTCCAGCGGCACCGGACCAATCAGCGCAAGATTCGCTTCCGCCATTTGTTGTTGTTGGCACTGCGGCTGGCACTCATTCTCGTCATCTGCTTGGCCCTGGCCCGGCCAAGGATTTTCAGCGAACGCCTCAACCTTGGCAGTGATCGGCCCGTGGGTGCAGTACTGCTCTTCGACACGAGCTACAGCATGGAGTATGAATCGGGCGGTGAAACGAGGCTGGACGCAGCTCGGCGACGCGCCCTGGAACTGCTGGATCATTTGCCCGAAGGGAGCAAGATCGCAGTCCTGGACACCGCGGAACCGGGCGGAGAATGGTTGCCAACGTTGTCGGTGGCCCGTGATCGCGTGAGCAATCTCCGGTTGCACCCGGCCAATAGCCCCCTCACGGGCCGACTCGCCCAGGTATACCGCTTACTGGCTGATCTGGATCAGCTCGCCGCAACCGGCGAAGATCCCCTACCGCGCTTCCTGTATGTCTTTTCCGACCGCACGCAAGCGTCGTGGGATCAAGCCCGTACCAACGACCTGCAACAGCTGCGCGATCGGCTCGGCATCGAGATCCACAGCGCCTTCATCGATGTCGGCGTCGACGAGCCCATCGATCTGGCGCTCGTTTCGGTACAAGTGCCGCGCCCAGTCATCCCGCCAGGAGACAAGATAGCCCTTCAGGTTACGGTGCGGGCGACGGGGGCGGATTGCGACACGGAAGTGATCTGCCAATTCGACGGCGAAAAAAATGGGGAACACAAGCCGATCGCCCTCAAGGCTGGCCAGAGCCAGGTTATCTCATTTGAGCGCGGCGGCTTCGGTCCGGGGCCACACCAGGCCGAAATCCGATTGGCCAACACGGATGCTCTGCCCTTCAACAATGCTCTGTTTGCCACCTTTGAGGTGCGCGGTGGGCGGAAAGTTCTCACGGTGGTCGATGATGACCGCGACGCGAAATACTGGCAGCTCGCACTGGAGCTTCCCAAAAACTTCCAGTGCGACGTCAAACGGTGCACCGAGCTCGGCGACCTCAGCCCGGCGGAGCTCAGCCAGCGGTACCAGGCCATTTGCCTCCTCAACGTGGCCCAGCCGTCCGCGGACCTGTGGCAGAAACTGCGCACCTACGTGGCCGGTGGAGGCGGGCTGGCCGTGATCCCCGGTGATGAAGAATTGGTTAAAGCGGCGTACAACGACAACGCCGATGCCCAGCAGCTGCTACCCGGCCGACTCCGGGCGATCCTTTCCGCGGAGAGCGCGGCCGGGGTTACCTGGAAAGAGGCCAGCTATCAGCATCCCGTGATGGCTCCGTTTCGCGAGTGGGGCCAAAACCAGGCCGCCG
>DATGIQ010000134.1:0-16925 GCA_035295665.1 Gemmataceae bacterium | reverse complement strand
AGCGGCGACACGATTCCGTGCACCATTGACGGGATCGATGAAAAGGGTGTCACCTTCCGAACACCCATTTCGGACGCCACCTTCGTTGCTCACGAAAAAATCAAAGCCATCCAGCTTGTTGCCAACACTTCTCCGCGGCTTGAGGATCCCAAGCGCGACCGGCTGCTCACTTTGCCGCGCATGCAGAAAGATTCGCCCCCGACCCACCTGATCTGTTCCACGAACGGCGATTTTCTGCGTGGTCGGGTGCGGGAAATGGATGACACGCGGTTGAAAGTCGAAGTTCGTTTGGAAACCCGCGTGATCCCGCGGAACCGCGTTGCGCAAATCATCTGGCTGCACGCCGATGAATGGACGGCTCCCAAGGACGATCGGACAGTTGCCGATCGTTCGCGGACCAAGCGCGTGCAAACCTTGCGAGCGGATGGCAACCGCCTAACCTTCGTGGCCGAGAAGGCGGACGAGAAGACTATTTCGGGCACCAGTGACGTTTTGGGAGCATGCCGGGCCGATTTGGCGGAAGTGGATCAGGTGCTGTTCGGCACATCCATCGAAGAATCGGCGGCCAGGCTGGCCTTTCACCTTTGGAAGCTGCATCCTGCTGCGGAGCCAAAATTTGCCCAGGCCGACCCCGACGCTGCGGACGGCCGCTTGACCGGTAAGGAATCCGCCCTCGTCGGGCAGCCGGCGTACGGTTTCTCATTGGATACGCTCAATGGCCAAAAGTTCCAGTTGGCCAGCGCCAAAGGCCGCGTCGTCGTTCTTGAGTTTTGGGCCACCTGGTGCGGTCCGTGCCTGGAGACCATGCCCTTGGTTGACAGCGTGGTCAAGGAATTTGCCGACCGAGGCGTCGAACTGCTGGCCGTTAACCTCGAAGAACAACCGGAAACGGTGAAGGCGACGCTGGAGCGGCACAAGCTAAAGCTTCCCGTGGCTTTCGATCGCGATGGAGTGATCGCAGCCAAGTACACCGTGACGGCCATCCCCCAAACCGTGGTGATCGATCGCGACGGCAAGGTCGCCCGCCTATTCGTGGGCGGCGGCAAAAAAACGGCCGAGGCGTTGCGAGCGGCCCTGCAAGAACTGTCCGCAGGTAAGCCGATGCCCGCAACCCCACCGTAACAGCCCCGAAGCTGTCTCTCCGAGCTTGGGTCAGCCTGTGAAGTTTCCCAATCTCCCTTGCCAATCGACGCGCGCTGATGATTGAGATTGCCAAAGAAAGCGACTCGGTTTATAGTTCCTCCCCTCTCCAGACGGTACTCCTGGACGGCCTCACGAAACCAAGGGGGGAACATGCGCCTTGGCTTACCCAAATCCGTTCTCTGCCTACGGCACTACAGCGCGCAAACGTTCTTCTCCGACCTGATCGCGGGGCTGACGGTTGGCCTGGTTGCGCTACCGCTGGCGATGGCGTTTGCCATCTCTTCCGGCGTTCCACCGCAAGCCGGTTTATACTGCGCCATCATCACCGGGTTCCTGATTTCAGCCCTGGGCGGCTCCAAGAACCAGATTGGCGGCCCCACTGGGGCGTTTGTAGTGGTCGTGTACGGCATCGTCGCGCAACACGGCGTGGACGGCCTCTTTCACTGCACCATGATGGCCGGTGCTATCTTGGTCCTCCTGGGCCTGACGGGACTCGGGGCGGCGGTCAAGTTTATCCCGCGGCCGGTCATCATCGGGTTCACCAACGGGATCGCCATTCTCATTGCCAGCACGCAGATCAAGGATTTCTTCGGCCTGCAAATCGATAAAGTTCCGGGGGAGTTCGCAGCACGCCTGGCAACCTTGCTCCGCCATTGGCAGACGGCCTCGCTCCCCTCGACCCTGCTTGCACTATCGGCCATGCTGGTCATTGTTCTGACCTCCCAATTCCTGAAGCGGGTTCCCGGCTCCATTCTGGCTCTCGTACTCGGAACCGCAATCGTGGGTACGCTGCACCTCCCGGTCGAAACGATCGGCAGCCGGTTTGGCGGGATTCCGAGCGGTCTTCCCACCTTCGAGATGCCGGCCTTCCACACGGACATGATTCTCCCGTTGCTTTCTCCTGCGCTCACGGTGGCCATGCTCGGTGCCATCGAGTCGCTCATGTCGGCCGTGGTCGCGGACCGGATGAGCGGCGACCGGCACCATCCCAACGTGGAACTGGTAGCCCAGGGGGTCGCCAACATCGTCTCACCGCTTTTCGGCGGATTGCCGGCCACGGGTGCGATCGCCCGCACGGCAACCAATATTCGATCCCGCGGAAAGACGCCCGTGGCCGGCATGGTCCATGCCCTGACGCTGCTGGCGATCGTGTGCTTCGCCGCCCCGCTGGCGCACTTCATCCCGTTGGCGGTCCTGGCGGCCATTCTGATGGTTGTGGCCTACAACATGGGCGAGTGGAAGGAGATCCCCAAACTCCTCAAAATGACGTGGGCAGACATCAGCGTCTGGCTGGTGACATTGCTCCTGACCGTCTTCGCGGACCTGACGCTTGCCGTCGAGGTCGGCATGGTCCTGGCCGCCTTGCTCTACATCCGCCGCGTGGCCAAAACCACGACGGTCACCAAAGTCACCAAGGAAGATGTGGAAGAAGGTCGCCCCCACAGCTTGCAAGATAAGCATATCCCCGACTATGTCACGGTGATTCGTATCCATGGCCCCTTCCTGTTCGGAGCGACCGAGAAGGTCGCCCGCATCACCGACCACCTGGAAGAGCTCACACCGATCATCATTTTGCGCTTGCGAAACATGACGGCCATCGATGCGACTGGCCTGTTGACACTGGAAGAACTCGCCGACAAACTCCACGCCGCCGGTCGTACCCTGATCCTGTGCGGCGCACGGCCGCAGCCGGCCAAATTGATGCGGCGGGCAAGGTTCGCCCGGCATATCGGGCGGGACAACATCTGCCCGAACATAGCGGCTGCGTTGCAGAGGGCACGAGAAGTTGTCGTCGCCTGCCGGGTTGCCGATCGGCTGCCGTTGACCGTCGAGATGCAGTAGCCCGTGGGATTCTCCTATGCGCTCCGGTTGAACGTGTCCGTTTTTGTTTGGCGGCGGCTTACAGAACCGTGTGGGGCACACCAGCGCGGTTCTGCGAACCGCCGCTAAACGGACACAACCACCCGATCTACGAGTCAGATCGAGTCGTTCGCTCTACCCCGTACTCTCTACCAGATACTTGGCCGCTGCGCCCGTTTCCGAATTTCACCATGTACAATAACGGCAAGGGGGATTGCCCAGGCTTCTTCGAGCAATCGCTGTTCAGGAGCAGCTTCCATGAGCAAACTGACGCGGCGGGACGTGCTGAAACGGTCGGCGGCGGGGGCAATGCTGGCGACGCCCTGGTTTGCGCCCGCGGCGGCGCTCGGCCGGGAACGGAAAACGGCTGCGTCCGAGCGCATCACACTCGGTGTCATCGGCATCGGCCCACGCTGCACGTATGATCTCAAGGCGATCCTTCAGCTCCCCGATGTGCGGTGTCTGGCCATCTGCGATGTGCAGGCGAGCCGGCGTGAGGCGGGCAAGCAGCTCGTGGACGAGCACTACCAGAACCGGGACTGTGTCGTCTACCGAGACTTTCATGAGTTGCTCGCTCGCCCCGACATCGACGCTGTTCTCATCGCCACCGGCGATCGCTGGCACGCACCGGCTTCGATCCTGGCGGCGCGGGCAGGCAAAGATGTGTACAGTGAAAAGCCCTGTGGCCTCACCATCGCCTGGTGCCAGGCCTTAGACGACACGATCCGCCAGACGAAGCGGGTGTTCCAGGCCGGCACGCAGCGGCGCAGCGTGGCCAACTTCCAGGCAGCCGTGCGGCTGGCGCACAGTGGCAAGCTCGGCAAGCTCCAGACGCTGTACGCCTCCGTGTACACGCCGGGGGTCCAGACGGCCTGGCTTCCGGCGGAGCCGACGCCGCCGCGCGATGTGGTGGACTGGGACTTATGGCTGGGGCCGGCGCCGTGGCGGCCATACAACAAGGCCTATGTGCAGGGGCGCTGGCGTGGCTATTGGGATTTCGACTCGGGGGCCAAGTTGCTCGACTGGGGCGCGCACACTGTAGACTTATGCCAATGGGCCAACAACGCCGACGACACGATGCCGGTGGAGTACGAGCCCGCAGCCACCAACGTGACGGCCCATTACGCCAACGGGGTCAAGCTGGTGCTCGATTTCCTCAAGACGCCGTTCGGGGAGCGTCCCGGCTGGGTGCAAGCGCTCGGTACCTGCCCGGTACGGTTCGTCGGGGACGAGGGCTGGGTCGAGGTCGGCGACAGTGGCGGAATCGAGGTGCGCCCGGCATCGCTGCGCGGGGAGCTGAAGGGGTTGGAAGGGAAGCAGGAAAAAGGTCTGGATGTCTCGGCCCACGCACGGAACTTCTTCGACTGCATCAAATCGCGCGGGCGACCGGCGGCAAACTCCCAGGTCATGCGGCGTTCGCACATTGCCTGTCATGCGGCGGCGCTGGCATGGCTGCTCAACCGGAAGCTCCGGCTCGATCCGGCCAAGGAGGAGTTCATCGGCGACGATGAGGCCAATGGTCTACGCTCGCTGCCGTCGCGCAAGGTGTTGTAGCGGGCCGCGGGAGGATGCTCGAGCCGGCCGTTCTGTGGCGTTTTCTCACTAGGGAACTCTCCTGTGCGCCGAGGTCTGGTCATAGCCTTCCTGGCAAGTCTATCCTGCCTATTCGGTCTTGGGCCGCGGCCTGCGCTCAGTCAGGGCCCGGACTCGTTCCATCGGTTCGAATGGCAATCCGCCACGCCGGAGAGCCAGGGCATGTCCCAGAAAAAGCTCGACGCCCTCAAGGACGAATTGGCCAGGCGGAAGACCCGTGCATTCCTCGTCATCCGCAATGATCGGATCATCTACGAGTGGTATGGGGCGGATCACGGTCCTACCAAAAAGCACGGTGCCGCTTCCCTGTCCAAGGCCACGGTCGTCGGCCTGGCGCTTGCGCTGCTGTTGAGCGATGGCAAGCTTCAGCTCGATACGCGGGTAGCCGACCTTGTGCCGGCCTGGAACACCGATGGCCGCAAACGCAGGATCACGCTCCGCCAGCTCGGCTCCCATACTTCAGGACTTGCCGACGCGGAACAGGACCGGCTGCCGCATGCCAAGCTCACCGGCTGGAAAGGGGACTTCTGGAAACAGCTCGATTCCGCCAATGATCCCTTCACCCTGGCACGGGATCACGCGCCGGTCTTGTTTGAGCCTGGGACCCGCTTGCAATATAGCAATCCCGGCATTGCCATGCTGGGCTACGCCATCACCACGGCCCTGAAAGATGCACCGCAGAAAGACATTCGCACGCTGCTCCGCGATCGGGTGATGCGGCCCATCGGCGTGACCGACAGCGATTGGTCGGTCGGCTATGGCAAGACGTTTCGGGTCGATGGCCTGCCCTTGGTCGCAGGGTGGGGGGGTGGAAGTTACACCGCACGGGCCCTGGCAGGCATCGGGCGGCTTTTGCTTCGGGAAGGCGATTGGGACGGCCAACGGATCCTCAGCAAGGAGGCGGTGCGCCAAGTGACCGGCGATGCCGGCCTACCCGGCCACTGTGGCATGGGCTTTTGGACCAACGGCGATGGACGGTATTCCGAGTTGCCCCGAGACACCTACTACGGGGCGGGAGCCGGCGATCAGCTGTTGATCGTGATTCCGAGCCTGAACTTGATTGTGGTACGCAACGGCGAAACGCTTGCGCCCGAACCGAAGGACGCCAAGGATGTGTTTGCCGCCTTCCACGACCAGCGCGTGAAGATCCTGTTCGAGCCGCTCCTCGCCGCGGTGACCGATCGTCCCAAGGTCCCATGAGCTCGGTCCGCTTCAGCGTGGCTCCCACAGCTCGAAGCGATTCCCTTCGGGGTCGGTTGCCCAGCCAAATCGGCCGTACTCATACTCCTCGATTCGATCTTCCACAGGCGCCCCAGCGGCACGGAGTTGGGCCAAGAGGGCATCCAGGTTGCGGACCCGATAATTGAGCATGAACGGAGCCGAGCCGGCGCCAAAGTAGGTCGTGTTGGCAGGGAAGGTGGCCCAGATCGTCGGCTCGGCTGGCCCGGCCGATTTGAGCGTCGCATAGGTCTGGCCCGCTTCGAGCGGGATGCCCAAGTGCTCGCGATACCACGCCGCCAGCGCCTGGGGATCCCGCGCCTTGAAAAAAATGCCGCCGATCCCAAGCACACGCTCCATACAGACTGCTCCTTGTCAGATGGAATGATGATTGCTGCTTACCACGGGATGATTTCCCGATCGCGCAGAAATTTGCCTGTTAAATCTTGTGGGGCATCGAGCGCGAGCCAGACGGCACCTTCTGCACCTTGCGAAACCTCGCGTTCGGCATTGGCACCGCCCATGTCAGTCTTCACCCACCCGGGACAGACCGAATTGACCGCGACCACGCCGCGCAGCTCGGCGGCCAAGATTCGGGTGACGGCGTTCAGAGCCGTTTTGGAGATACGATAAGCGGCGTACCCACCTTCCATATCGGAAAGCGCACCCATTCCACTGGAGACATTGACGATCCGGCCGGCGCTGCTGCGCTGGAGCAAGGGCGCCATCCGCTGTGATAGATACAACGGCGCCAGCGTGTTGGTTTCCAGCGTGGCGCGCACGGTTTCCAGGTTCACGTCGAGACCGGGGCCGTCCTCTTTCGAGAAGATTCCCGCGTTGTTGATCAGCACATCGAGCCGGCCGAACGCGCGCTCCAGATGATTGCGCAAAGCCGCGGCACTGGTCGAGTCGGTGACATTGAGCGGGAAGAATTGCACCGACCGCTTCTGCGCCGTCAGTCCTTGTGCCGCTTCTTCGCCTGCCTCGCGATGGCGGGCCGTCAATATGACCTGTGCCCCGCGTCCTGCCAGTTGGCGGCAGAGTTCAAAGCCGATGCCGCGGTTTCCCCCCGTAACAACAATAACGGGTTGATTCGTGGCCATGGGGGTGCCTCCGTTCGAAACGGGTGGAGTATCGATGAACTGACTTCGGCTCCGTCATTCCCGATGCAGGAGTTTGAATGCATGGGACCATTCATTGCGCAGGAAACCGGGAATGAGCCAGAGCATGCAGAGCG
Organism: Gemmataceae bacterium; assembly: GCA_035295665.1. Lineage (GTDB taxonomy): Bacteria > Planctomycetota > Planctomycetia > Gemmatales > Gemmataceae > DATGIQ01. The sequence continues at coordinate 9,874 of DATGIQ010000134.1, read as the reverse complement.
GCTCGATGGCGCGGGCGGCTTCGACCTTGCCCATGTCGGCCGTCTCCCAACCGAACTGGTCGAGGATGCCGCGCACCATTTGCTTGGCCGACTCGTCGTTGCCACAGATGAACATCGTCGGTTTGCCCGCTTTGAACTGGGGGTTCACCATCTGAGCATTGCCGACGGAATTGAACGCTTTGACAAAGCGCGCCTCCGGAAACTCGCGTTGCAACCGCTCCATGAGAGATTCGTCAAGGTTGGTGAAGAACTTGAGGACCCCGTTGACGGGTGGGGCATCGGCAATGGGGTTGGTCGCATCCATGACCGGTTTGCCGGCCAGGTTCGCTGCACCGGCACCGCGGAGGGCATCGAGTGCCACGGTGCCCTTGACGGCGAGAACCACGAGCTCGCCAAACTTGGCGGCCTCGGCGAAGCTGCCCACGCGTCCTTTGGGATTCTGCTTCGCCCAATCCGCCAGCTTGGACGGGTTGCGTGTGCCCATCATCACCTGGTGGCCATGTTTCAACAAGCCACCCGCAAGTACTTTTGCCACATCACCGGAGCCAAGAAGACCGATTTTCATCCGCTTCCTCCTTGAGGGTGTAGAAAGTAAGGAATCGCTTTCCGGGCGGAATACATCCTAGGTGCTTGTCAATTGGGCGACAAGTACGGACAACAAGGTAAGGTACTACCGAGAACGATAGCGACACGGTTGGGGAGAAGAGTGCACGGGGTGAGATGCAAGACTTCCAACTGTCCTGATTCTCGTCTTGATTCTTTCGGCAAACGGAGCAAAGGAACCGACCATGAGCCCCCATGATGTCGCCGATCGGATAACACTGCCCAGCGCGCGCAGTGCGACGGAGACGGTCGGGCGGCTCGAATCGCTGCTGGATCAAAAAAAGATCCATCCGTAAGGCCCTTCGTCATCGCCACTCAGCCCCGTTCGCATCGGCCGCTGTTAGGGGACCGGGCTCGATGAAAATCCGTTTGAGTTCGGGATGCTCCGCCCGGAGCCTTTCTTCCAAGCGATCCACTGCTTCTCCCACGGCGCGGATCGGTAAGCCATCGCGAAAACGGATCTTGAGGTTCAGCAGGATTTCCTCGGGACTCAAATGCATGGTCAGCAGATTCTCAATCTTCTCGACTGCGTTGTCGCTCTGGACCAGCTTGCGGATGCTCTGGACGGTTTCCTCGTTCGCACTTTCGCCGGCCAGGAGCGTCTTGCTCTGGTACACCAACCCGATGGCCACCCCGCCCAGGAGCACTCCGATAAGGATTGAAGCGATACCGTCCAGGGCCGGGAGATCAAAAAACCGGGTCAGGAAAATACCGAGGAAGGCGATCACCAGCCCCACCAGGCTCGCGCTATCCTCAAAGAGCACGGTCAGAATCGTCGGGTCCTTGGCCTTGCGCACGGCTTGCCAGAAACCTTGATTGCCTTTGCTCACCCAGAATTGCTTCACGGCCACTGCCCAGGTGAAGCCATTGAATGCCATGCACAGGCCCAAGACGGTATAGCTCCATCCGACGGAGCCGAGCTCTTCCGGTTGAAGCACATGATAAATGCCTTCCGCGATCGTGAGGCCGCCTCCGACGGCGAACATGAGCAAAGCAACCACCAACGTCCAGAAATAAAGTTCCAGCCCATATCCAAACGGATGGGTTTCGTCCGCCGGTTTTTGACTACGGCGCAGGCCCAGGTACAGAAGCAGGCTGTTGATCGTATCGACCGAGGAGTGCACACCCTCGGCAAGCATGGCGGCACTGCCACTGAAGCCGGCGGCCACAAATTTGACGATGGTAATCGCACTGGTCCCCGCCACCGAGGCCAGGACAGTCATGGTCGACGGACCGGAAGGCATGGTCTCCCTCGCTCTTCCTCAGCGAATGGCCGGTCCTGCCCGTGGCCGGCCACCGTCCAAATCTTGCAAACAAGATGCCGTGCCCCTGTGTATCCATGATTTGATTTGCAGCAGGCCATCAACGCTCCCGACGTCGTCCGTCGTCTCGCCAATCTCCAAATGCTCGTGTATCATCGATGGGACGGCATGCCTCGGGCAAGCGGAAGATTGGAATCATTGGCCGGCGCGGACACGAGCGGACGGAACCGTCCGGAATGGGATAGCATGTTATGGCGTGGACCTTTCAAATTCGCCGCGCATCCGAAGCCGACCTTCGTCCGGCGGCCGAGTTGTTCGACGGCTATCGTCAGTTCTATGGACAGTTGGCCGACTACGCACTTGCCGAAGCGTTCCTGCGCGACCGATTCGCCAACAACGACTCAGTACTATTCTTGGCCACTGAACCGCCGTCCGGCAGAGGTTTAGGGTTTGTCCAGCTCTACCCGTCGTTTTCATCGGTGGCTGCGCAACGCATTTGGATCCTGAACGACCTGTTCGTGGCAGGTGGGGAGCGGCGCAGAGGCGTTGGCCGGGCCCTCCTGGGGGCTGCCCGGGACTTCGCGATTACCACCGGCGCAAAGCGGCTCGTGCTGTCGACGGCGACCACGAACCACGAGGCGCGGACGCTGTACGAATCATGCGGGTGGAAGCAGGAGGATGTGTTCGTGGTGTACAAGTTAGAACTTTAGCCGCAAACCTCGGTGCGCTTGCAGTGGCGAGACGATTGATGACCGTTCATCCACATGGAATTGGTCGATCCTGCAGGCTTCCAACAATTCACCGAGCGGACCTTTGCCTGCGATCGAAACTTGGTACCCAAGGGAATGGTGGACGCTGTCCTGAAAGCGAGCAAGGCAACGCAGGTTCTCTTGGGGGGACGCCACGCAGGAGAACGGGGCGTTACCTAACAATCGTAGATCAGCCATCACAGGAACTGCCGTACGTAGCTTCCTGTGAGCACCATTGCATCCCTGGACCGCTCGCTTACAATAGAGCCGAGCAATCAGTATCTTTCCCGTGATCAACGCGCGAGTGTGCATCATGCGTGCATCTTTTCTCCTTGGCTCTGGGCGGGTAGGGGTTTTCCTCCTGAGTATGGCGATTTTGGCCAGCGTGCGCGCGGACGATGAAAAATGGATCGACCTTTCCCCCGGGAACCTCGAGCCCTGGGCCAGTCCCACAGGCGAATGGTTCGTCGCGGGCAGTGTGGCCATGGATCCTCAGAATCCGAGAATGCTCACGGCCAAGCCGGGGACCGGCGTGCTGGTCAACGGCCCCAAGGGGCGAACGCGCAATCTTCTCAGCAAACAGAAGTTTGGCGATATCGAGGCCCACATCGAGTTCCTCATCCCTAAACGATCCAACTCGGGGGTCAAGTTTGAGGGCTTGTACGAAATCCAGATTTTGGACAGTCATGGTGTGCAAAAGCCGAAAGCGACCGATTGCGGCGGGATTTATCCCCGTGCCGAGCTGAAACCGACGTACCACTACCTTGACGAGGGCGTGCCGCCGCGCATCAATGCTGCTCGTCCCGCAGGAGACTGGCAAACGCTGGACGTAATCTTCCAGGCACCTCGGTTTGACGCCACGGGCAAAAAGATCGCCAACGCCCGCTTCGTGAAGGTTGTGCTCAATGGCCAGGTAATTCACGAGAACGTGGAAATTAAAACACCGACCGGCAACGCCTGGAGGGACAAGGAGATCCCGACCGGGCCCCTTCTGCTCCAAGCCGACCATGGCCCCGTCGCCTTCCGCAACGTGCGCGTTCGCCCCTACTCCGGACCTGCGAATTAAGAAAACGGAGCGGCCGTCATCAGGGGTGCGGTTGGCCTGGTTGCGGTTTGCCGGTTTTCGCGTCCGGGCCGAAGCGCGTATGGTAGCCCGCGTGGGGAATGTAGTTACTTCCATGAATCATCCGCGTACCCACCGCTGCCACGCCGACGATCACGACCAGGGTTAAAGGGACGGCCGTCACAGCATTCAAGAGGGACCGCGCGGAGATCCTTTCCTTTTCCCGGTCCGGCCAAGAACCGGCCCCGGGACACATCAAAACGAGCACCATGCAGAGAACGGCGTTCGCGTGGATGACACCTTCGGTAATCAGTCGCTGTTCTTGAAACGGCGGGATCGCCCGCATCAGGTTGCCAACGACCACCCACCAAAGAAGAGCGAGGTAGAGTAGCTGTCCTTTCCCCAGATCGTTCTCTGGAATCAAGACCAATCGATGGCGCTGGTGGCGGACCAATAGACCTATCGCAGCGGCTGCCACGAGGGCATAAGCCAAATTGAACCAGGTCCTGCTCGGAAGGCCATACAACTCGGATGGGATCGCCTTGGCACGAATCCAGTGAGGAACATTTTGTACCAGGTTCAGATAAGTAATGCCCAGCAGTACGAACGCTACCGCAGCCACTTCCGTCCAGCGCCGGGCCGGAGGACCATCGGAGAACTTCGGGAGACGTCGGGCTAGATACCCCATGGCGAGGGCGATGCCGATCCCATTGAACAGTCCATAGGTCTGCTCCAGGATGCTGTGCCAGTTCGTTTGCCAGGCCGACTCACCGAAGGCCTGGCTGAGGAAAAGCGGGAGGTACTTGACTTCGATCAGTTTCAGAAACGTCGCCGCGGCGAAGCCGAAGCCACCGACCAATCCCGAGACCAGGGCTGCGAATGCGACAGGAAGCAGCCGAGCCCGCCCGCAGTAGACGAACATGCCGGCGGTCATGCCGAGGATGCCTGCCCAGTTGTCGCCGCGTGGCGGCGTCATGCGAAACTCGATGCCCAGTCCGTCGACCATGAACACCACGAACAGGAAGCCCACCCACCAGCCGATGGCCAGGTGCAGGATCAACGAGCTTCCCCAGCATACCCGGCGCCGCATCGCTATCCACGCCAGCACCGCCGCCATGGCCACGAGCGCCGCCAGCCAAGACGTATCGTACCAGTACAGGATACTCTCATGCCGCCGTTGGGAAGATACCATCGGCACCAGCAGTGGGACGGTGAAGTCTTGCAGCACCCAGGCCCCTAGGACCATGAGCAGCGGCGGAAACAAACCGGTCAGCCCGTCGCGGTCCAGGCAGGCGGGCAGAGCGGTACCTGCGCCTCCCAAGGCGGCCCACGTGAAGCCAATCACGAACAGGCAGGCAAAGCCGTACACCTGTGACGGGAAATGTCCCGAGTGGGTATAGGCAATGACGTGCATGTAGGAGATGGTGCCCCCGAAGGACCAGCCCAGGGCACCGAACAAGCCAAAATAGCCGATCCGTTGCCACCAGTCCTCTCGGCCCGACGCCAGTACCACAGCAATGGCCGCCAAGGCCCCTGGAAAGAGTGCGCCATAGGCATGGCCGAAATTGCCTCGGATGCCCCAACCGAGACTCAAGGAGAGCGCCCCGGCCAGGATCATCGGCAACAGCGGGGATCGCACGGGCCAGACGACTGCGGTCACGTGTCGATTTCTTCCTCTCGGGCACTCCAGCCTTCTGGAGTTGTTCTTCGGCAAAACCTGGTGGCCGGGCGGCGTCGAAGATAAGAACTAATCCGAATCGCGAAGCTCCGCGTTCGCAGGTCCTGGGCTGACTCCCGGTTGCTCGCCGCCTGAACGGGAGCGTCAGGGCCAGGCGCTGGGAGGCTGGGTGCTACGCATCTCACCATATCATAACATTCTAGTGTGGCCTCGTGATCGTTTTCACGAACGGAGCGCGTCAGCCGGCCAATGTACAGAGAAACGCTCGGGCGGCACTTGTGCGCAAAGGAGCAACCCATGAGATTCGCGTCGCTGCTGTCCCTCGTCACCTGCTTGTGCCTAATCTCACGCGTGGTCGAGGCAAGTGATCCCAAAGTCGTGGAGCTTTGGCCCGGCAACGCTCCCGATGAGGTCGGCAACATCGGCGCTGAAAAGTTCATCATGTCCCCGAAGCTGGACCGCAAACAGGTCGAGGTCACGGAGCCGACCCAGATGGTGACTAACGTTACCAAACCCACGATCACGATTTATAAACCACCGAAGGATAAAGACACGGGGACAGCGATGCTAATCTGTCCCGGCGGCGGCTACTGGAACCTTTACTGGCAGTTGGAAGGGGAAGAGGTTGCCAGCTGGCTGAACTCACTCGGCGTAACCGGTATTATCCTCAAGTACCGCGTACCCCGCCGCCCCGATGAGCCGAAGGACGAACCCGCCCGCCGTCCGCTCCAAGACGCGCAACGGGCTGTTCGTCTGGTGCGTAGCAAGGCCAAGGAGTGGGGCATCGCTCCCGAGCGAATCGGCATGGTCGGCTTTTCTGCCGGCGGGCATCTCGCCATCGCTACAGCGACGAGTTTCGAGCGAAGTTCTTACGAGCCGATCGATGCCATTGATAAAATCAGCTGCCGGCCGGACTTCGCCGTCCTGGTGTATCCGGGCTACTTGAAGACCAAGGACAAAGAAGAGCTCGCTCCAGGCCTGGGCATTCCGAACGGGACGCCGCCGATCTTTCTCACACATGGAGGCGAAGATATCATCAGCAGCCCGGAGCACAGCGTGGTCATGTACTTGGCCTTGAAGCGCGCCGGTGTTCCGGCAGAATTGCACATCTACGCAACGGCCACCCACGACTTCGGTGTCCGACGAAGCGCCCAACCATGTTCCACCTGGACGGCATCTTGCGCCGATTGGATGAGGCATCAGGGATTGCTCAACCGGTCCCCGTGACCGCTCCCTGAGAGTCCCAGGACTCTTGTAGCCGGCTGGCCTCCTGGCGTGGCATCCGGCTTTGCCAATTCGCGTCCAGCGGAATCATCTGGTAAGAGCCATGGCACTTCTTCACGTTGAATCCCTGCCACCGCGAAGCACCAAAGGGGAGTTGCTTTCTCTTCTGTGTTCGACCGGCGGAATGCGCGCGGAGCAGATTGGCAAGATCGACTTGCGCGGGACGATGGCGAGTGTTGAAGTACCGGCCGGATGGGAAACGCGACTGGTGAAAGCCCTGGATGGGCAAATGCTGAAAGAACGTCGCCTTCGGGTCTGGTCCTCAGGGTCTGGTGGCGCCGCTGCCGGCGAGGAAGACCATTTCCAGCGTCTGTCCCGCTTGGTCGAGCTGGAGTCAGAAGCCGAGGCCAGGCAGACACAGGAAACTCTGGGCCGGCTATCGCCTGCCGAGGCCGAGCGAACCGGGGAGAGCCTGATCGGCCTCGTGATCGTCGAAGAAGAATCCGGCCTGGGTGGCCGAGTCATTCTGACACTCGCCAAGCGTAATCGCACGCTCGCGCTGCCCTGGAACCGACTAGGACCCGGGACGCCTGTGCTGCTCACGCCAGAAGGTGAACCCACGACCAAAGGATGGCGCGGCGTGGTTTGTGAACGCAGGAAGGAAGCGTTGTGTGTGGCCATTCACGATCCGCCGCAGGAGGCGGACCACGCGGCCACCTACCGACTCGACTTGTCCAGCGACGACATCGCCCGGCAACGGCAAGTCGCTGCGCTGGAACGGGTGCGCACGGCCCGTCGAGACCGGCTGGCCGAGTTGCGGGACGTCTTGCTGGGCAATGTCTCCCCCACCTTCGAAGTCGCGAAGCCGTTTGTGCCGCTCGAGCATGCGCTCAATCCATCGCAACAAGAGGCCGTGGCCTTCGCTCTGTCTGCCAAGGATGTGGCCATTTTGCACGGCCCGCCGGGCACAGGAAAAACGACGGCCGTTGTCGAGTTGATCCGGCAAGCGGTGCGGCGCGGCGAAAAGGTGTTAGCGTGCGCCCCGAGCAACTTGGCCGTAGATAACCTGCTGGAACGCCTTCTGGCTGGCGGCGAAACCGCGGTACGCCTGGGCCACCCCGCCCGCGTTCTGGCTACGCTGCGGGAGCATACGCTTGATCTGATCGTTGAAGACCACCCGGATACGCGCCAGGCGCGCAAGCTGGCCAAGGAGGCCTTTGCCTTGTTCCGCCAGGCCCGTAAATTCACGCGCGCTCGGCCAGAGCCCGGCAGCCGCCAGGCAATGCGCCAGGAGGCTCGGGCTCTGTTGGCGGACGCGCGGCGGCTGGAGGCCCAGGCGGTCGAACGCATCCTCGACCGGGCCACGGTTCTGTGCGCGACGCTCACCGCTCTGGATAGCGAGGTGCTTGGACAGCGCAGCTTCGATCTTGCGGTTATCGATGAGGCCAGTCAAAGCACCGAGCCGGCCTGCTGGCTGCCGCTCTTGCGCTGTCAGCGTGTGGTCCTGGCTGGCGATCATTGTCAGTTACCGCCGACGATCCTTTCCCGGGAGGCCGCGCAGCAAGGCTTCGGCGTGAGCCTCATGGAACGACTGGTTGCCTTGTATGGCAATCAGGTGACCCAGCGGCTCGATGTGCAGTACCGGATGCACGAGTCAATCATGAGCTTCTCCTCCCAGCAGTTCTACGATGGCGAACTGCAAGCCCATCCTTCTATTTGGGGTCATCTGCTATGCGATCTGCCTGGCGTGATCACCAGCCCCTTGACGAAAGCGCCCGTGCACTTTATCGATACGGCCGGCGCCGGGTATGACGAGGAGGAAGAACCGGGCGGCGAGAGTCGAAGAAATCTGCGCGAGGCCGACCTGGTGGGTCGCAAAGTCCATGCCCTGCTGAAAGCGTGCGTGCCGGCAGAGGCCATCGCCGTGATCGCACCGTATTCCGCCCAGGTACGGCTCCTGCGGGAGAAGCTGGAGATCCCCGGTCTCGAGATCGACAGCGTGGACGGGTTCCAGGGCCGTGAAAAGGAGGCGGTCCTCTTGTCGCTGGTGCGGTCGAACCCTGAGGGGGAGGTAGGCTTCCTGGCCGACGTGCGCCGGATGAATGTGGCCCTGACGCGGGCCCGCCGCCTGCTCCTGATCGTGGGCGATAGTGCCACGCTCGGCGGGCATCCCTTTTACCAGGCCTTGCTCAGCTATTTTGAGTCGATCGATGCCTACCATTCGGTATGGGAGGAGGATGACCCGACCCCGTGAAAGCCAGCGGCAACGACACCGATACGGCCAGCCTTCTGCTGCGGGTCCCGAAACAGGCATCGTGGCAGCAGCATCGACTCCGCTGGGCCGATGCGCGGACGCAGCTAGCTCTCGACCAGCGCGCGAATGGATAAAGATCGTTACTCGTTGAGCTGCCAGCAGGGAATGGCCTTGCTGTCGCGGACATCCGGCAAGCCATTGGCAAGCGGCAGACGCAGCAGCCCGGAATCGTCCAGCACCAGCAGCTTGTTGTTTCCCGTGCGGATCCGGCCCGCCTGAAACGTGCCAACTTTCTCCTGGCTCCGCACGATTACTCGAACACTTGTCAGAATTTTATATCACACTGCGTGTCACTGGAACGGTCTCCATGAGTGTGGGCGAGCAGAAAACCGAAAGCGAGGCCCTGACAGCGAACCGTCCGCATTACTGGAACAATCCGAGCTCGATTGCTTCCCGTCCCCCGTCGGATTAACATGATGGAGACTCCAAGGCTCCTGTGAGGGACTGGCCGTGAGTATTGTCGCACCCTACTTGTCGTGTTTGCTCGGTCTCTGGTACGGGCTCACGCCGCCGGCACCGAAGGAAGAGCCGCCGGCTCTCTGGTCCCTCCAGCCGGTCGTCCGGCCACCAGTACCCGCAGGGGGGATGGCCGCGGCAAACCCGATTGACGCATTTCTTGCCGCGGGTTACCAGGCGCGGGGACTTCAACCCGCCGGCCCCGCCGACCGTCTCAGTCTGTTGCGCCGCGTGTACCTCGATTTGATTGGTCTGCCTCCCAGCCCCGCGGAGCAGATGGCATTCTTGGAAGATCCCTCGCCGGACGCCTACGCCAAGGTGGTCGATCGGTTACTTGCCAGCGAGCAACACGGCGTCCGCTTTGCCCGACACTGGCTCGACGTGCTCCGCTATGCCGACGTGGACGAGAACATGCTCGCTGCCCCCGGCATCTATCTGTGGCGCGACTGGGTCGTTCATGCCCTCAATCGCGATTTGCCGTTCGACCAATTTGTGCGCGCCCAGCTGACCGGTCATCGCACCGTG
>DATGIQ010000133.1:0-29338 GCA_035295665.1 Gemmataceae bacterium | reverse complement strand
GATGCTCGTATTTGTCCACGGCCCGCATGAGACCGCGATTGCCTTCCTGGATGAGGTCGGCAAACGCTAGCCCGCGGCCGCGGTACCGTTTGGCAATCGACACCACCAGCCGCAGATTTCCCTCCGCCAGCTCCCGCCGAGCCTGGCGGTACCGCGCCTGGCGCCGTTCCAGGACGCGGATCAGGCGCGCCAGATCTTCTGGGCTAGCGTGCACCTGGTACATCAGGTCGCGCAATTCCTTGATCCGCTTGTTCCGGTCTTCGCGATCCAAGCGGGAACGTCCGCCGGAGCTGATGAGCCTGGAAAGGCTGGCCATCCGTGTTGCATGGCTGGCCAACTCTTCCGTCCAGAGCTCGAGCAGATCAATCCGAGGCGACAACTCTTCCGCCAGGATGGCTGCCTTGCGGACCTTTCGCCAAAGGTTGCGTCGAACCCGATGATCCGCAGCCGCATTGCCAGCCCGCAACAAGAGCCGAAAATCGCTGCAGGCCTTGCGCAGAATATGGTGGAGAGTCCGAAGGTTGTAGGGCATCCGGGCCAGAATCTTCTCCCGGCTCAAGCCCAAGCTGGTTACCACATCAATGGTCGGATCGACGGCCAGCTCATTGCCCTGGACGCGCTCAAAGGTATCGACCACCTTGCTGAGCACATACAGGTTCGATAGAGCCGCGTGGCGATACCGCTGCCGGGCAATCTCCAACCGCTGAGCCAGTTCGAGCTCTTGCTTGCGGTTCAGAAGCGGAATAGCCCCCATCTGCCGCAGGTAGAGCCCCAGCGTATCGTCCGGGGATTGGGAGCTGTCTTCGTCGGCGGCCTCCAGTGAGGACGGCTGATCCTCGTCGAGGAGGTCGAGGGATTCCGAGGATTGCTCGTCTTCATGTTCGAAGAAGGAACCCCGACTCTCGTCTTCCGCGTCACCGGACAGCCGCCGCTTGGCGATCTCAGGCTCAAATCGCGCGTTCTCTCCCTCCGCAGAACGCCGCCGTGTGGCCATGGTTGCCGAATCGGTATTCCGTTTCATCGCTACGTCCCAAAGATCTCTGTTCCGGTGGTTGAAGTCTATTCGCCAGGACAATTTACGTCACGAGCAGGCTCGTGCTCGGCCTTCACACAAAAACTCTGTGTGCGGCATTCAAGACACTCTGCTGCCTCTTCTGTTCGTCCTTTGCGTGGTAAGGTTGCCCTGCTCCTTTTCATTATATGGACGGCAGGCAAGAAATTGAACGCAGCCAGCGAATTTCGTTGTTGCGAGGGACCTTCCATGCGCTGCGGGACCAGCACGAGTGGGGCCAAGATTTTCGGTTTCCGGCGCAAGCTGTTGCAGCCTCGCTCCAGATCGACTACCCTAATTGGGTGAGTTGCCGTGCTCACTCCGCAATTATCCTGCCTCGCAAACACGCAAAGTCAGAGGATATGACCGACCGACGGCTGCGGCCATGCTCCTTCTGTATTTTACTTCGCCGGGAACCGGGTGCATGGCCTGGGAGTGAACTTTTCCGAGCAAGTGAGGCCCTCGATGCGTTCCTGCCTAGTCCCCACTAGCTTGATCTTCGCGTTGCTGACAATCGGCACCTTGCGAAGCTTCGCTTTGGCCGAACAATCTGCGCCAAGACCACCGGACGAGCCCGTCCTGACTGAGAAAGACCGAGCCCACTGGGCTTTCCACAAACCTACCTGGCCGCCCCTTCCCGCTGTCCGAGACGCCTCGTGGGTCCACACCGAAGTTGATGCGTTTATATTGGCCCGGCTGGAAAAGCTAGGTCTCCAGCCTGCGCCGCCGGCGGACCGGGCGACCCTGTTACGCCGGGTCACACTGGATTTAACGGGGCTGCCGCCTTTGCCGGCAGAATGTGATGAATTCATTCACGATACCCGACCCGATGCCTATGAGCGGGTGGTGGATCGCTTGCTCGGATCTCCTCACTACGGCGAACGGTGGGCTCAACATTGGCTCGATGTAGTCCGCTATGCGGAATCCAACGGTTACGAAGTGGATGGCCAGCGCCCCGATGCTTGGCGGTATCGCGATTATGTGATTGCTGCCTTCAACGCGGATTTGGCCTACGACCGCTTCGTGACCGAGCAACTGGCTGGCGACCTGCTCCCATCTCGGCCAACGGAGCAATCGGGGTGTTCGAGTCCCGATCGGCTGATCGCTACCGGTTTTAACCGGTGCGGTCCTGTGCATTTGGTGAGTGGAAACACCGATCCCGAGATCAATCGTCAAGAAGTGCTGACCGAGATGGCGAGCGGCGTGGCGGCGGCCTTTCTTGGCCTCACCGTTGGCTGTGCCCGCTGCCACGACCATAAGTTCGATCCGATTTCTCAGGCGGACTATTACCGGCTGCAAGCGTTCTTTGCAGCTACGCAGCCGAAAGACGTGGATATCGCGACCGCGGCGGATCGGACCGCCCACCAAAAGCTTCTGGCGGCAATCGAAGCGCAGCGGAAGCCCTTGGAGAAACAGGTCGCCGAGCTAGAAGCACCTTACCGGGCCCGGTTGACCGAGGCCAAGAAGGCAAAGTTGGAACCCATTTATCGGCACGCACTGGCGGTGCAATCCAGCAAGCGGACGCCGGAGCAGAAGAAACGGGCGGAACAGGCTCAAGTTCTGATCAAGGTGACCTGGGATGAGCTCCTGGGAGCGCTCACGCCTGAAGATCGGGCTCGGCGGGCAGCCTGGCGGGCCCAGATCCATGCCCTGGAAGCACAAAAACCGCCGCCACCGGCCCATGCCTGGGCGGTCGCCGAGGCCGAGAAATGCCCGCCCACCTACGTGCTGCATCGTGGCGACCCAAAACGCAAGGGAGCCCAGGTCGAACCGGGTTTTCTGCGCATTCTCGGTGAGAACGACCTTGGGCGCCCTGCGCATACTGCCAAACAGCCGGCCCTGCCTCAGCCCCGTCTAACTCGCTTGGACCTGGCTCGTTGGTTGACCAGTCCTGAGCATCCGCTGACCGCCCGGGTCCTGGTCAATCGGCTTTGGCAGCACCATTTTGGACGGGGTTTGGTCGCGACGCCCAACGACTTTGGAGTGCGCGGCGAAGCACCGTCGCATCCCGAGCTGCTGGATTGGCTGGCTTGCGAATTCATCGACCACGGATGGTCGATCAAGCACATCCACCGCCTGCTGGTGCTCTCGAACACCTACCAGCAAACGAGCCGGCTAGCTCCCAGTGCGTTGGCCAAGCGGGTCGATCCAGATAATCGGCTACTTTGGCGAATGAATCGCTGGCGGTTGGAAGGGGAATCGCTCCGCGACAGCATCTTGGCCGTGGCCGGATCCCTTAATCCTGCGCTGGGCGGGCCGATGGTGTTTGTTCCGCTGGAGCCGGAGGTCTATGAGTTGATTTTCACCGAAGGCGAACCAGATGGACTATGGCCCGTTACGCCCGATCTCCGTGCGCACTCCCGGCGAAGCATTTACCTATTTGCGAAGCGGAATGTCCGGCTGCCTCTTCTGGAGGCCTTTGATCGGCCCGATTCGTTGACTTCGTGCGCAGTCCGGCCGGTCAGCACCTTCGCACCGCAGGCCTTAATCCTGCTGAATGGGCCCTTTCTCCAAGCGCAAAGCAAGGTGTTTGCTGCACGGCTACTGGGCGACGGCGGTTCGAATGCGGCGGACTGGATCGACCGGGCCTACCGCTTGGCGTTGGCCCGGCCGCCTCGTGCCGCTGAGCTTCGGATGGCCCAGGAATTCTTGGCTACCCAAGAGAAATTGATCCGAGAACGCTTACGCCGCGGGGAGCCTGTGCGACGCATTGCTGCACTTCCCGAGACGCTGGATCCTGCCCAAGCTGCGGCCGTGGCGGATTTTTGCTCGGCATTGCTCAACTCCAATGAGTTTGTATACGTCCCCTGAGACCGGTCTTTCCTTGGAAGCCGTTTGCTCCGGCGGATCAGGATCGGTGAAAGTTGTTTTGCTGAGCTCTTCGGCTAGAATATAGATTGACGCCTGGCAAAATGTGGATACGCGAACCGTCGGTACTCAATTTGCGGGCGTGATGCCAATCGAGGAGTTGGTGCGGTTCGGAGATGTTCATCGGTTCCCCAATCTCGTTTGTGAGGCATGCCATGTTTAGCTCGAGCAAGCGCATGGGCCGGGTGGCTGTCCTTGGCCTGATTGCGTCGGCCATGATTCCACTTCAAGCCAACGCCCAACGCCCCAATCCAAATTACCAGGTGCGTCCTGGCTTGACGTTGCAGCAAGCGGCATTCAATATTGCCACCATCGGCCAGGCGCTCTCGCACGTTCCGCCCTATGCTCTGGGCTACAACCCCTATGCCCGTGTGGCGTCTTATCCTGTGGTGAATCCTGTCGTGGCTCCGTCGGCTCCGGCGGCGTACGCCAATCCGTATGCGTCCCTCTACGCCAACCCTTATGCCACGATGTACGCCAGCCCCTACGCGAACGCCTACTCCAGCAGCCCGGGTTACGATACGTCGTCTTACTCCAATCCGTACATGTACAATTACTACGATCCCTATGGAGGGTATCTCCGCGGTGCTGCCGACGTCATCAACGCGCAGGGCCGATTCCTCGTCAACACGCAACAGGCTTACCTCACCCGAGAACAAGTACGGTCCGAACGGCTCGCCAACCGGCGGAAAGTTTTCGATGAATACCTCTATGAACGGGAAAAGACGCCGACGCCTGAAGAAGAGCGGCAACGCAACCAGCTGGAACAGCTCAACCGAAGTCGGAATAATCCGCCCGTGACCGAAATCTGGTCCGGCAAAGCGCTCAATGACTTGCTGGCGGATTTGCGCAGGCTTCCGCCTTCCAAGCCCGAATCTGGACAGCTTGTCAATATCCAACAGCTGCCACTCGACGAAGACGGTCTGAAGCACATCAACGTCAGCAAAGGCGCGGGCAACATCGCCCTGCTCAAGAACGAAGGGAAGTTGACCTGGCCGGTTGCTCTGAACGGCCCGGATTTCAAGGAGCAACGGGAGCGGGTCAATTCGCTGGCCCAGGCTGCTGTTCGGCAGGCTGAGTTCAATGGCCAAGTTGATCCCGGCACGTTGACGCAATTGAGCAATGATGTGGACAATCTGCAACGGCAGCTCCGCAAGAACGGTGGCGACCTCCCGTTCGCGCTCTACACTGAAGCCAAGACGTTTCTGAATAACCTGGATGATGCGGTAAGCGGCCTTCGGCAGCGGGACGTGGGCAATTACTTCACCGGAAAGTTCGGCATTAAAGCCAAGACCATTCCGGAGTTGGTCGATCATATGACCAAACAAGGTCTTCAGTTTGCCTCTGCCATGCCCGGAGATGAGTCGGCTTACAGTGCGTTGCACCAAGCGCTGGCGAATTACGATGTGGCCGCACACGCGCAAACGGCCAACAAGCAATAGTGATTTTGAAACCCTAACAACACGGTGTCGGAACCTTTGATTCTCGAGTTCCAGACACCGTGTTGTTAGGGTTTCTTAACCAGCCGCCATTCAGCACATCCTGGGTGGCGGCCTTTTTTGCACGCGGCCCTAGAATTTGTGCCAGCCGATGATCGGCGCTGCCCGAGATCGCTATTTTGTAACTTCTCCTCTCCGATTCTGTAAATCAGCGGAAACGCTTGCTAAGCCCTTCCCTTCCGCGCGTACACGCCGTGGCTCTGCTTCCCTCCATTGGAACTCTTGTCTCCGCATTGTCTTGTGGCCTCGCCAGCCGGAATACCGGCGTGCACCAACCGATTTGGTATCGAAGTTGCCAATGGTTGAGTCCTCGATAAACGAGGCGAACAGTCCCGGAACTGGAGAGAAGATATGCCCTTCACAATCGGTCAGCCCAACCCCTTGGAGCTTCACTGCCCGTCGTGCGTCTGCAATTTCTCCATACCCGAGGATTCGACCATGGGAGAAGTGCTGGATCGCATGGCGGAAGAGGGAGAATGGTGCCCACTGGGGGACGGCGAAACGATCGAAGATAACATTTACCGTATCCTGGCAACTGGGGACAGCCTCTGTTGTCCCGAGTGTCAGACCCCAGTCGCCATCAGCCAGGAAAGTCTAAGCCGATTTGCGCGTGAACTCCTGGTGCAGTGGTAGGTGACTCACGGTTCCGACGTGTAGCTGCCAGCCGTACGCGTTTGGAAAGAACGGCCGGGCTCCAACAAGAAGCGTGAACCCCCCCTTGAAATGGTTCCTAAGCCACGTGGAACGCTTCCTTCAAGCCGGCGAGCGCTTCTTCCCCTCGATTGCGGTCCACGACCACGCTGACACAGACTTCGCTCGTGTTGATCATGCCGATGTTGATCCCGCACTCGGCCAGCGCCCCAAACATCCGGCGCGCAACTCCGGTGTGGCTGCGCATGCCAACCCCAAACACAAATAGCCGCGCGATATCGGCGTCGGCCAGGACGCGGGTCGCCGGATCGATCTCATGGACCACCTGCTCGGTCCGGGCCTCGGCTCGGGCAAGCTCGCTGCGCGGGACGCTGAACGACAATTCGGCCCGATCTTTGCCGCTTAGGTTTTGCACAATCATATCGACGACAATCCCGGCGGCGGCCACGGCTTGAAAAACGCGGGAGCAGTTCCCGGGGCGGTTGGGTAGATCAAAGATGGTGATCCGGCCCTCCTCGGTATTGAGCAACACGTTGCTGATCACAATTTCTTCCATGCTGGTCAGTTGTTGCGTCCGCTGCGCCAATTCGTTGCTGGAATTCTCTTCCACGAGGACCGGCGGCCGCGGCCGAAAATCTTGGGCGGCGCCCCCTCCGGCCAGCCCTGCGCCGGGCCGCAGGTCGTGCAGCTGGAACGCCTGATGAACCGCGCGCAAGGCACGGGTCCCGTCTACCTTGTCCACAAGCACCGAAATCTTGATGTCTCCCGTGGTGATCATCTTCAGGTTGATGTTTTCCGCAGCCAGGGCAGCAAACATTTGCTGGGCAACACCGGTGTGCGTGCGCATACCGGTTCCCACGATGGAAACTTTGCTGACTTCCTCATTCTGTTGCACCTGCGCGCCCAGTTGATCGGCTAAGGGACGCAAAATCGCCAACGTAGCCGGCAAGTCATTCCGCAACACCGTGAAGCCGATCGCCGCCCGGCCGGCGCTGCCGACGTTTTGGGCAATCATATCCACGACGATATTCTTTTCAGCAATCGCCGAAAAGACGCGATGACTCACTCCCGGCTGATCCGGGACGCCGTCCAGATTGATCCGAGCCTCATCGCGGACCAAGGCAGCACCGCAGACGGCGACCTTCCGCATCCATTCGGTTTCGGGAACGATCCATGTTCCTTCCACGTCGCTGAAGGAGCTGCGGACTTGCAAGGGCACATGGAATTTCTTGGCGAATTCGATGCTCCGCGAATGCATCACGCCGGCACCAACGCTGGCGAGTTCCAGCATCTCATCGTAACTGATGGCGTCGATCTTCCGTGCCTCGGCCACGATGCGCGGGTCCGTCGTGTATACGCCATCGACATCCGTGTAAATCTCACAATCGACGCGGCCGTTGGCCCCACCCGGATCATGCTTCATGACGGCCGCCAAGGCGACCGCCGTCGTATCCGAGCCACCCCGCCCCAGCGTCGTGATGTTGTATTCTTCATCAATCCCTTGGAAGCCGGCTACGATGACGATTTTGCCTTCGTCGAGCGCCTGCCGCATCCGCTGGGTGGAGATGTTTTTGATTCGGGCCTTGGTGTGAAAGCTGTCGGTGACAATACCGATCTGGGCCCCGGTGAAGCTGATGGCCGGCTGGCCCAGGCCCTGAATTGCCATCGCCATGAGGGCGATCGAAATCTGTTCGCCGGTGGACAGGAGCATGTCCATTTCTCGGGCCGGTGGCTGCTCATTGATTTCGCGTGCCAGAGAAATAAGCTCGTCGGTCGTATCGCCGCGGGCACTCACCACCACGATGACCTGGTTGCCGGCTTGCCGGGCACGAATTGCCCGCCGCGCCGCCGCCATGATCCGCTCTGCCGTGGCTACACTGCTTCCGCCAAATTTTTGCACAACGAGGGGCAAGGTCGAGTTCTCCTCCAAGCGCTGGAGTGCGGCCAAAAGCCCGCACATTCCACAGGGGGTTTAGGCTTCGCTCTTCCAGGAATCTTAGGCGCCGTGAACCTCGCATACCAGGGGGTGTCTGTTGCGCGGGGAATAATCGGTTTTCTCCTTGCTGTGGGCGCGCTCGCGCCCGTACAATTCACGGTATGAAGGAGGTTTCCAAACTTACGTGACATTGGATGTAACGCGCGACGAATTGACGGTCCACCGGGAACGTGCTTTTCTGGTGAGCGTGGCTTTACCGGATCGGCCGTGGATCAGCACCGACCCGCTGGAAGAATTGAGCGGCTTGGCCACCACAGCCGGGGCCGTTGTTGTCGGCAGCCTGGTCCAGCGACGCCAAAATGTCATTCCGGCCACGTACATCGGCAAAGGCAAGCTATCCGAACTGCAAGAACAGGTGCAAGCCAGCGACGCCGATGTAATTATTTTTGACAACGATCTTTCACCCGCCCAAGTGCGCAATCTTGAAAAAGCGACCGAGGTGAAAGTTCTTGATCGCAGCGAGCTGATCCTGGACATTTTCGCCACGCGGGCCCGCACCGCCGAGGCACGTCTCCAGGTGGAGCTGGCTCAGCTCGAATACGCCTTGCCGCGACTACGGCGGATGTGGACGCACCTATCGCGGTACACCGGCGGAATTGGCCTGCGGGGGCCGGGCGAAACACAGCTGGAAGAGGATCGCCGCCTGGTGGATCAGCGGATCCGCGATCTGCGCCATCGACTGATTGAGGTCCAGGCACGCAAAGAGCGCGAGGTACGCAGCCGTCGTGAGGAGCACACGGTTTCCCTTGTCGGCTACACCAACGCCGGCAAAAGCACACTTATGAACGCTCTCACGGGAGCCGGGGTCCACGTCGAAGATAAGCTTTTCTCCACGCTGGACACGCGCACCCGGCAATGGCATTTGAAGGATTGGGGGCGGGTGCTCCTCAGCGATACGGTCGGCTTCATCCGCGACCTTCCGCACCACCTCGTGGCTTCCTTCAAGGCAACCCTCGAAGAAACACGGCAGGCCCGACTGCTGCTCCATGTTGTGGACGCCAGCAACCCGTCCGCCGAAGAGCAAATCAAGGCCGTCAACCGCGTCTTAACCGAACTCGGTTGTGCGGAACGGCCAACCCTTTTGGTTCTCAACAAGATCGACCAGTTGCCCGACCGGTCGTACGTGGATGTGCTGGCCAAGCAGCATCCGCGCTCCGTGGCGGTCAGCGCTGCCACGGGGCAAGGCTTGGATGATCTCCGTGAAGCCGTTATGGAGGCGATCAGCGAGGATTTTGCGGATGCACAGATCGAAACCAGCTCCGGCAATGGCCGGGTCCTGGCTTATCTGGGTGCACACGCCGAGATTTACCGACAGGAATACGTCGACAATCGCGTCCGCATTTGGTGCTGGCTACCGCGCCATCTGTTGCACCACATCCAGGCGCCGGATGTCCAGGTCCGCTTCCTGGGCCGTGATGGCCAAGCCTGACAAATGATCTCACCGAGGACACTAGTTTAGCGGCGGTTCGCAGAACCGCGCGGTTCTGTGAACCGCGCGGTTCTGTGAACCGCCGCTACACGTTCTCATTCTTCCGCCAGGTTCGGCCGCTCCCGAATGCGGTCCAATCCTTCGGGATTGACCGTCAGGTTCGCCTCATCGCGAAGCTGGCCCAGGAATGCCAGCCGGTATGCCTTTTGTCGCTCGACCTCCAGCTGCCCAAGCAGAAGATTTCGATTCCCGGTCGATTCTTTGTAGAAATCCCCCTCGGTCGGAGGATCGCGGCGGACGAGAGCCACCACGTAGTAGATGTCCTTGGGACGGTTGCTAATGACGGTGATATCCCCCTTCTCGTGCACACTCTCCAGAAGCGGGTCCACAAAGGTTGGCCAAGGGGGCGGATATTCGATCTTGTCCTCGGGAACGGTATAGGGCTGATACTGGCCAAACGCTTCAGCCCGGCTGGTGAGAGCAGGCCTGGCCCAGCGTGCTACCCCCATGAGGTCAAAAACCGCGCCATATTGCTTGCTGGCCTCGTTGAGGATGGGAAGGAAATCTCCATGTGCTTCTTTCGCCTGCTTCGCCAGCTCCTCTGCTTTGGCCTTGGCCAATGCACGAGCTTTTTCCAGCCGCCAAGCGGCCTCGACCTGCGGCCGAGCCTGGGCAAACGTCAAGACCTTGGCTGGCTGATCATCCGTTTTCCAGTAGAGGAATGTTTTCTTGTCGCTGGTGTCCAACGATGGGGTGGAGAACAATTCCTGCGGGGTGTAGAGTTTCCATTGATCCGCGGGGAGGCGGAAGAACAGGTTCTGGGCAAACTGTTTGCCTTTCGGGTCCCGATACTGACCTTGCCGCACATACTCCTCTTTGAGCGGGGCCAGTTCCTTGGCATCTTGATTGATCGCGTATTGATCTTTGGGCTCGCTCATCGCGCCGTGGGCCCAACCATGCTCCTGGACCGCTTTCTCCACGCGCTTTTCGGCATCGGCTGCTTTTGCCTTTTTGGTCTCAACTTCCTTGCGGATCGCTTCCAGGTCGGTCTTGAACGCGTCCAAGCTGCTGCTTACCAAATTGCTGGCAATGGTTTCCCGAACCTTCTGGATCACGGGCCTTTTCACTATTTCCATGGGGAGAAACTGATCGGTCCTGTTGGCACACTGGACAATGGCCGCAGCGGCCAGGGAGGGTTGCAGGCCCGTGGCCGCGGCAAGAAACGCCCCGCTCAGCGGCAGTCGCCGTTGGGCTTCATGCGCCACCTCGGGAGCCAATTCCTTCTGAGTGCGCGCCACGGCCGCGCTTTGGATCGCCACGAGCGGCGAAAAAGGATTGCCCCCTGACCCCAGGGCTCCCCCGACTTGAGCCAGAATGGACGCAACATTTTCCGCCCGTTCAACATAAGCGTAATCGTAGAACGACATCGCGAAGTCTGCTGCCATCAAGGGGGACGCACGGAAATGTCCCCATTTCAGTGTTTCGTAGTCACTCACGACCGGCCCGAGCAGCGCCAACGGCAGGAATGGCTGGCTGGAACCAGCAGCGACCAACGAAAGCAACCAATGCTGGGCTTGCTTGCGATAGCTTTCCGAATCCGGTGAGGCAGAAACCCACTCCAATTTCATGCGGCGTGGCTGTTTGAAGCCCGGAGTTTCCTTGTTGGGAGCGGCTTCATCGTCCTTGTACTTGTCGAAAAGTGCTTGCAGGTCGGCTTCGCTCGGCTGCTCCTTTACCTCCGGCAGGAATTTCTGCACGGGGATCGGCAACAACTTAAGGCTCAGCTCGGTGCGATTGGTCCGGTAGTACTGCCAGAATTCGTACGGCGTGATCGATGCCGGGATCTGGCCAACGTTGCTGCCAGGGTCATAGCCGACGAGTGCCGCCTGGGCCATGCGAACACGGAACTCGTCGCCCAAGGCCGTTACCAACGCCTGCTGGGTTGCGGCGTCGGGCTGAACACCAATTTGTCGCAAAATGAGGGCCGTGTTGGGGGCTTGCCGCAATGTCTCTTGGATATACTCGTTGCGAATATCTTCCGGCAGCAACACGATGCCAAGGCGGTCGGCCTGCTGCCGCCAGATCATGAAATCGAGGAGCCCCTTTTCGCTCGTCGAGCCGCCAAAATACAGATTCTCTTCGGGATAGAGGGGATCTTTCGGCGTATGGAACAACCAATAATCGCGCTGGAGGGCGACCTGCAATTGCTCAAGCAGACGCGCCAACTCGGGCTTGGGTTGCTCAGGCGGCTTGGCCGTCTCCAATTGCTGGGCCATCATCTGCAACTGGAAGAGGTAGATTTGCAGGCTCCCCAGGTACTCACGGGGCATGAAGGGTGCGAACCGTCGTCGCTGGAGGATTTCTTTCAGCTGTTCCCGCGTTTGCGGGGGAAATTGCGAAAGAGTGTTTTCCGCCTCAACCGTACGCAGGACATTATCTTGCGCCTGCAACACTGCTTGCTGAATGAATTGGTTGGCCAGTCGGCGCTGGCGGCGCAGTTCCAAGATCTCCCGATCGCTGATTCGTTTGCCGTAAACCGTGGCGACTTCATGAGTTCTGCTCTGGCCGGTCACCCAGCGCGTGAGCTCGGAGAAGAAATCACCGCCTGCAAAGCTGCCGCCGGCCATGATAAACGTCAGCATGCAAACAATTGTCAGGGCGGCAAAGACGACCTTTTGATGTTTGCGGAAACCGTGGAATGGATTGAAAGCCATTGTAATACCTCAACTTATGGCGATCCACACTCCGGCCTGGGCCGGGGGCGGACTTGACACTTGACAAAGTCGTGTAGTATGGGTGAGTGGCGGACTAAACTAAAATAGCGATTGTAGGTGAGTTCGCGGAGAAACACAACGGCAACCGTTGGTTCGCCAATTAGAGGAGCCGCAGGTGGCTGCACGGAAGAAAAAAAACCTGGTCATCGTGGAATCGCCCGCCAAGGCCAAAACCATCAACAAGTACCTGGGTGCAGACTTCGAAGTCGCGGCCAGCAAAGGGCACGTTCGCGATTTGCCCAATCAACGCTTCGGCATCGATATCGAAAAGGGCTGGGTTCCGACTTACCAGACGCTGGAGGACCGCAAAGAGCTGATCACAGCCCTGAAGAAGCAGGCGGCGAAGGCCGAGGCGGTCTACCTGGCTCCCGACCCGGACCGCGAAGGAGAGGCCATTGCCTGGCACCTCAAAGAGGCCTTGGGCCTGGACGAAAAACAGATCCGCCGGGTGACCTTCAACGAGATTACCAAGCGGGCCATCCAGGAAGCGTTTGCGCATCCCGGCGACATTGATATGGACCGGGTGGCTGCCCAAGAGGCACGCCGGTTCCTGGACCGGGTCGTCGGCTACAAACTCAGCCCGCTGCTTCGCTTGAAAGTTGCCCGCGGCCTGAGCGCCGGACGGGTGCAATCGGTTGCTGTCCGTTTGATTGTGGAGCGGGAACGCGAGATCCAGCAGTTCAAGCCGGAGGAATATTGGAAGATTACGGCCCTGTTGGCACCGGAAGATTCGCTCCCCAAGCCGGCTCACCTGAAGGCGCGGATCCGCAAAAAGTCGGATGCTCAAGACGACGACGGTACGGACAAGCCCGCGCTTCCCGAGGTCCCGGAGGGGGCATTCCTCGCCGAGCTGGCGGAGTGGGCTGGCAAGAAGTTCGAAGCCAAGGCGGAGGAACAGGCGCGGAAGATCCTGAACGCCCTGGAAGGCGCGGCCTATCGCATCAGCAAAGTCGAGCAGAAAGATCGCCTGGAAAAACCGGCGCCGCCCTTCACGACGAGTACTCTCCAGCAACAGGCGAGCATTCGGCTCCACTACACGGCCAAGCGGACGATGATGCTGGCTCAGCGCCTCTATGAAGGGGTGGAGCTGGGCAAGGAAGGTTCGGTGGCGCTCATCACCTACATGCGCACCGATAGCACGCGCATCGCCGATGAAGCGTTGAAAGCGTGCCGGGAGCATATCCAGGGCCAGTTTGGTCCGCCTTATCTACCTCAAAAGCCCAATCAATACGCCTCTGGCAAAAGCGCCCAGGAAGCACACGAGGCCGTGCGTCCCACGGATCTGGCATACACGCCGGAGAAGGTCGCCAAGTTTCTCCCGCAGGATCTACTCCGCCTGTACACGCTGATTTATAACCGCTTCGTGGCCAGCCAGATGACGCCGGCAGTGTTCGCCATCACGAACGTCGAGGTCCAGGCAGCCCAAGGTCTGTTCAAAGCACAAGGGAAGATCTTGAAGTTCGACGGCTACCGCCGGGTGCTTCCTCCGGGAGGCAAACAAGAAGACGCTCTGTTGCCGGCGTTGCGGGATCAGCAGTCGCTCGATCTGCAGGATCTCGTCGGCACACAGCACTTCACGCAGCCGCCGCCCCGCTACAGTGAGGCGTCACTGGTCAAAGCACTCGAAAAGGAGGGCATCGGCCGGCCCAGTACCTACGCCCCGATCATCAGCAAAATCCAGGAACGCGGCTACGTCGAGCAGAAGGAACGGCGTTTTTATGCCACGGAACTGGGCATGGTGGTCACCGATCTCCTCGTGGAACATTTTCCAAAGGTGATGGACCTCAAGTTCACCGGCCACATGGAAGAAGAGTTCGATTTGATCGAATCGCGCAAAGCCCATCGCGATGAGGTCTTGACCGAATTCTGGGAGCCCTTCCGCCAATCGCTCGAGGTGGCCAAAGCGAAAATGCAGGCCGTGAAGGGGGTCGAGACCGAAGAAAAATGTCCGCAGTGTCAGCGGCCGCTCGTGGTCCGCTTCAGCAAGAAAACCAGGGGTAAGTTTCTGGGTTGTTCTGGCTATCCGGAGTGCTCATATATCAAGTCGGCCAATGGCGAGGTCCGGGAAGCGCCGCAGCCGACCGAGTACAACTGCCCGACCTGTGGCAAGCCGATGGTGCAGCGGATGGGCTCGCGCGGCCCCTTCCTGGGTTGCAGTGGCTACCCGGAATGCCGGACGACGATGAATTTCGACAACGAAGGCAAACCGGTCCTGGCGAGCAAACCGACCGAACACGTCTGCGACAAGTGTGGCAAACCGATGGTGCTGCGCGAAGGGCCGCGCGGGCCCTTCTTGGCCTGTACCGGGTACCCGAAATGCCGCAACGCCAAGGATGTCGACGCCGAAGGGAATCCCGTCAAGCCGATCGAAACGGGGCAGGCCTGCGAGAAATGTGGAGCCGCCATGGTGGTCAAGCGCGGCCCGCGCGGTCCTTTCCTGGGTTGTAGTGCCTACCCCAAGTGCCGGAGCACGAAGCCGATCCCCGAGGAGCTCAAGGAAAAGATCAAGACATTGATGCCTGCCCCGCCCAAGAAAACCACGCCGGCAGTGGAAGTGACTGAGACGTGCCCGGAGTGCGGCGCTCCCATGAAATTGCGCGGCAGCCGCCGCGGTTACTTCCTCGGATGCAGCAAGTATCCCAAGTGCCGGGGCACGCGGGAAGCATCGCCCGAATTGCTCGAACAGGTATAGCGCCCGCGGTTCGTTCTCAATTTTAGGGGCTTGGCGCGGTTCACAGGACCACGCGGTTCTTCGAATCGCCGCCAAGCAGGTTTGGGGCCACATGGAGCAGCTTTGGGCACCCTGGCGACATACCTACATCGCGGCCGCCGAGCCTCCCACTGCCAGTGATCCCTGCTTCATTTGTCAGGGGCTTGCCGGCCAAGAGGATCGAGCTTCGCTCATCGTCCAGCGCACTCCATTGAGCGTGGTGCTCTTGAACCGTTTCCCCTACAACAATGGCCACCTCCTTGTCGCACCCCGGTCCCATAAAGGACAGCTTGATCAACTCGACGCCGCCGAGTTGCTCCAAACCATGCAAACCGTGCAGCAAATGGTGCGGTTGCTCGATCGGCTGATGCATCCGGATGGCTACAATATCGGCCTGAATCTTGGCCGCGATGCCGGTGCGGGATTGCCTGGGCACATTCATTGGCATGTGGTGCCGCGCTGGCAGGGCGATACCAATTTCATGCCGGTCCTGAGCGATACCAGGGTGATCTCGCAATCCCTGGACGCCTTGCATGAGCTTCTGGTGACGAACCTCCGAGACGAAGTGACCCCATGACCGCGACTGGCCGTCCCCATTTCGAGCCGCCCAACTGGCTGGAGCGCGAACAGGAAGTGTTAGCCCCCTATGCGATGCTCACGGAACAAAGCCGGGGACGCCGCCATCCCGAAGAACCGCACCCGTTTCGAACACTTTATCAGCGTGACCGAGATCGGATTGTCCATTCGACGGCCTTCCGCCGGCTCATGTACAAGACCCAGGTTCTGGTCAGCCAAACGAATGACCATCACCGCACCCGGTTGACGCATACGTTGGAAGTGGCCCAGATCAGCCGGACGGTCGCCCGCCAACTGGGATTGAATGAAGATTTGACGGAAGCGATCGCCCTGGCTCACGATTTGGGCCATCCGCCGTTCGGCCATGCTGGGGAAGAAGCACTCGACGAATGCATGCGGGAGCATGGAGGTTTCGAGCACAATCAGCATGGTTTGCGGATTGTCGAGCACCTGGAGTATCGCTATGCCGATTTTCCTGGAATCAACCTATCCTGGGAAGTCCTGGAAGCACTGGCGATGCACAGCAAACGGCGAGAGGCTCCCGAGCTACAGGAGTTCGAGATCGGCGGCCAACTACTGCTCGAAGCCCAGGTGGTCGATGCCGCCGACAGCTTGGCCTATGATACGCATGATCTTGATGATGCCCTTTCCGCTGGCCTGATCACTCCCGGCGACCTGCAAGAAGTTGAGTTTTGGAAACGGGCCGAGGATGTGGTAAGGCAGCGCCACCAGAGGCTGGGGCCGGAACAGTTCCAGGCGACAATGGTGCGCGCCCTTATCAATTGGCAGGTGACCGATCTCCTGGAACACACGCAGCGGCGGTTGCGGCAGGAATCAATCACCACGGTGGAAGAGGTCCGCCAGGCGCCCGAGCCGCTGGTGCTTCCGGGACCGGAAGTGCGGGCGTTGAAAACCGCGCTGGAACGATTCCTGCACGAGCGCGTGTATCGACATTACCGAGTTGCACGCATGGCCAACAAGGGCAGGCGTTTCTTGCAGCTCCTGTTTGCAGAGTTTTGTCGCCGGCCGGAGGAAATGCCGCAACGTTATGCTGCCCGTGCCCGCGCCGGCCAAAGCGAACGGGCCGTTTGTGATTATCTTGCCGGAATGACCGACCGGTACGCCCAGGATGAGTATCTCAGGCTGTTTGAGCCATATACGAATGTGTAAGATGGTTAGCAAGCGGTCCGGGGAGGAAACCATCGGGACGACCGCCGTTTATCCCTTGCACCTGCGATCTACGGAGGTTGCCCATGCTCCTTTGGCTGGTACGGATGTGTTTCATCGTCGCCATCCTGAGCGCGTTGGCCGCCGGGGCGGTGGTTTATTTCGAGACGCAGCATGCGGATCCGACGCTTCGAGAAGATGACAAGCTAACCGGCATCCTGGCGTTCGTCATTATTTTCTTGATTGCTACGGTGGCCGTCATTGGCGACCTCTTCGTTCGCCACAAACAGATCACCACGATCTCGTCCGTGTATTTTGGTTTGCTGCTGGGGCTGGTGATTGGCTCGCTGATTTCGATGGCGTTGGAACCGATCCTGCTGAAGGGGCCGCCATCGACCCGCGATCTGGTTCAACCGCTCCGTTTATTGATCATTTTGATCTGTTGCTATGTCTCCGTATCGACGCTCCTCCAGACGAAGGACGAATTCCGCTTCATTATTCCGTATGTGGAATTTTCCAAGCAGGTAAAAGGCGGTAGGCCGATGGTCCTGGATACCAGCGTCATCATCGACGGGCGAATTGCCGATATTTGTGATACGCGGGTAATTGACACCAAGTTGATCGTGCCGCGTTTCGTCTTGCAGGAGCTACAGCACATTGCCGACAGTGCCGACAAGCTCAGGCGCAATCGGGGACGGCGCGGCCTGGATATGCTCAAGCGGATGCAGAGCAATCCGAAGATCGAGTTGCAGGTTCACGAAGCGAACCTGAGTGAGCTACGCGATGTGCAAAAAGTTGACGAACGCTTGGTCGTCTTCGCCAAGGCTCTGGGAGCCCGCGTTGTTACCAATGACTTTAATCTCAACAAGATCGCGCAGCTTCAGGGCGTGGAAGTGATCAACTTGAACGAGGTAGCTAACGCGCTCAAGTCGGTCGCGCTGCCTGGTGAAATCCTAACGGTTCGCCTGGTCAAGCCAGGAGACCAAATGGGTCAGGGAGTTGGCTATCTGGATGATGGCACGATGGTCGTGGTGGAACAGGGCCGTTCCGCGATTGGTCAGGAAGTGGGCATCACGGTCACGAGCGTTTTGCAGACCAATGCCGGACGGATGATCTTTGGGCGGATTGAGGGAAAACCACCGCCGGCCAGTGGTAATGTGGCCACGGCCGGCGAGAAACAACGGGCCGAGACAGGTTCCTGAGTCGAAACCGTCGTGGGGTGCGAACAAGCCCCACAGGTCGCGGCGGTTCGCAGATCCGCTGCCGAGCAAGTTCACCGCGGTTTGGCCCTGGGGGAGGTTAGATGTGGCCTACTCCCGATACCTTGGCGTAGTTTTGGCCGGGATGCTTCTCCTGGTCGCGGTTCACGCGCAGACGCCGGGGACTGCACCGCCTGCCGGGGCTTCGCAGACGCCGGGGAAGGTCCCTGCGGACGTAGCCAAAGTCGAACGCCTGATGGCGGCACGCCGGGATTATCAGCGTGCCCTCGAGCAGCTCCGCGAGTACTACATCCAAACCGGCGATATCGAGCGGGCCAAGTGGGCCGAGGAAGAGCTGATCCTCTATCACCGCATTCAGAAGCACTGCTTCATCCTCGATCTCGACGTCCCGGGGACGCTCCTGAAAGCCACGCTCAATATCCCTGATGCGAATGAGCTGTTCAAGCAGGCCATGACGTACAAGGACAAGGGCTGGATGGGCAACGACTATATCGACAACCAGCGCCGGGCGGAGTTGCTGCTGCAAAAAATCCTGACGCTGTATCCGGAAAGCAACAAGATCGGCGAGGTTGCCTACCAGCTCGGCGACCTGTACGAGAGCAAGGCCTACCGGGACTACCGCCGGGCAGCGCTTTATTTTGAACGCTCTTTCCAGTGGAACCCGAACACCCAGTCGGACGGTCGGCTGCGGGCGGCGCGGCTCTATGACAAGTACCTTTCGGAGCGCAGCCGGGCAATGGAACTCTATAAGGAAGTTACCATGACCGAGATCGATCCCAAGCGTCTCACCGAGGCCCAGAAACGCTTGGCCGAGCTGAGCGGCAAGAAATAGCCTCTTGCTGCCGGTCAGCGTGCATCCGTTCCGCTTCTCTGAAGCGACAAAACTGGACAATAAAGTCCGATCTGTTCTCTTCGCCACCAGGTTCCCTCGGCCCGGCGGGTTGCAGGATCGGTGAAGTGGTACTGATACAGGATGGCACGGATATAACGCGGCGGCCGGTCCGGGAACGGGCTGGGCTCCAGCAATGCCTGCACTTCCGGAGAGCCTTGCAATAGCCGGGCCATGAACGGAACGAACCAACGGTTCTCCTGGCAGCTGCCCAGTGCAGCAAACCACAGTTGCCAATCCAACCGCGGCATGTGCAAACCGGCGAAGCGGGGCCGGCGGCTTGGATCGCCAGGCTTCCACCGAAACTCGAACGGCTTCCAGCTCTCCCCGTC
Source organism: Gemmataceae bacterium (assembly GCA_035295665.1). Lineage (GTDB taxonomy): Bacteria > Planctomycetota > Planctomycetia > Gemmatales > Gemmataceae > DATGIQ01. The sequence continues at coordinate 10,176 of DATGIQ010000133.1, read as the reverse complement.
CTCACTCCCCTCAATGACAATTTCGGGCCGTCGCGTCGTCATTATGGCAAAGAGACCATAACTGTTAACGGAGCGGAAGGCGGCAACAGTCCGGTGAACCTGGCCAAGCCAGGCCGGCCAGTGCGCGGGTAGTCCGCAATTCTGCACGAACCCAACTGTGCTCATGAGGAATATGCCGGCTGCTACGGGGTACGTAAGCCAACCGCCCCAGTTCCGAACTTGGGAAGAGTCGCGGAGTTCTTCCGGGGAAGCAAACCACGTTTGCCATCGCGCTGGATAAACGGCATCATCCAAAAGGAGCACACACAGGGCGATCGTGAGCAGATTGAAGAATCCGTAATTACCCGTGGCAGCGATCAAGAGCTGAAGGGCCACGATACCACCGCAAGCCAGGAGGCGGGCGCGGCGCGGTCCGAAAATCAAAATGGGAACAAGCAGCTCGGCCCCGAAGGTAAACATCACCGAGAGCTGCTGAAACCAGTCCGGCAACTGGTGCATGTACCAACTCGACCAGTTGGGCAGCGGCTGCGTTTCGTAATGGCATTGCAAGGCGCGGAGCGAGCGCCAACTTTGGTCGCCGCTCAACAGTTTTACCACGCCGGAGCCGAACATCAGCCGAAACACGAGCCAGCGGAATAACCACAAAATGACACGGGACGGCGCTCTCCTGCTTGGGCGGCGGGGCCACCATTGCCAGGGAGCCAAGAGAATTGCCAGGAAGCCAGTCTCCAGAAGGAGCGCATCCCATTGGTAGCCGAGGAACTCCTGACCAACGACCGTCAGAGACAGGTAAAGGGCCCACAGCAGAACCAGAACGGGGACCGGTGCGATTCCTGAAATCAACGCCGCGGACAGGACCACGCCAGCAATGCACTGACCGATGAGGGACGCATCGCTCGCATCGAGCCAGCACAGTGTCGGCAGCAGATAATACCGCTCAGTTGCCGTTGCCTGGCGCACGGCGGTGAGGTAATCGGTGACTGGAAGGATTCCCTGGCTGCCGATCAATCCTCGGACCTGGACCCCGAGCGAAAGGAAGGCTGCCAGGTATACCACACCCAGCAGGCGTAGGAACAACCATCGAGATAGAAGGAATTCCGCCCGCGCACCTGAGGATTCGGAAGGAAATCCCTTGCGAAACCAGGCGGAAAGTTGGCTCATCATCAGGAAAGTTGACTGGCGACCAACGATAGAGAGTTTGGCGATTATTTTACGGTCTGTGCCCAGGCCACCAAGGTGGCGACGCAGAAATGTCTGCCGTGCGATCGGCCGGCGAACCCATTACGCCGCCTGCGGGATGGCCGCAGGTGCTGGATCGTTGCCATTCAGCAACAACAAAGCGAGGTGCTCCACCTGTTCTTGTAACGCCTGGAGCTGTTCTTCATAAGCGAGGCGCTGGCGCTGCAAGGCGCACTGCTCCAGCCGCTGCGATTCCTGAGTGGCACGGACCTGGAGCTGTTGCTCTTCCCAGGCGGCTTGCCGCGCCGTCAGATCCCTTTCTTGTTCCAGGAGAGCCTCGGTCTCCTGCTTGAGTTGTCGAGCCCACTGTTCCAGACGGGCATTCTGACTTTCCAAGGAACTCCATTCCCGCGCATGCTTCCGCTGGGTAGCCGCGGCCAGCGCGGCCCAACGGCGGCGGAGTCGCTCCAGTCGCTTCTCCGCCGCCTTGGGGTTGGCTGCACGCGCAATGCATTGCTGCCGGAATTGCTCCAGAGCCAGAGCACGTTCGGCCAGGGCACGCTGCTCCCTGGCCAAAGCCGCGCTGCGGTCCATCCATTCCTGTCGCGATGCCGCGGCCTGACGATGGAGCGCTTCGTCGGCCCTGCGCCGTTCGCGTAAGCGGGAGACCTGGCGCTGGCGGCGTTTATCCCAGCGTTCCCGCAGGTCACTCAAGGCGGCCGCGCGCTGCTCCACTAACTCCTGCTGCGTCCGCAAGCGGGCGAAAAGACGGTCCTGTTCCCCCTTCCATGCGGCCTCACGGACGACCAGCCCAGCCTTGGCACTTTCGTATTGCCTGTACATTTGGCCGACCTCTGCCCAGCGGCGGCGCGTCTCCTGCTCCGTGGCTGCCAGGGCTTGTTCGCGCTGGTGGAGAGTCTCTTCCCAGGTACGCAAGCGCTGTCCCAAAGTTTCGAGGTCCGCAGCCACGGAATCGCGCTCCGTCTGCCAGTGCTGCTGCACCAAACCGAGCCGCTCGACCTGCTCGGCCAGGTAAAGCCGTTGATCTGACAGTTCGCCGGCCACCCGGTGCAAAAGATTCATTCGGCTGGTAAGCTCGGCTTCCATCCATTCCAGTTGGCGTTCGCGCTGCAGCCATTGGGATGCGAATGGAAGAAGCGATGCGGCAGGGAGCGCTGCTGGAACCGCCGGCGGCCCCCCGGCCGGAGTACCCTGGCTGGCCGACGCGGGGGAAGCACTCTCGAAGCGACTCCGCTCCTGTTCCTGGTCCAGGAGCTTGCGGCGGGAGCTGACAATGCGATTCTCCAATCCTTCCGCTTCCTGCCGAAGCTGGTTGAGAATCTCTTCTGCGCGCTGCTTTTCGGCGGCCATTTCTTGCGCCTGTTTATCCAGCATGGCTTGGCGTTGCTCGAGTGCTTGCTCCCGATCCTGTACCTTGGCTTCGCGTTGCCGAAGCTCCTGCCCCTCGGCCTGCGCGCTCCGGCGATTGAGCTCCATCTCGGCATTGAACCTCAGCCGGGCATCGTTCAAGTCGGTCTGTCCTTGGCGAAGCCGGGCTCGCTCGGCTTCCAGCCCGCGCCGGTCCTTGTCGAGCTCGGCTGCACGCAGCTGCATCTGCATGCGTTCACTGGCCCAATGACGGTGAAAACGGCGTTTGAGCCGCTGACGCAGATGAACGACGCGCTGCCGATCTTTCTGGATCTGGTTTTGCCCATCGACCAGTTCTCGGCGTGATTGGGCCAACTCACGCATGATTTGTGCGACGCGCTGTTCATACGAAGCCCGGGTTTGTTCAAGCGTCTTGCGTGCTTGGCGAGCCTCATTCCGAAGGTGAAGAAGGCGTTGCTGCTTCTCCTCCAGGTGCGTGGCCAATTGCTGCTCTTGCCGCTGGAGGGCCTCACGGCGGCGCTGGAGACGCCGTTCCTCTTCTGTCAACGCTGCCTGCTGGGCGGCGACAGCGGCGGCCTGGATCCGCAGCGCTTGCTTTTGGCGCTCCAATTCCTCGGCCGGACTGCCTGGCAACGGGTTGTTGCTCGGATTCATGCGCGGCATCCTCGCGGAGTGTGCGAATCGCAACCCTACATTTATCGGCTGGTTCTGAGAGCGAGGTTGACCACCGTGCACTTCTTACGAAACAGGCAAAGCCAGCAGTACCGGGCAGGCTGGCCCAATTCTGCTGGCTCTATCGATTGTTCCGGCGATCCAATGGCTTGAACTGGTCAACTTGCAAGAACGCGGTCAATGACTTTGGCCAGAGCGCCTTCCGATTGCAGTCCGACCACGCGCTCGCGCGGTTCGCCACCCCCCTTGAACAGGAGAACTTGCGGAATCCCGGAAATACCGTAACGCACGGCCAGGTCGGGATTGTCATCCGTATTCAGTTTACCGACCTTGAGCCGTCCCGCGAACTGGCCGGCGAGCTTGTCGATGGTGGGCCCGAGCGCCCGACACGGCCCGCACCACGGAGCCCAAAAGTCTACCAGTACGGGCAGTTCGCTTTTCAAGACTTCCTGTTCCCAGTTGGCCGCGTTGAATTCCGCCACGTTTTGGCTTTCCATAGAAATCACTGCCTTTCTCGTGAAATGCTTTTCCGCCGTTCTGCCAAGCTTCATTCAATAGAGAGTCGGAACCGGACTTTGGATTCGCCCATCCTCAGACATTGGAAAAACCGGTTGTCGATCCCATTCCAACGGGACATCGCGAGCCCTACCTTCTGTCCCCATTATACGAGTGCCCACTTCGCCCAGACAACGCAGTACCCCGACGTCCTGAACGGCGGCAATCTTGCGAACTTGACGGTGTTGGAACCGTCTCCTAAGATGCGTGCTGTCGCCGTACCGGCGGCGTGGCCCCGTCGTCTAGAGGCCTAGGACACGGCCCTTTCAAGGCCGCGACACGGGTTCGAATCCCGTCGGGGTCATCAGGTTACGTCGCAAGGAATCGCTGCGAATCGCAAGTTCTCGCACCGCTTCACTATTCAGTGTTTCGGCAGTTTGCTCTTGCGGCTCGATGCAAGGCAGTGCGGCGGGTTGCTGCACCGGATTTTGCAGCGCCCTTTGGTAGTGCTCCTCTGTTACTTGCATGTAGTACGCAAGCGCTGTCTTCGGGCTGTTACCAAGCGACTCTGCGACCACGTGGATCGGGAATGTCTCTACCAATTCTGTCTCACGTGAGGAACGCAGGTTTTGATAAAAACGCGGCCACGGCTTAACGCCCGCGTGACGGAGGATACGCAGAAGCCCGGTACGCAGATTCTTCTCCGAGTCCCGCCATCGCGTGATGACGTGAACCGCGCTAGGAGCAGCCCGTTCAAACGCCTCGTCCTGGTAAGGACGCAACTCGGGAAACAGCGGCACCCAACGCTCGCCTCCATCCTGATGCTTGGTCTTCGGCGCGACCACGCGGAAGCGTTCGCGCTCCCAATTTACGTGGCTCCACTCCAAGGCCAGCGGAAGGCGTGCGTAGTCCGCCATAGCGGGCTAGCGCGAGCAGCCAGCGCCATTCGTGGTCGGGACAGGCAGTCAAAGCCTGCTGGATGGTTGTGCGATCTACGAAGAAGGCGCGGGAAGTGTTCACGTCGGAGGGAGTGCGAAGGTGGGCAAATGGGTTGCTGGCGGCCAGCCCGTCTCGGATCGCCTGCGCCCAGAATTGACGTGCCACCTTGACCGACTTGCTCACGGTGGGGCCGGCATACTCCTGCTTCAACCACACGAGCCAGCGATCAGCGTCCCCCTCGCTGATGGCGTGCAGCGGCTGGTCGGCCGAAAAAAAGGCGAGCAGGCGGTTGGCAATGATGCCATAATTCGTGTTGGTCCCTTCAGACACGTCAGCCCGGTGCTGGCGATAGCCTTTTAGCCACTGTGCCAAGGTGGCACTAGCCGTCTTACGCGGAGCGATGAGCCCGGCCGCCGCCAGCTTGGCGGCTAAATCGTTGCCGATCTTGGCCAGCCATCGCGCCGTCTCGGTGTCCAGAGGACAGCTGGAGATTGCCGCCGCGTTCAGAACCTCGACCCTGGCCTTGATTTCTTCGGCGAGGCGCTGCGAGACCTTGCCGAGCCGGATGCTCTTTCGCTTGCCGTCGGCAGCGACGAACTGGACGGTGCGACGGCCGTTCGGACCGCGGGAGATGCTTGCCATCGTTGCTTGCCCTTTCTGTCACGCGCTCATACCGAGCTATCCACGGTGAAAGCTCAGCTTGCAAGACCGTTTGGGAAATGATAGCGCAATCATTACAATCTTTCAATAGGAGTCGATGGGAGATGCTGTGGTTTCGAGGCGTGAGCGGTCAGAAATTGGTCGGTTACTCGCATCGCTGCGAACGAAGGTGCAGGTCCGGTGTGCGCATTGCGGGGCTGAGGTCACTGGGACGAAGAAGAGAAGATACTGCTCGAACCGGTGTCGCGTGGCAGCCTGCCGTCAGCGCAAGACCAAGTAGGTGGGAATGGCATCCCCACACTCAATACGGCCGGGACTGGTCCACGGCCTTGAGCTGATCCGACAGCGGACCATCCCGGGCAAGGCCACAGCGAAGTCGTCTACGGGATCACGAGCCTTTCCCCCAGCGTGCCGATGCGGCCCGCCTGTTGGCGTTGGTGCGCGAGCATTGGGGATCGAAAACCGCTTGCACTACGTCCGGGATGTCACCATCTCACCCTTCTGGGAAAAATCAGGTTGCCCCTGGCTCTTGCCAGGAATATATTGACTTTCCGGTAACAGTCTGGGCGATGGTTATTTCCTTCCTGACTGCATACTGCCCATCGAGACAGCGAGCCATCGAAGCGACTGTTTCCTGTGCCCCGAGGTCATGCCGATGACCGGTACATGGTCATTGCTGAACGCCTTCGTGCTGGCATCCTACGTTCTGTTGTGGGTGGCCGTTCTCTTCCTGGGCTTCTTGCTCTTGGGTACGCTGAAGGCCTTGGGCCTTCTCCGCTGGCGTCTGGAGCAAGTGGAAGCGACGATGCCCAGCCGCCTGGGTCGCAGTGGCTTAAGGCCGGGAAAGAAAGCGCCGGACTTCACGTTGCCAAGCGTCGCAGGCGAGCCGATCACCTTGCACCAATTTACGGGACGCAAGGTGCTGCTGGTCTTCACGCAGACTGGCTGCTCACCCTGTCAGAAGATCGTGCCGGAACTCAATCGCTTGCAAACCAACGACGATCTCCAGGTGCTGATGGTGAATAATGGTCAGACCGAAGCCACCCGCCAATGGGCCAACGACGTACGCGCAAAATTCCCCGTGCTGGTGCAGAATCATTTCAGCCTGTCCAAGCGGTTTGAAATCTTCGCCACGCCGTTCGCCTTTCTGATTGACGAGAAGGGCATCATCGCATCCAAGGGTGTTGTTAACAACCTAGAGCACGTCGGCTACGTGTTGTCTGCAAGGCGGGACGCGGCGAACAACGCGCCGATCGAAACGGAACGGTCCGAAGAAGAAAGACCTGTATCGGGAAATTCCCTCTCCCCTTTGACAACCGAGGAGGTCCGCCATGATTGAGAAGATTGCCAACCTAGCGGAGAAGCTGGCAACCCACGTCAGCCATTCTCGTCGGGGGTTCTTGACCCGGGCCGGGCAGGCTGCGTTGGCCGCGGGGGCCGTGCTTGGATTCTCGGCCGCAGGTCAGGGTCAAGATCCACCAAAGGAAGTGCTCTGTTGCTTGTATAACTGTCCGCCATTTCACGCGGAGGTATGCGTCCCCGTGAGCCCAACAGGGTGTCCCGTCCTTCAGATCCCCGTGAACGGACAGACCATCACGTGCAAGGCCATTCAATCGGTCCCCGAGAAGTCCTGTTGCCGTTGTTGTCACGTGCTCAATGGTTAACGAGGGAGGCTTCTGCGGACGAGGACCGCCTCCTTTGCGCACGGGTTCTTGGCTTGCCGCCCTAATCCTACGGCTTGATCGCCTCCAGGCGAAATCGAAGCATGAACCGGCTGGAGCAAGGCAAGATCTCTACGTACTCATCCTTGGGTGCCAGGACCATGTCGCCGCTCGTGGCCGGCTGGATCCGCCAGCCCGCCGGAAACGGCAGGCGGAGAGAGAATCGCTCCGGCTGACGTGCGGGCGGTACGAGGTGCACGAGGACTTCGCGTTGGCTGAGCCTCGATTCCACCTGGAACGAGATTTCCCGTTAAAGGGTCGGCTGATAGATCGCCTCGCGGCACTCTCACTCTCACCGGTAGCCAAGTATGCTAGAGCCCTGCCAAAGCTTCTTTCCGTCTGCCTTGCCGGCTTGCGTAGGTCAATCGATGGCAGTGCCTACAGCCGAAGTATCGGCGACCGGGAGGTACGTACAACGTATCCACACGGCGATTGCAGGGGACACCATTCACGAGCAACGGGCCGGCGAACCACAAACGGAACCCGCCGAAACGTGGCTGAGTGGTCGCTACGCGAATGCAATAGCCTACCGATTCCTGTTGCCGTGTTTGACTCCAAGTTCCCGAATAGGTGAGCCAGAGTTGAAAAAGGTCGCGAATGAAGATGTATCCTATGCTGGACTTGTTCCAGTGCAGGATGCCAGCCGGCGGCATCGTTGCCAACTGGGCGGCGGATAAGGCGAAGCACTCTTCGACCGTGAATTTACGGCCGGCCCGGCGTGCCTTGCCATCCCGCAGGTTCAGGTTGTACTGCCCTGCTGCGAGGCCGAGCCGGCAGATGGCAAGCTTCATCCGGACCGGCGTATCTTCGCGAGGGAGTGGCGACATGGCTTCGCGTAGGATAGACCTGCTCCGCTTGACCGGAACCGGCCAGTCTTCTCGGATAGCTTTGCGGATCAAGAGGAGGTTGGAAAAGGATGCGCCGCACCAGATTCCTGCACACGGCCCCCCCAACCCCCCTGAGGATTTTCCGATATCTTCGGTTGGGGCTTGGGTCCGGTCGCCTCGCCGCCCAGCCGCCTGACCCATTTGGATCGCAGCCTGGCGACGGTATCGTTTCCGCTTGCGTCGGGCCGGCGGTCGCTTGCAGCGATCACTCTTGCTCGGACAACAGCAACAGCCATCGCTACCGTCCAGCCGCCTTGTTGTGGATATTGTACCATGCTCAGGCATTTTTCACCTGTTGTTTTTGGGCGATGTTGACTTGTAGCTGATCCCCACCGTCAACCGGCGGCCTTCGCGGGCAAAGGACGCTGCTGTTGCTCAGCTCTCGTAGCCTGACTCGGCGGCTCGGCTCCTTCACTGGCCGCACGCCAAGAGTGGTCCAGTGCCAGCAGCACGTAGCGCACCACCCACTTCCTCCGCCGCCATTTGTACCGTAGCTTCTCCGTGAAACGGAACCGCCGGTTGGCCCTCTCCACATGATTGTTTGTCCGCACTCTTTCGGCTGTCTGGCTGTACACGAAAGCCACAACCTTCTGGAACTTCCCCGTCTCCATCAGCTCCATTGCCTCTACCCATTCCGGCAGCGCCTGGTACTGCTGGTTCCCCAATAGTGCTTGCCGCCGCTTCCACAGGGTCTGCACGCGCGCCTCCTTCTCGAATAGCCCGCGCACCTCGCAGGCAAAGTACCACAGCGTGCGCAGCTCGGGCAGGACCGCAAACATCAGAACCAGGTTGTCTCACTGCTGCTGGTCCAGGTCGCCGGTCTTCTTGACGATCAGGAAACGCTGCTCGAGGATAAAGCTCGCCCTCTGCTCGAGTGTCGGGCCGCCAACGGCTCGGGAGGCCTGGTGCGCCTTCTTGGGCCGACCCCGTTTGCGTGGGCGGCCGGCGTTTCCCCGACGCCTCATGACGCAGGCCAGCCGACGCAGGGCCTGGAGGATCAGGTCGTTGATATCCTCGAGGAGATGGAAGACACAGAGTTGGTGACGAGCCGCAGGCCACCGCGCGGCCAGCACACTGGGATACAGGTTCGAGCCGTCCGTGACCACCGCCTTGGGTTCCACTCCCCAGGTCTTGAGGTTCTTCAGGAAGCGGCGCATGTGGTCGGCGTCATTGCGACTGACCAGGGCGAAGCCGACGGTCAAATCAGCGAGCGGATCGGTGGCCAGCAAGAGCGTGAAGCGTCCCAGGTGCAACTCGTCGACACACAAGGTACCAGAAAACTTCTGGAGCACGAGTTGGCGGTGGACGCGCAGGTCGAGTTGGGCGACCTTCCAGCGCAGGGAGTCGTAGATGAAGCCCTCGGACAGCTTGAGGAAGAAATCGCGCTGCATGGTAGCGCGAGTGCGTTGGACATTGAGGCCGTCTTCGAGGATGCGGTCCAGAACCGCAGTGCAGACCAGGGCATCGTAGTCGGACTTGGCCGGGACCTCCAACGGCCAAGAGCGGAAGAGCTTGCAGCAGCGGCAGCGGGACTGGTACTCAGCATAATGGACGTCGAGGTAGGCCACCTGGCGGTACGCCAAGGAGCGGAGGCAACGGTGGAGGTGGCGTTTGCGACGGCCATGTTGGCCGCAGTGGGGACACGGATGGCTCTTGGGGGCGCAGCGAACGACGCGGACCTGAGGCGCAAGCATGGCCTGGGTTCCTTGGCGTAACGGAGGTAGTGGACAGCCGAGCCATGCTTCAGCGCAGTGACCTGGGATTCAGAAACCTGGCAAACGCGAGACGGTCGCGGGCCAGGCGGTATACTCTTCCCTTATATGGCTGCCCCTGGGTTTTGAGCCGCTCGAAGGTACCGCCGATGAGTGAAGTCACTCGCATCCTGTCCGACCTGGAACACGGCGATCCCCACGCCGCCGAACAACTGTTGCCACTGGTCTATGATGAGCTGCGTCGCTTGGCGACGTCGAAGATGGCCCAGGAAGCGCCAGGCCAGACGCTTCAGCCGACCGCCCTCGTCCACGAAGCGTACCTACGGCTCGTAGGTGTGGCGAAGGCCCAGCATTGGGATAGTCGGAGACACTTTTTCGCCGCTGCGGCCGAAGCCATGCGGCGGCTCCTCGTCGAGAATGCCCGCCGCAAGAAGGCGCTGCGCCGTGGTGGCGACCGGCAGCGGCGCGATCTGGAACGGGAGGAGCCGGCAGCACCCCAGCCCTCCGACTATCTTCTGGCCC
>DATGIQ010000132.1:0-7229 GCA_035295665.1 Gemmataceae bacterium | reverse complement strand
TGGCTCCGCTATTGGTGTCGCTGAATGAGCCCAGGTTGAAGGAGGTCGGTGTCCCCGCATTGGCCGTCTGTGTGCCCGGAGATGTCACCGTCACCCCATTGGCAGCCCCGCTGACATTCACTAGGAAGGTCGCCGAGTTGGTGTTATTCAAGTTATCGATGACGCGTACCGTAGCGGTATAGTTGCCGCCTTGCGCATAGGTGTGCTGAACACTGCCCAGGTTGCCCTGCGTCGTGGTCGGGAACACGGTATCCGCACTACTGTCCCCCCAGTTGACGTCGATGGTCCAAGAGTTGGCGCCATTATTCGTGTCACTGAAGGAGCCCAGGTTGAAGAAGGTTGATGTCCCGGCGTTGGCGGTCTGATTGGCGGGGGGCGTTACTGAAATACCGTTTACCGTTCCCGATGAGACATTCACCTGGAAGTTGGCCGAATTGGAGGCGTTCAGGTTATCGGTGACCCGCACCGTAGCGGTATAGATTCCCCCCTGAGCAAAGTTGTGAATCGCTTGGCCTAGTGAACCCTGGGTCGAGGTCGTGAAGGTCGTGTCTGGGGTGCTGTCGCCCCAGTTGACATCGACCGACCAGGAATTCGCGCCGCTATTGGTATCACTGAAAGAGCCGAGGTTTAATAAAGTGTCGCTTCCAGGCATGGCCGTCTGGTTGCCGGGCGACATGACGGTCAGGCCACTGTTCTGCAAAAACGGGGTAGTTGGTGTCCAGGTCGAGGGCACGGTTCGATCTTCCAGGGGCTCCAGCCTGAGCTTCCAGGCGAACGGATGGGACGATCGCGACCGCCGGCTTCTTCGGAAGGTCCGCATTTTCCGCCCAAACCAAACTGTTGCTGAAGCTGTCATTGCAGTTACCTCTTTCAAGCCTTTCATTAGCTATGGATCACCGAGGTTCACGCCGCCTTCGGTTTGGAGATATTAGTTCCCCGCAATGGACGAGGTCCAAGCTTTCATCGGTGTGCGTCCCGAACTGCCGACGGTCCGTCTTCGAGTAGGATGGGTCGAGCAACTACTATGAGAAGGCCGCGTGGCCCTGGAAACTCCCCATACGACTAAGCGAAATCGGTGCGTGGCAGCTCAAACGGGGGGTCGAATGGATTGGGGACAGAAGAAGGATACCTGCTTCGCTGCGACGTTGCAGCAGAAGGAGAGGAGACCGCCTTCCTCCCCGCGTCGTTGCGGGCGTTACGGACAAAACGACTACGAGCGGGGCTAACGGTAATGCAGGGGGGATGCCAGCCTCTCCGTCGTCGTACTTATTTAGCATAAGAAACTTGGGGAGTGTGTCAAGCGTCCAAGTTTCAAGCTTCCCCATCAGGACGGAAAACCCGGCCCGGTTTCGCTCGGCTCTCCGCCAAGCTACTCGCTCTCCAGAAGGCGGTGTGATGGGGGACATGGTTTACCACGACGCGCTGCTTGGCCGTCTCCTCGGCCGTCGTGAAGACAATGGGAAGAAGCGTCAGCGTGATCGCCAGCCACAAGACGAGTGCTAAGCCAAAAGCGTGGCCCCACTGAAATTGAAGCAGCAACCACAGGCATACGAACCAAAGCGTGAAGTGCACCAAGCTCAGGAGGATCTTGGCCAGGGTTGCGCCCCATTGGGAAACAGGAAGCTTGCCGATATAGGTCTCGGTCATCACCCGACCCAGGCCGCCTGCCTCCACATAGCGTACGGGTTCCCCGGGGTCTGTCTTGAATTTCTTGTCATCCGTGAGTTCGGCGTTGAAGCGAGTTTTTTGGCCATCCTTGGCTTCGACAACGATCGCTTCGACGATGCCATCGGCGTCCGAGCGCGCCCAGGGCCGATGGGCAGCATCCCAGTATTCGATCTGCCCGCCAGGCCGCTTGTGGGCCTCGTAAAGGATTTCGCGGTTCCCCTTCACTGCCCAGAACTTGTCGAATATCTCGTCCTCACTAGGGGCCGGATCAAACCAAGTTGCGTTGAAATGCCCTGGGTGCCGGTAATCGAGCACGCACCAAAAGCCCAAGAACGCGGCCAAGATTGTCCCCGCTGCCGGGGCGCGCCAGAAGAGCCCGCCAACGGGTTCACTGTAAAGATATCCCTGGAAGAAAAGCGTCACGGCCCACAGGAAGACTGCGAATCCCAGCAACAGCAGAAGCATCATCACCAACAAGCCCAGCACGATGGCCTCCACGTCAGAAGTCACGATACGACGCATGTCCGGCAACTTTTTCAGGATAGAGCGTTCGGCGTGGTCCTTTCAAGTTGCGAATTCGCTCCCGTACCGACAGCATTGCCGGCTGCAGGCAAACTGGGTAAGCCCGGCCCTTGCTTCGGAGAAACCGGCGTTGAGAGAAACCGGCCGCTTGTTATAATCCCCGCGATTCTCCGAACTCCTGGCCCCTCCCGTGGGGAAGCTGGTTGGGTGTGCGGAGGCACGGTCCTTTCTCCGGGCGCACGGAGGCCGTCTCTTTTTCCACCGGTTCAAGCGCATCATGGTAGCGAACTTCTGCCTTCTGACTTGCGCCCTGTTTGCGGCGCAGGCGACGGATCGATCCAGTTGGCAAATCGTCCCCCGGCTTGGCCGCGGTCAGGAGCTCGTTTACCGGGGCTCTTACGCCGAGGAGGCGGCCGGCAAAGGGATTCACTTCAGCCGCTCCTACCGTCTGGAAAACCGAATTTACGTCCTGGAGACCCATCCTCGTAGCATGGAGATTGCGCTCCAGACGATCTTGAAGCTGCGGACGCCCCGTTCCGACCAGACCGGCGAAACCGAACCGAGCTCGGTCCGGTTGGAATTGGCTCGCGTGGACTTGCAAGGGCGAATTGCCACCGACCCAGGCGTGTCGATGTCCGTTCCCCTGGATGGACCGGCGACCGCAGAGTGGGGGGTCTTCATCGAGATTCCCGGCGGCCCGCTCACTCTGAAACTGAGCTGGGAAGTGCTCGAAGCCAACCGGCCAGCGCGGAGCTGGAAGGTGATTGGGACCGAATTGGTCAACGGCACAACCTGTGTGAAACTCGAAGGCGTGCAGCAGTCCGAAGATTGGGACCATCCCCGTGCGGATCACATTGCCTGGCGGCGGCGCGATCTGGTTTGGCTAGCGCCCCGTCTGGGGGTGGCGTACAAGGTTGAGCGGACCATTGAGCGGCGCGAGCCGGCCCATCGCGAAGCGACGTTGCGTTCCCTAGTCCAGTACGAATTGCAAAGCGAAATTCAGTATCCCGGCCAGCTCCATGAAGACCGGCGTCGCGAAATCTTGCAGGCACAGAAATTCAACCAAGCCATCACTCCCTTGCTGGCCGACCCAAGCAAATCCGGCCCCAAGCCGTTCGAAAGCCTGCTGACTCGGATCGGCCATCACCTGGAGAACCAGCCACCAACTCCCTATCGCGAAGCGGTGTTGCAGATTAAACGCCGAGCCGAGGCAGCCATGCGTGGTGAATCGCCGGCGTTAGGTGCGACCGACGAGCGTACGGCCATCGTCGCCGCCTTGGACCAACCAGCCCCTGACTTCATCGTAACCAACCTCCTTACCAAAGAATCCACCCAGCTAAGGCGTTGGTTGGGCCGTCCGGTTTTGATGGTTTTTTACCATCCGGGCTCGGTGACGGTCGAGCAGGTTTTACAGTTTGCGCAACATGTGCAGGACCGATTCGGACGGCAAGTGGCGGTCCTGGGCTTTTCCGTTTCGGATGATGCCCAGACGGTTCGAAAACAGCACAGCGATTTGCATTTGTCGCTGCCGATCCACGCCGGCAAGGGACTGCGGCACACTTATGGCGTGGAGGCGACACCGAAGCTCGTGCTCCTCGATGCCGCGGGCGTGGTCCGCGGCAACTACATCGGCTGGGGGCCGGAGACCCCGGATTTGGTCACGGAGGAACTCCAGCGCTGGTTGAACAAGGGCGTCGCCCCGTAGCTTCGAACTCCGGCCTCCGGTTTTCGGTGGGGGTTCCCAAATTCCCCGGATCCTCCCAAGACGCGTAATCGTTATGGCCTTCCCCTGGCGCTGTAAAATGAAGACGGTTGCCTGCCTTCCTCCTTGCTGCCCGTTCGGGCGGGGCGATAGTATAGAAGGCGCCCTGCTCTCGGGCCGTCCGGGTACGTGGTGGATCGGAGAGCAGAAATGACGGAATACGAAATCCAGCCGAACACGCGCCGGTGTGCGGTCACAGGGCGCGAGCTACGATCCGGTGACAAGTTCTATAGTGTTTTGCTGGAAGAGAGCGGCAAGCTGGTGCGCCAGGACTACAGCACGGATGCCTGGCAAGGTCCACCGCATGGCTCGTTCAGCTTTTGGGCCGGGCACATCCCTGCTGGCGAGGAAAACCGACGCTCGCCGATTGATGATGAGCTCCTGATGGATTGTTTGCAGCGGCTCGAAGGGGAATCCGAACCAACGCGCGTGAATTTTCGCTATGTCGTCGCCCTTCTGCTCATGCGCCGCAAACGGCTACGATTTGAAGCGGTCGAGTCCGACGGCGAACAGGAAATGCTGGTTCTGCGCTGTGTGCGCACACGAAATTGCTATCGGGTGCTCAATCCGCGCCTGACCGAAGAAGCGATGGTGGCCGTTCAGGATGAAGTGTTCCAAGTCCTTGGCTGGCAGTGACCCTCGGTCGTCCGTCCATTCTGGGAAGAGGTACCGCATGCGCGCCATTTTTGCCGTTCCCGGCCTCGGTGTCGTCCTGCTGCTGGCCGGGTGCGCTGACTCGAAATGGAGCTTGTTCCGGCACTCGCAAGATACGGTGCGCCTCCCGACCGACAAGCTTCCCACGGCCATGGAGCTGGTGACACGTCAAAACACGAACGCTCGGCAAATTCCCTCGTTTATTTGCACCCATTTGGAGCTGGATTGCGAGTCGGGCGGTCAATCCATTCATATCCCCGACGGCAAGCTCGCCTGCCAAAAACCGAGGAATTTCTGCTTGCAAGCCGAAGTCCTGGGGAGGCCCGAGGCGCTCATCGGCTCCAATCAGGATGAATTCTGGTATTGGGTGAAGAGGGGTGATCCGTACCTGATTCACTGCTCCTACCAGGATCTTGCCAACGGGGGGGTACGGCTTCCCTTCCCGTTCCAGCCGGAATGGGTCATCGAAGCCCTCGGCATGTCCGAGTACGACATGGACCCTGCACAGTATGTCGTTCAGCCAAACGGACGAACCATCCAGCTCATCCAAACGACCCGGAATCTTCAGGGGCAGCCGGTGCGTAAGGTCACCGAATTCAACCCGACGAATCTACGGGTCGCGGCACACATCCTCCAAAGCGCCAGCGGCAAGGAAATTTGCCGAGCGCAGATCGATGACATGCACGACCTGGGCCGCGGCATCGTGCTGCCAAGAAAAATTGCGTTCACGTACCCGGCGGAAGGGTTCAAAATGAAAATGCTGCTTGGGCAGCGGGCCAGTGATATCAATATCTACCAGCAATTATCACCGCAGCAGGCGGAACTTTTGTTTCGCCGTCCGAATTTGAGCGGCGTTCAAAACTACGACCTGGCGCGCGGGCCGGAAGGCCCCAATCAGCTCGCACCGGTCGGCGGATTGCAACGCTAGGGCCACCATCCCAAATCCATTCCTACGAACCGGTTGCCTTCCCTGGCCACGGTACCCGCGCCTCCATCCGGGCACCAATTGCAAAGCCCGCGCCACCCACTATAATGCTCACTCTGAATCACGCAGCACAGGCCGACGCGCCGGGAACCGCATCTCGGTGGAAGGTCCGCAGCAATAAGGAGCGTCTGATGGCTGAGGATAGATTCGAACCTCGGGAGATCAATTTCCGGCAATGGCTCCCCTGGACACAGATTTTTCGCGGGTTTTGGGTAGCGATCGATCCCAAGAAACTCTTGTTGGCCGCCGGCGGCATTCTCGTGATGGCCTTCGGTTGGTGGCTCTTGGCTACGGCCTTTTACAGCATTAAGCCCAAGCCGGTTTGGCCGACCCATTATTCGGGTGGCACCAAGTACGAACCCAAGGAGGGCGATCCCCGTACCAAGGACGAGATCGCCTTTCAGGCTTTCCGCGGCGACCGTGATCAGTGGAACCTGCTCTACGAAACTGCCGGATCCGATCGCCAGCAGATCGAGCCAGGCGACTTGGCCACTACCCCCGCCGAGTTCGACCTGCTCCAGGACGCGTTGAACGATAAAACCGGCGCCCGCGCCAAGGCACTTGCCCTGACAGTCCGGCCCGAAGAAGTCGCCCGGATCCAATCCCTGCTGACCAAGGATGCGCCCCGGGTGGAACCCGGCAGCAGCAAGCTAACCTACCTGGACAAGGACAAACGCCACGGTGACTTGCGGACTTGGCCTTGGTTTGAAGACCGGGGACCCAACCCGTTCCTGCTGGTGACTGCCCGAGCCCCAGCCTGGGAACGCGGACACTTCTTTGATTGGCTGCTGCGGGAAAAGGTGCCGGTTCTGATCGAACCGTTGGTAAAGTTCTTCCGTCCCATCTTCTATCTGCTGAACCCCTATACGGGCTTCATCGAGGGGCTCTATTTCCTGCTCGTGGTGGCCTGGACCGTCGTGACGTGGGCCATCTTTGGCGGAGCCATCACGCGCATGGCCGCGGTGGAAGTTGCCCGCAACGACAAGCTCGGCTTGGGAGAAGCACTGCGCTTCGTTCTGGCCCGGTGGCGATCGTACATCTTTGCCTCGTTTGGCCCGGTGCTCTTCCTGGCAGGCTGCGCGGTCCTGTTGATCCTGCTGTTCGGCATTCCCAATTGGGCCTCGTTTGTCGCTGAATTCTGGGTCGGCGTGCTCTTGCCCGCCGCTCTCGCCCTGGGTTTGGCGATGGCCGTCATCGTCATCGGATTGCCCGGCTGGCCCATGATCCACGCCACCCTTGGGGCGGAAGGGAGCGACTCATTCGATGCTCTGAGCCGCTGCTACAGTTACGTTCTCCAGCGGCCGTGGAGTTATATCTGGTATGCGCTGGTAGCGATCGTGTATGGCGCGGTCGTCGTTTTCTTCGTCGGCTTCATGGGTTCGCTGATGATTTATTTTGCCAAGTGGGGCATCGGCCTGGTCGCCTTGAAGTTGGGCGCCAGCTACGATCGGGATCCTTCCTACATGTTCCTCTGGGCACCGACGTCCTACGGCTGGCGCGAGCTGTTGCTCCAAGGCAGCCCGCTGGCGGAAGTGAGCGATCCGACCTTGTCGTTGACCCACTGGTGGAATTACATCGGTCCGTCCCTCGTGGCGATCTGGCTCGGAATAGTCTTTCTGATGATCATCGGGTTTGGCT
>DATGIQ010000131.1:0-15556 GCA_035295665.1 Gemmataceae bacterium | reverse complement strand
ACCTCCGGGTTCGGGTTCCGTTCTCCAGAGGCATCTTTCGCGCACCCCTTGACTCGGTCAACCCCTACGCCAACAATTCCCACGCCCTTTTGATGCGATTGCCTTGGACCCCGGCGGACCGCACCACATCCGCACGATGCTGAACAGAATTCCGACCTGCATCAAAGCGATGACGACGAGCACGGCGAACTTGGAGGCATAGTAGCTGTCGATCCGTAGGTTGAAATCTCGCTCGCGCGAGTAGATCACCCGCTCCTTGACTATTTCCTTGGCGGCGTTGTTGCAGCCGAACCAAAAGCAGGCTACCGAGAGCAGGAACAATAGATTGACGGTCCTCTGGACGCGCTCGCTCGGGTTCTCCGTATCGCCAACTTTCCCGAACACGGTCCCGAGCAGCAGGGCCACGAGCAGGCTTTGCCCAAGCATGGCCAGCACGGCTTGGGCATCGCCGCGCCAGATCGCCGTGTATCGGCGTATCAGAATCCACGCTTGTCGAAACGGATTCACCCCCTGGCGAATTTTAACCTCGGACGCTTGCTCCTTATCCGTTTCCGGTTCCGTGTCGATGCGTAGGCGGTCGAGAACACAGCGGGCGTAGAATGGACTGGTCTTCAAGGCGAGCTGCCATTCCTCGGGCTTCCGCGTTGCCAGTTTCCCGTATACGTCGCCAAGCCGGGCCACGCCGAAATACTCCTTGGCCTCGTCCGGCGTGCCGACGAAAGCCATCCGGCCGCCCTCGGTCAGAATCACCACCAGATGACAGGTGGCCTCCACGTTGGCCAGGCTGTGCGTGATGCACACGACCGTCTTGCCGCTGTCGGCCACCTGGCGGAACAGCTCCATCATTTCGCGGTCGGTCTGTTCGTCGAGGCCCGAGGTCACTTCGTCCAGAAACAGCAGGCTAGGCCGAGATATCAGCTCGTTGGCCAGGCTTGCCCGTTTCACCTGGCCACCGCTTAGATGCCGGATCAGCGTGGCGCGCCGATTGGTCAGGCCCACCACCTCCAGAATGTCGGAAACACTGCCCTCGATTTCGTCGCGACCCGTGTCTGACGGCAGCCGGAGCTCGGCCGTGTAGCGCAGGGCTGTGCCGATCGCCAGGGAATCGTGCAGTACATCCTTCTGCGGGACGACGGCTATATCTTGCTTCAGCGCCGCGAAGTTGGCGTACAGCTCCTCGCCGTTGACTTCGACGAAGCCGCCGTCAGGCGGGTTGCGCCCGCTGAGCATGGCAAGCAAGGTCGACTTGCCCGATCCGCTCGGGCCAAGGAGACAGACAAACTCGCGGGGCCGGACGATAAGGCTAACGTCGTGCAGCAGTGTCAGCGGGTTTCCGGTTGCCCGATCCTGAACGATTCGCTTCAACTTGCGGGCAACGAGCTCGATATTGTTTGACCGCGACCGACTGACCAGGGCTTCGCCGTCGAATTGAAGCGAAAACGGGCCAATATCGATCCGGTCGCCTTCGTTGAGTACGACCGGCTTGCTAATGCGCCGGCCATTTACGTGCGTGCCATTCGCGCTGTCGAGGTCGGCCAGCACAACTCGGTCGCCATCCAAGGTGAGGCGTGCATGCCGACGCGAGACGTGCGGATGGTCGAGAAGGAATTGCACCTTATCCTTCTCCCGGCCGATTACCCCGCCCCTGCCGACTTCGATGCGTTCCGCCGCCAGGCTACCGCGCAGCAGGTTGAAGTGCTGTGACCCGGCCTGGACAGTCGCGCCGTATCCCCCGGCCGGCTCATCGAGCTGAGTGGGCTCGACCGGCATATCCGGTTTGACCGCGCGCACGGACTTGGCGCCGGACGTTTCGACACTCACGATCTCGACCGTCGGCCCACTGGGCCCAAGCCGGATGCGGTCCCCGACTTTCAACGGGGCAGAATCTTCAATCGGCTGGTTATTCAGCAGCGTCTTGTTCCTGCCGCTCCGATGGATCAGAACCGGCCCGGACTCTGTGCGCTCGATCCGTGCGTGCTCTCTGGAAACCGTGGGATAAACTGCCTTGTCGAAAGCAACTTCACACGCTGGATCGCGGCCGATCCGGACGGGCCACGCCGTTACCGTCAGTTCCGACATGCTGCCGTTGGTGTGAATAAGACGCAGAATCATGCCCAGTCACTCCGCAGGGCAAGGCCCTGTCCTTCCAGATGCGTTGTAGCCGCGGCGTCGTTGCCGCCAAGGGAGTTCGCCATCCATTGCCCCTTCTTTCGCGAGCGCCAGTAGACACGGCATCACACCCGTAGCGTCTCGTGCGGTTAGCCCTTGCGGTCTCCTTCGGCTTTCAAACCCCGCCAACGGTGGCCTTACTCGCGCGAACCTACAGCCGCAGCCGCCCGCCGCAACAGGACAAACGGCTTTCACCCCACATGTTTTTTCCAAAGGGTGAACCTTCCGTTTCTCCTGTTGCAGCGGGCACCGGCCGCAGGGAAGCGGCCGGTGGGCATAAAGCCCGTCTTCGCGGCTGAGTGGTCGCTCCCGTAAGGCCCCGGCAGGCGGGGCCGGAACTTAAAGAGAAGGAGACCAAGACCATGTCACAACCCGCACACAAGCTTCGCTTCGGCGTGCTGCAAGTCACCATCTGGCGCAACACCGGCGAGAAGGGGCCCTGGTACAGCGCCGTCCCAACCCGCTCCTACAAGCAGGGCGACGAGACTTGGAAGGAAACCGACAGCCTCGGCGCTGACGATCTGCTGCCCATGGCCGAGCTGCTCCGCCAGGCGTTCTCATGGATCGCCAAGCAGATGCAGGCGGACGCCAAGGCCAAGAAGGCCCGCCAGGAAGCAAATACCAGCGTCGACTGACGCGGTATGCCGGCGGGCAATCCCGCCCGCCGGCTTTTTTCTCAACCATCAACCTAAAGGAGTTTGTTATGACTACTACCGACATCACTACCACGCAACCGCAGCTCATCGCCATGAGCCGCCTGGAGAAATCCCCGCACAACGCCCGCCGCACTAGCGGCAAGGCCGCGATCGAGGAACTGAAAGCCTCCCTCCTCGCCCACGGCCTGATGCAAAACCTGGTCGTCACTGCTGCCGACGATGGCACGTACCGCGTCATCGCCGGCGGCCGACGCCTGGAGGCGATCCGTTCGCTCCAGGCCGAGGGCAAGCTGCCGCAGGATTACGCGGTGCCGTGCCAGGTCGTGAGCGATGCGCACGCCCTGGAGATGAGCCTGGCCGAGAACACGGTGCGGCTGGCCATGCACCCGGCCGACCAGTTCGAGGCCTTCGCTGCCCTGATCGACCAGGGCATGACGGCCGCCGAGGTAGCCCAGCGCTTCGGCGTCGAGGAAAACCTTGTCCTCAAGCGCATGAAGCTGGCCCGCGTCGCGCCGCAGCTGCTCAAGGAATATCGCAACGACGGCATGACCCTGGAGTGCCTGATGGCCTTCACCGTTACCGATGACCACCGACGGCAGCTCAAGGTGTTCAAGTCGCTTCCCGACTGGCAAAACAACGATCCCGACGCCATCCGGAACGCCTTGACCGAAAAGTTCGTCGAGGCGAGCAGCAAGCTGGCCCGCTTCGTCGGCCTCGACGCTTATCTGAGCGCCGGCGGCACTAGCCGCGCCGATCTCTTCGGCGACGAGGTCTATCTCGAAAAGCCCACCCTGCTGCACCAGCTGGCCGAGGCGAAGCTCGCCGGCATCCGCAAGGAATTGGAAGCCGAAGGCTGGGCCTGGATCGAGATCAACCCGGAGCGCGACTGGAACACGGTCAATCGCTGCGCCCGCCTTCAGCCGCGGCTGATCGGCGCGCCGGCCGAGCTGGTCGATCTTAAGGCGAAGCTCGACGCCGAGCTGCGGGAAACCGAGCGCACCCTCGACGATACGGACTCGGACGCCTTGCCGGAACAGCAGCAGGCGCTTCGGGGCAAGCTCGATGAAGTCGAGCGGCAGCTTGCTGCCTTCGTCGGCTTCGAAGCCGAGCACAAGAAGCTGGCCGGCTGTTTCGTGTCCATCGGCCAGGACGGCACGCCGTTCATCGACAAGGGTCTGGTAAAGCCCGAGCAGCGCAGGCAACTAGCCAAGCTGTTGGGCGCCGATGGCAGCGAAGGCAAGCCCGGCAAGATCAAGCCGAAGCACGCACTGTCGGAATCGCTTCGCCGCGAGCTTGCCGCCTACCGGCTGCAGGTCGCCCAGGTCGAGATCGCCAAGCATCCGGCAATCGCCCTCGACCTGCTGGCGTTTCAGCTGGCCACCAAGATGCTACATAGCCAGCCGATCTTTGACGGGCCGGACATCCAGTACCGCCGCAGCCGCCCCAACGCGGGCAGCCGGATGGAATCGACCGCTGCCGCCCAGGCGCTGGAAGAGATCGCCAAATCCCTCCCGGCCAACTGGCACAAGCCCAAATCGGAAGCCGCCCGCTTCGAAGCGTTTCGCTCGCTGCCACAGGCGGACAAGCTCAAGCTGCTGGCCCACTGCGTCGCGTTGACGCTGCAGCCAAAGCTGGCCCCTGCCGATGGCGACGACGCCACGGCCTACGACGCCGCCTTGGGCTTAACCGATGGCAGTGTTGCCGCCTACTGGCGTCCGGGCAAGGAGAGTTTCCTCGGCCGCATCACCCGCGACCAGTTGCTGGCGCTGGCACGCGACACACTGGGCGAAGCCTGGGCGCAAGCGCACGCCGGCGACAAGAAGGCCTCGCTGGTCGACCAGCTCGACCGGGCCTTCTCCGATCCAGCCAAGGGCCGGACACCCCAGCAGGCGGAGAAGCTCAAGACTTGGCTGCCTGCCGGCATGGCCTTCGCCATTGCGGAGCCCCCAAAACCTTCCAAGGCCAGGAAAGCCAGGAGGGCCGCTTGATCCACTCACGGGCGGGCGGCAACGTCCGCCCTTTCATCAAAAGGAGTTCGACCATGACCACCAAAGCACTTCACATCCTTGTTGCCGACCTGCGCCGCCAAAGCAAGTTCCCGCTCGGCCAGATCGTCATCACCCGCAACGCCCTGGAGACTATTCCGCCCGATGACGTGCTCCAGGCGGTCATCCGCCACGCCAAGGGCGACTGGGGCGAGCTGTGCGACGAGGACCGGCAGGAGAACGAGCGCTCCCTCCAACGTGGAGGTCGCATCTTCTTGGCCTACCACGCCGCCAACGGCACCAAGTTCTGGATCATCACGGAGGCCGACCGTTCCGTCACAACCGTTTTGCTTCCCGAGGATTATTGAATCGAGAGGCAATCATGACACTCGACACTGAGATGACGCCCATCGGCGAGCAGACCCTGATCTCCGGCGTGCGGCCGATAACCGAGCGGGACCGGCTCCAGAGGCGTCTGGAGGCGCCGCTGCAGCCCCGTTGCCAGCAAAAGCCGCTCAACGTCGGGCTGTGGGACGAGGACGCGCGCAATCAGCTGGAGCTGTTCTAATCCCTCACCGACCCTATGGCCCGCTCATCCGACCGGCGCAGGAACGCCGGTGCTCGTCTTTTCACCCACTCCTGCTGTTCGTCCCTGCTCTCGAAATCGCCGATATCGATGCCATCGATGGTCGGCTCTGTCTGCCCGGCCTTCCGCAGTTCGTCCTGGTCCATCTCGCGCACCCAGGTGATGCGGTGACGCTGCAACCCCCGGTCGGTCAGATTCACCGTTCCGTTGACCAGCATCTCCAAATTGCTCCCTCGGATTAGCACGAGCGTCACCCCATCCCCCGTCGTGAATTTCACCAACAGCCCGATCGAGGGATTGAAACGCCAGGACACCAGGCAGCTATACGCATAGCACTCGCTGTCGCCGCTGCGAAGGCGGAACTCGATGGCCAGAGCGCGATCCTGCAGGCCACGAAGGTAACCGAACGCTGCACAAGTTTCTTCGTCGCCTTCTGGTTCTTTGCCTTTCTCCTTCGTTGTTTCGGGCGAGTAGCTCCCGCGCACTTTGGCCAGGTGCGGGCTGTGCGCGAGAAAACCCTCGACGATATCGTTGCTATCGGACATACACGTTCTCCCTCTCCAGCGCCGGGGTTCTCTCAGGAGAACGCCGCCTGGCTTCGTGAGTCTGCGTGAAGGCGGCGATCCGGCGCAGGTATGCAAGATGCTTGCCAAGCCGCTGCCGCAGCGGAGGTTTCCGCCGCCGGCGGGCAGCCGCCTCGAACAGCTCGGTCGCGAATTTGCGGCTGTCCTGCTTTTGAATGGCCCGGCGGAGTTCAGCGTTGCTGTCTGTCAGCACGGCAACTTCCATGCGGACGCGCGACACCGGCACGTAAAAGCCCTCCTGACGCGTGGCAACTAACGATGGCGTGCCGTAGACCACGATCCCACGCGATGCGGTGATACCCTGTGCCCCCTGTCCTGTGCTGACATAGCGCTGCACCAGGCCGCCCCAGTCCTTGTCGACCACCGCACCGTTATCCAGAATCGGATCATCATTCTTCGTAAAGCCGGCGATGCGGAATTTCTGGCCATTGCGGAGCGTATGCTTGCCGTCTTTGGTCCGGCCGCCCATCGTGGTTTTCACCTGGTCGCCCACGGCCAGCGCCTGCGTGTCCTCCCGATAGGCGCCATAGCGCAGCAACGTCACGCCTTCTTCGGCTCCGCTTGTCCTGGCATCCTTAATCTGCGCCGGCGACCAATTGAGGTTTATCAGCCGCCGGACGATCCGATCTCTCCCTTCCAGATCGCCCCGTGCTCGTAACCCGCTCCTTATCTTCCCTGCGATTTCTTCCGCCTGCGCCCACGTCGGCGAAATCACCGGCACGTCTTTCCCCTGGGCTGACCATCGCAGGTACAGATCGGCAGCTTTCTGCGCCAGCTGGTCGAGAGGCATCTCGTGCACGAAGCCAAGCCCATTCAGGATATCGTGCCCCTTCAGCACATTGCCGTCTCGGATCGCTTCCATTGCTTCTTTGAGCTTCCCCGTCTGCCTCATCGTCTTGGTCATGGTAATCGGCGTGACGCCCCCGAAACGAACCACCAGCGCCATCGGATTTCCTGCGGAAGGCGTCTTGTATTGCTTGCTGTCTCCGACCAGATCGATTCGGCATCCCCGCTGTTTCGCATACATAAACAGCTCATACGCATCCCGGTGCGCGAGCATCGATGATTCATCGACGATGATTCTGGTCCCAACGGCGACGCGCTGTGCCGCCGTCGATTGAAGGAAATGGGCCACCGTCATGGCGCGCAGACCGCGCGCTTTCAATTCATCGACAGCGGTGTGCGTCGTGCCGAGCCAGGTCGCGCCTACCTTGGCACCCGCCAGAATCTTTCCGTAATGCTCCAGCATCGTCGTCTTCCCGGTGCCTTGGCCTGCGTCCACGACGTTAATCACGCCACGGCTGCCCGCGAGTGCGCGAAGGCAGGATTCCTGTTCGTCCGTCAAGCGAATAGCCGCTTGCCGTTCGCCTGACGCCGCCATCAGCTGGCGCACGTCGGCAACACGATCCGCCACCACCGGCCGGCATTTCCCTCGTCCGCGGCGGGTAACATCGCAAATTTCGCGCTCCTGCCGCCGCATTGTCTCGGTGGTCGCTTCGCCATCCATGAACAGCACGCCCTGGCGAATGGCTTCCGCCTGGATCTCGGCCGGCGTCAGCAGCCCGATCCCTCGCCGAATCGCCGTCTCCAGGAGCTTTTCTTCGCGTACCACGCTCTGCCTGTGGAATTCATGCTCGATAGCGAACCCTACCGCCGTGGCGGCATCGCAGACATGCGACGGACGGCCTTTCAGCCGCTGCAACTCGACCTTCTCTTTGAGACTCAGCTTGCCCAACCAGTAGTCATGCAGCTCGCCTTCGACCATCTTTGTCTTGCCAAGCCGAGTGGTCGCGCCGAGCTTCGAAGCTGCCTCGGCGGTCAATTCCACGCCGTATTGTTCCTCCAGCTCTTTCTGGCGCCGCTTGATTTTCGTTGTCCGCCGGCTGAACCGTTCCCTAAGCTCCTTGGAGATCCCCACGATGCCGTAGGCCTTGCCTTCCCGCCTGATGCCGTAACCACCGACCGTCTGCAGCAGCCGCGCCATCTCGTTGTGATAAATGGCCTCCGCCAGCGGCAGTTTCTTGACGATCTCTCCCGCCTCGATGGCTTTCCAAGCACCGCGGCCACTCCGCGCCTTCTCATCCATCGTGGCATTGAAAATCAGGACATGATCATGCAGGGACATGTCCGGCGTGAAATCATCGTCGTTCACTCTGGTTTCCTTATGCGTCTGCAAGAACGCGATCATCCCGCCGGTCGTGCGGTTCTCCATGCTGTCGTTCTTGTCCCCCTCGCGCAGGCAGGTCTGCATGTGCGGTTCCAGAAACTCCAACGCTTTCTTGACCGCCTGCTTGTGGCACGACAAGACCATCGGATCGCCCCGATTCTCCCTGCCGGCCAGCGCCTCGGCGATGCCCGCGTCCTTCACCGCGTTGAAATTCAGCTCCAAGGCGACGCGCCGGCCGTCGCGGGTGAACTTGGTCAGGCTCTCGCCGGTGAGCGGATTGATGTTGTCGCAGAGCTTGTCGAAATCGTCCTTATTGGCCTGGCCCGCCAACCCCAGCCGCTCCGCATCCCTGCCCCACCATTCCCCGGTAACCGGTGCATGGTAGTCCGAGAGCTTG
This sequence comes from Gemmataceae bacterium, assembly GCA_035295665.1. Taxonomy (GTDB): domain Bacteria; phylum Planctomycetota; class Planctomycetia; order Gemmatales; family Gemmataceae; genus DATGIQ01. The sequence continues at coordinate 7,012 of DATGIQ010000131.1, read as the reverse complement.
AAGTACGTTTTCGTTGCCGCCGCGTCGTAATGCCAGTGCTTGCGGATCATGCTGCATCCCAGGTCAAGGATGTCGCATTTTACGCACCGGCTCCCGTGCGGACAAATCGAGATAAGGATTCAGACGTCTCTGCGGTGCACCGCAAAGCAAGAATTGCGCCGCGCAAGTTCGCCGACTGACTACTCGGCAACCGCCGCACGTCATCGAGCTGCTTATCCACACTATCACAGGTTGTAAGTTGGACAACTGACCAAGTAGTAATTCACACTCGTGGGCAGCTAATACATTCCACAGGGCAAGACGTGTACTTGTGCCTTCGATTACGTGTGTACATGTAGTACGCTGCGTCGCACCAGACTTGTGGACCACACGTACAGAATCATACCGCTGCACATGTCCACATGTAGCAGGTGTAGGCATCATACGAGTTGCCGAGTCCACAAGTAGCCATGATGGATATCGCACACGTTTACACGTCGAAGCGTGCGAGATATTGCCATCGCACGCTTCGACGTGTTAGATCTTCGGCAGGCAGTTAATGCTTGTCTTCCACAAGTGGCACTGTTACACATCGGACACGCTCACATAGGTAGCAGTGCACATGTCCACATGAAAACCATCGCGGTCTGTTCGCAGAAAGGCGGGGCTGGCAAGACCACGGCCGCTCTGCACCTTGCCGTGGCCGCCGAGCGACACCGGCGGCGCGCAGCCGTATTCGATCTCGACCCGCAGGGCAGTGCCTCGGTGTGGGGGGAGCTTCGCAAGAAGACTCAAGGCACGGACGGACCAGCCGTTGTGGCCGCGTCGTATCGCCGCCTGACCGAGCTGCTGGCCGCGGCGCGGGAGGCCGGAGCGGATCTGGCTATCCTCGACACGGCGCCACACACGGAGGAGGAAGCGTTTGCCGTCATGGCCCAAGCCGCCGACGTGCTTCTAATCCCGTGCCGTCCGTCCTTCTTCGATTTACAGGCCATTCGACTGACGCTAGACCTGGCTCGCCAGGCCGGCAAACCGGCCGTGGTCATGCTGAACGCGGTGCCCGTGCGTGGACCGCTGGTGCACCAAGCTGAGGAGAATGTAGCGTCGGAGCAGGCCCGGGATGCGGTTCGCCGCGTAGTGCTCTGTCCGGTATTACTCGGCCAGCGGTCAGCCTATGTGCGGTCGCTGACCGATGGGCTCGTTGCTCAAGAGTACGAGCCGGAAGGTAAGGCGGCTCAAGAGGTCGCAGCCCTTTACAAGTGGATTCGTGGACACGTGGGATTGTAAGTAAACCAACAAGTGGAGGTGTGAATGACCAAAAGCAAAGGACTAACGCTGAGCGAGGCCCTGGAGCAGGTTGCCGACCGCCCGGCCGCCATGAAGCCCGTAGTGCCGGCTCGGGAACCCCTACCCAAGGCGCCAGCGCAGCCCAGCCGCGAGGGGACCAAGACCGTTGCAGGCCATTTCGCGCCCTTGGTATCCAAGCAACTCAGACAAATGGCCCTGGATAGGGACACCAACCTCCAGCAGCTCTTGCGGGAAGCGCTCAACGACCTGTTCCGTAAACACGGCAAGCCGCCCGTTGCCTGACGCGCCGACCCGGCTATCACTCATCGCCGTCAGCGGTTCTGCTTGCCAAACCATGCGCGGGCGGGCACACTGGGCCGGCCATGCACCAGCGAAAATTGAGCCAATGACCACGACGAAGGATGTGCCCGCGCAGGTTTCGCTGACGCCTGGCGTAAGACGTATTCTGGATGCTGCTACCGCGATTCAAGGAGACCCGGCGGCCACAGAAATTGCTTTTATGGCGCGGGCCCTGGTGCAGGCGACCCTCCCGCACAGCGACCCCGGAGACGTACCGCTTTGGGGCCGCACGAATGGCCGGCTCACGCTTTCGATCAAACCGGATTGGGAGCTGGACCCGAACACCGGCAAAGCTCGTTGTGTCGGCATTCCTTACGGAACCATACCTCGCTTGCTGTTGTTCTGGATCACGACCGAAGCCGTGCAGACCAAGCAACGGCGCCTTGAGCTTGGGAATAGTCTTTCGGCCTTCATGCGCGAGCTTCGCCTGATTCCGACCGGGGGCAGGTGGGGCACCATACCGCGCCTGCGCGAGCAGATGAATCGGCTCTTTCGCGCCAAGATCAGCTTCGACGTGAACCAATCCACCGACACCGAGCACGGCACGGCGTGGATGGACATGAATGTCGCCCCGCGCGGTGAATTGTGGTGGAGCCCCAAGCAGCCTCATCAAACTACGCTTTGGAAAAGTTGGATCGAGCTGGGAGAGACATTTTTCAACGCCATTTGCAGCTCGCCCGTTCCGGTCGATATGCGCGCTCTCCATGCGTTGAAACGCTCACCGCTTGCCCTCGACCTCTATGCCTGGACTACGTACCGCTCCTTTACGCTGCGGAACAACGCCTCAGCGCAGTTCATCCCGTGGCGATCCTTGATGCAGCAGATGGGTTCGGATTACAGCGATCTGGATAACTTCCGCAAGAAAGTCAAAGCAACCCTTCGTCGCGTGCGGGCCGTCTCCCCTCATCTGAAGATCGAGTTTGCCGACGGCGGGTTGATACTTTACCCCGGAAGACCAGCCGTGGCGCCGCGTCGTGCCGTCACCAAACGACCTGTGGAAAACCACTGATATAACTCAATTTGTCCACGCATAAACGGTACCCCCACGCGCTTCGCGACAATCCAATCGGTTCCCACGTTATCCACGCATAAACGGTACCCCCACCACGCATAAATGGTACCCCCATCCTTTATTCTTCTACCTGTATACATAAAAACCTGTAGCTGTGCGTCGCTTGGCTGTGGAAAACTGGCTGGTGTTTTCCACAGCCAAGCGGCGCCAACAACAACGAGGCTTAATATGTAAATGTTTTAGCAGTGATTGTCCTTATCTTCTCGACAGACGCTGGTCTCCGCGCTATAAGCTCGGAAGGTTGCACTTCCACAATCTTCAACCTTCACCGCAGGAGGAACCACGCCATGCCCGAAAAACCAAAGCCCGCGCACAAGCTCCGCAGCGGCGCCCTGACCGTGACCATCTGGAAAAACGATGGTGAAAACGGCCCCTGGTATAGCTGCGTTCCCAGCCGCAGCTACAAGCAGGGGGACCAATGGGTCGAGACCAACAGCTACAGCGGGGATGACCTGCTTCGCTTGACCAAGCTCCTGGATAAAGCCGACGATTGGATCATGAACGAACTGGCCGCCGCTAAGGCTGCCGAGCGCAGCGGCCACGCCGACCGCGAAGAGCGCAAGAGAGCCGGCGCCCACCAGCGTTAACAGCCTTAATTTTCTTCGGCATAGACGGCCGCCGCATGGGGTTTCCGCCGGGGGCTGAAACCCCGCGCCGCCGTCCGAGCGCAGCGAGGTGCTGCCTATGCCCGAAGAATTCTCTCCTTGTCAATCGCACTGGGAGGAATGGTGGACGGAACAGCCGCCCGGCTCATTCTGGTAGCTGAACTAAATCCTCTTTCCATGACCCTGACAGCAGTAATTTCACTGTTTCTTGGCTACATCGGCCAGCCGCGTGACCAAGCCGGCACCGTTCACTAGCTCAAGCCTAGTAGGTAAATAAGGAGCGATGAGCTCATCTTCGGTGATCTTGGCCGCAAAATCGGATGTTGTGGTCACCAACCCCTTGCTTGCCGCACGATCGCTGCCTAGTACGCCTAGAAGCGCCCGAACGTCATTTGCCGAGACGAGCCGGCCGGGCGAGAACGCCTTCACTTGGTCGATGATACGCACGGATAGGATGCCGCGTTTGATTGCGATCACGTCCCGCCCGAGGTCGCCGCTTCGGGGCGTTAGTATCACCTCATCGAAGCCGTATGCCTTGTACCATGCTGCGATCAGCTCCTCCCACTTCCGATCCGCAATCTGGTACATCGCGGAAGGGTCCTTTTCAATCATCTTGGCTATCTCAAACCAAGCAGGCGCGACAGCCTCAATGAGGTGCCCTTCCTTGGTCCTTTCTCCCAACTCAACCACGGCCTGCAAAAGAATGGACGGCCTCGCCCGAATAACCCGGACATCCGCAGAACTGCCCACGACCACTCCCCCGCTCCCAACCAAGCGGTGCAGTAAACCTTGATCAGCATTCCCATCTGCCATCATCGCCAGGACTCCTCAAGACCATAAATGTCTCGAGAATTGTCTCAGAAAGAATGATTTGGAAAAGACCACTGCGCAAAGACGATTGCTGTTGCTTTCAGCGTCGTATCAGCTCGCCGCCATCGTTTCGTCCGTCGCGTTGCCGTGCCGGTGACGATGCTGTAGCATGAAATCTTGCGCCGGCAATCCAGATAAAACTCTCAAAGGCGACCATCGTGCACGACAACTTCGAATTCGTTGACAACAGCGGACGCCGTTACCGTTACAGACTTGACGGCACAACGATTCACTACGAATGGTACGACGGCTATTCTTGGCAACCCGACACAGCCGACGATCACGGAAAGCACGACTTGGCACGAAAGCTTTTCGAAGATCTTCGCAAAGCTACAGCTGACCAAGGATTGCTCCGTAACGCATAGCCTTCGCATCTACAGCGTCCCATCTGGCGCTGCCGGGAATTCGATTTCTCGCCAACGCTGGCTGTAGTCCACATAAACGCCTCGATAGCCCATGAGCTGAAGGACGATTCGATTCATCAGATTCATGACTCGATAGAAGCGAGACACACGGGTTTGCAAGGCAGTTCTATCCGCCGCCGGGCCGATCAGTTCGGCGTGGGCTGATGGGTTACGCGTGTTTTCCCACGCCTCAATGTCTTCCTCGGTCACCGAAAGCAAACCACGCGTTTGCCAATCGCGAAGAACATCCACTGGTCTCTTCTGTCCAAGCATCCCGAAAAAGCCGCGAAGTCGGGCGATAAAACGCGCCGTGAGGCCGTCGGGGTTTCTTTCCAACCATCTTTCAAACGCGCCTCGGTCTGCCTGAGTATATCCGGGGTCACCCCTGTTAGGACTTTGAGAAGCGATCCTTAGCAGGCCCTCGACACAAATGCTGGCGACGGCAAGCCGGGTTGGCAGTGCGTTATCAGCGGTATCCCAGCACAGATAAAGGTGCTGTGCGACCCGTTCGCCCTGATCCGTAAGGAAAAAGTCGATTGCTCTTCCAAGCACGCACTCGACGCCGCCTAGGTAAGCACAACCGGTTCCCAACGGCGCCAGCAAGGAATTTCGTGTAGGCTCTTGATTCGGCACTTCCAGACACCGTGTCTGGTGATCCTGAAAAATTCCCTCGTACCCTAGCACGAACACTCGATGGCCAAGCACAAACCCGAACGCCCTAGAAACGGCGGTCAAAATCTCAGCCGTGCCAACACTCAGTTGAGTTCCCTCATGCATAAGGCGAACCTCGAACCACTGATCGGATCGAGCGCGGGCTGCGAGTGGTCCCAACGTGGTTTTCGTCAGCAGCCAATCGCGCCGCGACGACCGGGTTCCGAAGTACTCATTGCGAACCTCGGTTTCCGTCATTTTGATCCATTGTGTCGGCGGCGGTCCGAGGAGAGCCCGGAGCAACCGCCCTTCCGCGCCGGTGGCCGATTTGCTAAGCCGCAAGCCGTGAGTGGTGAAATCCCAGACAACCTGCGGTGATCCTCTCCCGATATGGTAACCATCGAGCGGAACAGGATTCGTGGAAAGTTCCCAACCATTTTGACTCCGGCCGCCTGCGGAAATGTAGGTCGCATGGGGTATCAGCTGTCCAAACGTAGCCGAGCCGTGACCAAATTCTCGGTGCAGTATCTCTGCGCCGTCTGTTTCGGCCTGGACCCGGATTGGCGAGCCTGCTTGCCATGCAAGCCGGCCGCTCCCTGCGAATCTGGCAGCTTCACCTCGCACCAAACTAAGCTCTGGCACCTTAACCTCCAAGGCTCCGCCGAGCAGAGTGTCAATCCAATCATCGAACAAGGGAACTCCCCAACAAAGGTCACGGCACAAAACTCCATTATGCAAGATCAGCCCGTACGCCGAAAGGTCGCGTCCGCGTTGTTTCGGGCCATCGACTCAGGAATCAGGCTCACCTTGATCCGTCCACGATGCGCCAGCTGGCGTCGGGGAAAATACAGCGCCGGCAGCGCCTGGCGGTCAGAGCCCGTTGCCTGCCAGGCGCCGCCATCACGCTGCGCCAGCGATTCCGGGAACCAGTCAGAACTGGCATCTCCTGCTCGACGGCCGCCGAAAGAGCACTGTCCTCGCGGATCAGAAGAGTTATTCTCAACTCAGGCGAGCCCGAGGCAGTATGAATCACCGTACTGATCGACAGCTTCGCTCGGAACATTGTAATCAAGGATGTCAAATTCTCGTTTATGCAGTCCGCCGGCGCCGTCATCGTCTGCTGAGATTTGAAAGGCACCGAACCTGTTGCCGCTTGAAACGGCGCCTTCCTTTGCAACTGGTATCGGCCAGTTTCTGATCTGTGCTGCCGAGAGACCGCCTGCCTCTTCAAGAAGGTTTCGCATTCGACTGAGGTTTCTGTTCAGTGTTGACATACTCATGCTAAGCTTTCGGCTAGCGGCCTCTTTATCTCCCCAACTCTCGACCAGGGCCGCAAGCACAGCCGCCAGTACATGCCGGCCCATCGACTCCAACCGATTGATCCAGGTACGCAGGACGCCGATTTGCTCTCTCCTCTCCGCTGCCTCCATCGGATCCACAGAGCGGTGATCCCGAATTGCCTTGCCGACCACCCCCTTCTCATCTGTTGACTGGTAATAAACGATAACGTCAGGCGCCACGTCGCGCAAGCGAACCCATTGCGAGCGCCGCACTGCTTGACGGACCTGTCCTCGGCGAACCTGGTCAAAAAACACGTTCCTAACGATTTGATACCGATAACGAGTGCTTGTTTCGATGCCCTGTCGCTGACACGGACCGACGAGCGCAGCGAAATACTTGTGCCAGCAGAGTTGGACCAAATCATCCAGATCTTGGCCTTCGACATCCCGTAATCCACGTCTACGCATCATTGACGCCAACCAGCGACGCATTTCTTTCGAGTA
>DATGIQ010000130.1:0-5765 GCA_035295665.1 Gemmataceae bacterium | reverse complement strand
TTCGCACGTGGGCCGGACCGTTATCCGGGAAGCCTCGCGGGCCAGGTGGAGCTGATCGACCAGGTACTCAGCGGCAAGGGGCCAGGGACTGAATTATACCTGCCGTCGCGGGTTCGCCAGCAAATTCAAAGCGAGCGGCGCCGGCAAATGGCCGCGGTGCGGGAGCGGAAGCAGGTTGCCTTCTTCGAGGCGCACACCCGGCCTGAGATCGATGCGGCGCTGCAACTGATTGCGCGGTATCAATTGCGGAGTGTGCTGGTCGGGCCGGAAGAGATCAAACCCTTCCTGGGCGACATCCAGCGCCTGAGTGTAGGCTTGGTGGCCCGCCCGGTGGAGTTGGCGGACTATGATCGTCCCTTGCTGGAGCTGGCGGAGGCGGCCGCGGCCGGCGTGCCGGTGGCGTTCGGCTCCGGGTCGGCCCAGGAGCTGCGCATCACGGCCGCCCTGGCCATGAACGCCGGGATGCCCCGCACGGCAGCATGGCACGGCTTGACGACCACCGCTGTGCACATGACCGGGCTGCCCGAAAACCTCGGCCGGCTCACGGTCGGGGCTCCTGCCGATCTGGTCCTCTGGGACGGATCGCCACTGGATCTACGCAGCCGGCCGCTTCGGGTGATTACCGAGGGCAAGGTCGAATACGCGGCACCGCCTCGTTGAGCGGCCAAAGGTGAACTAGGATATGAAAACGCTGCTCCGAATCTGTTCGTGTCTTTTCTGTTTCCTCTTGGCGGCGCCGGCTTGGGCCGAGGAACTGCTCATCACTGCCGCCAAGGTCTACACCATGACCGGTCCGCCGTTGATGCCCGGAGCGGTCCTGGTCTCCAACGGCAAAATCGCGCAGGTTGGCGCGAAGCTCAGGACACCGGCCGGCGCCAAGGTCCTCGACCTCGGTTCCGGCGTGCTGATGCCGGGACTGGTCGACGCCTACAGCAGTGCCGGGATCGCCCACAGCCAGGCTGAGATGACCAAGGAGATCACTCCGGAATACCGCGTATTGACCGCGGTGGATTGGCATGCGCGGGCTTTTCGGGAAGCGTTGGCGGAAGGAACGACCACGCTCGGCCTTGCTCCCGGCACCGAAGCCGTTTTTGCCGGCCTTTCCTGTGCGGTCAAGACTGCCGGGCCGCAACGGGTCCTGCAAAAGGAAACGGGGTTAGTTATTACAATGGCGTCCGATCCGGCGACCGGCAATACATCCCGGGGGCGGCCGGACTCCATTTATGTCCGCCAGCCGACCAACCGCATGGGTGTTGTCTGGTTGCTGCGGAGCACGTTTGACAAGGCAGCCCGGTCGCAGTCCCCCGGCCTGGCGGCCGTGCATGAGGCGCTCGCCGGCCGAAGGCGGATTTATGCCGTGAGCCGGACGGACAACGACCTGCTGAGCCTGTTACGTGTGGCGAACGAATTCCACTTTGAGCCAACCGTGATCGGCGGCCACGAGGCCTACAAGGTCCGTACCGAGCTGGCGGCCGCGAAGGCGCCGGTCATCCTCAGCCCGCTTACCACCAGTTCCGCCATGCTGGGGGCAGAGGGGAGTGAGATCGTATGGAATCAGCCCGGTCTGCTGCACAAGGCCGGCGTGACCTTCGCTCTTTCCGGCGGCCATCTGCTCGACCAGGCCCGCTTCGCCATCCGCTACGGATTGCCGGCGGAGGTCGCTTTGGAAGCAATCACGCGCACGCCCGCTCGATTGCTTGGCCTGGAAAGTAGGATTGGCACACTCCAGGAGGGACGCGACGCCGATCTGCTCGCCCTGGATGGCGATCCGCTGGAGCTGACAACCGCGATCCAATGGGTCCTTGTGGACGGCACCATCTACGAGAAGGGTAATTGACGCATGGCACGCATTTCTCCTCGTTCACGGCAGCTCGGGATCCTCACGCTGGCGGTCTTTCTGGCCGTGGCCAACGCGGTGCCGGCCCAGGAGCAGCTGGCCATCAAGGGGGGCAAGATTCTCCCCGTTACGGGGGCGGTGATCGACGGCGGCGTCATCCTCATCCGCGATGGCAAGATCCAGGCGGTCGGTAAGGATTTGGCGATTCCGAGTGATTACCGCGTGATCGATGCCTCCGGCCGGGTGGTGATGCCCGGCTTCATCGAGGCCCACAGCTCACGCGGCATGGATCAAGCCAACGAACGCAACAACAACGTACCGTTTTTGTCGGTCATCGATGCCATCGATCCCGGCCATGATTACTTCGACGACTGCCGGCGGAACGGCGTGACCACGGTGGCAATCGTGCCAGGCGAAGACACGATGATCGGCGGCAAGGCGGCCGTCATCAAGACCGGCGGCACCTATGTCGAACAGATGATCGTCAAGCGCGAGGCCGGCATCAAGATTTCGCTGCGTCCAAGCACCGGCCGGAGCCGGATGAGCCACCTGGCAGCACTACGGAAAGAGCTGGAGACCGCCCGCGACGCCATCCATGACGACTACAGCAAGCCGAAGGTGGCCGCCGACGAGTCCGAGATGCCCGAGGCAGAAGCGAACCTGGTGCCGGACACAGACCCCACTCAACCGGAGCCGCCGTCCGGAGATGCCACGGAAGGACAGGGAGAAAGCCAGGCCGATGTGCCGATCCGGCGCGAAGCCCTGGTCCGTTTGCTCAAGGGAGAAATGCCGGCGTTCATCTACTGCGAAGCTGCCATGGATGTGCCGCAGGCGCTCAAACTGACCCGCGAGTATAACCTCAAAACGATCCTGGTCCTCGGCCACAACTGTTACAAGGCGGCCAAGCAAGTGGCAGCGAGCAAGCTGCCGGCGGTCCTCGACCCAACGCTCGTGTTTTGGGAAACCGATCCGCGCACCGGCGAGGATCGGAAGATTGTCCTGCCCAGAATTTACCGCGAGGCCGGTGTGCCGATGACTTTTGAGGTAACAGGTGCCGTGGGAGGCAGTTCGTACCGGGCTGTCGCGGAGCTGCCGGCTACGCTGGGCACGAACTATTTGTGGTACCAGGCAGCCACGGCGGTGAAGTACGGCCTGCCAATCGCGGAGGCGCTGGAGGCCATTACCCTCCGGCCGGCCAAGCTTCTGGGCGTGGAGACCCTGGCGGGCTCGATTGAGCCGGGCAAGGATGCCGACCTGGTGATTCTCACCGGCGATCCCTTGAAGATCACCACCTGGGTCCAAACCACGCTTGTCCGGGGCAAGGTGGTTTACGAGCGCGACAAGGACCGCAAACTCCAGCACCTCCTCTCGACCAAGTAAACGGAAAAGGAAAACGGAAAACGTATGTTTCGCCAAGCACTCGCTCTTCCCTTTTGCCTTTTACCTTTTGCCGTTTGCCTTGCGGACAGTCCGCCACAGGTCTACAAGGCGGCTCGCATCTGGACCGGAGACGGCCCGGCCATCGCCAATGGCCTGCTGATCGTGCGCAACGGTAAGCTGGAAGCGGTCGGGCCACGGGACCGGGTGACGGTGCCGGAGGATGCGGAAATTCATGACCTCGGATCGGCCATCGTGATTCCCGGCCTCGTCATTGCAGAAACCACGCTGGCCGAGGGAGGCCGCGATGATGACCTGGCATTGACGCCGGAGTTCCGCGCGATCGATGGCTTCGATTTCTATGCCGATTACCGCCGCCCGCTCTCCGGCGGCGTCACCACGGTGCAGGTCGCCCCGGGCAGCCGGCGGTTGATGCCGGGGCAGGGGGCGGTGGTCAAGCTGGCCGGTGACGATCCTGGGGCTCGCACCCTCCGCGAACGGGAAAGCCTGCGCATTGTTCTGGGCGATGCCTTCAAGAATCCGCCCCGCATCTACGAGCCGCCGGTCGGTGCAGTGTCGGTCGATCGGCCGCTGGAACCGACGCGGCACCAGCTCGCTGCCAGCCTCGCCAGCGCCGTGGCTGGGTTGCGGGCCACACTACGGGCGGCCAAGGAATACGACCCCAGCGCTCCGCGAGGCTCCGCCAAGGACCTGGTCCTGGCCGCCATCGCCGATCAACTCCGCGAACGAAAACCGATTCGCATTACCGCTCCCAGCGCCGCCGATATCCGTGCCGCCCTGGCCCTGGCCCGCGAATTCGACTTGCGCATCGTCCTGGTCGATCCGGCCGGTTTGGAAGTGTTCCGAGATCAATTTGCGAGCTGGCATCCCTGGGTAGAAGGGGTGATCCTGAATGCGGAAGTCCGGCCGGGCGTCGTCGCGGACTTGCCGGTCCCTGACAAGGATGCTCCCAAACGCCGCACGGTCTGGGAAAACGCTCACGATTTGCTCAAGGCCGGGATCAAGCTCGCCCTTCGGCCTGTGTCCGATGCCGACCTGGAAGAGACGTTGTTCCTGGGTGGATTGCTCACGACCGGTCAACTCCACGACGCCGATGTGCTGCGGATGTTGACCGTTTCCCCGGCGGAAATCCTCGGTGTCGCCGATCGCGTTGGAGCGTTGGCCGTGGGGAAGGATGCCGATTTTGTGGTCCTCAACGGCGATCCATTTGCCGCCCATACCCGTGTGCAAGCCGTCTATGTGAATGGCCAGCCGGTCTATGCCGCCAAGGGGACGCACAAGGCAACAGTGATTCGCGCCGCCAAGATCTACACCGGGAGCGGCAACGTCATCACTAACGGGGCCGTGCTCGTGGAAGGCACGACCATTCGTGGCCTGGGGAGCGGCATTTCCGCGGCGGCGGATGCCAGCGTCCGCCAGTTTGACCGGGCTGTCATTGTTCCGGGGTTTCTCGACCTGGCTACCGGACTGGGCCTCGGTGGACCGCTCACCACGTCGGTGGCGCTGGACACCAAGCTGGGCGACCGGCTCGTTTCGGGAGATCCTGCCGTGGCGGTGGCCCGGCAAGGCGGCGTCACCACGGTGCTCTTGGCATCGACCAGCTCCGGGGCCACGCCCGTGGTCGCGCTCAAGCTGGGCGATCGGCCGCGCGTGGTGGCCGACCCGATCGGGATCCGCTTCGGCCTTACCGGCAACCTGACCTCACAGGCGGCCTCGCTCCGTTCGACCCTGGAAAGGGGAAAGAGCTACGCCGACGATTGGACGCGCTACGAAGCCGCCCGAGTCGACTACGACAAGAAGAAAAAGGAATACGATGCGGCCAAGGCGAAAACGGCCGCCAAGAGCGGCGAAAAGAAGAGCGATGCTGCTTCCAAGAAAGAGGACGGCCCGGCTGCGCCCACCGAACCGAAGTCGCCGGACAAGCCCCGCCTGAACGAAGCCTTGGAGCCGTATCGGCAGCTGTTCGCAGGGAAGATCCCGGCGCTCGTGGACGCCCACCGGGCCGATGCGATCCAACTCGCCATCCAGATTTTTCATGATGAGTTCAAGCTTCGCATGATCCTGCTCGGAGCCGATGACGCCTTTCGCCTGGCCGACCTGATGGCCGAGAAACAGCTCGCCGTCGCCATCGGGCCGCAGCTGGTCCGTACCGTCGACCGGGAGCCGATCAACCTCGCCCAGGTGCTGGCCAATCGCGGGGTACCGTTCGGATTCCAATCGAAGGCGACGACGGGTGTCAAAACGCTGCCCCTGGCCGTGCAGTATGCCGTTCGCTGTGGGCTGGGCGCGGACGATGCTCTGGCGGCTTTGACCGCGGCGCCGGCCAAGTTTCTGTCCATCGACAAACATCTGGGCACGCTCGCCGTCGGCAAGGACGCCGACCTCGTGGTGCTGAGCGGCGCGCCGTTTGAGCTGTCTACCCGTGTGCTGGCCGTGATGATCGATGGCCAGTGGGTTTATCAAGAAGATGAGGGCGATCGCTGATGCGTACCTGGCTCGTGTTTTCTTTCGTCATGCTCTCGGTCCTCTC
>DATGIQ010000129.1:0-8156 GCA_035295665.1 Gemmataceae bacterium | reverse complement strand
TGTACCGCTCTCGCTTCAGCTCTTCACAAAAGTGCCTGACCGCCAGCTCCAAGTCGTCGGACACGGCGGCTACCCCTTGCCCACTCGAGGTGGGCTGGACGGCCCCTTGGACAGACGGCCGACGCGTCCGGCCGGCGGGACCTCGGCCGCCCCGCGTCGTGAGGCGGCCCTTGGTAGGTCATGGCGGCAAACGCGGTGCCGCCGGTCAGGCCGCCGGGCCGCAGTGATGACGCTGAAGCAGGCGGAGTAGGTCCTCGGGGTAGACCGGCTTCAGCAGGTGCTCCTGAGCCCCGGCCTGGCGGCACTGCTCGACTACGTGGGACCGGGGGGAAACTGCCCTGGCGGGAGGAACGGGCTTCCGTTACAACACACCTACATAGATCGCGGGGTGGAGCAGCCCGGTAGCTCGCAAGGCTCATAACCTTGAGGTCGTAGGTTCAAATCCTACCCCTGCAACTTCACGACTCCCACGGGGCAGGCAGATGCCTGCCCCGTGCTTTTCCTCTGCGTCTCGTCGACCGTGGCCAGGTATCAGGCCGTGATCATTGAGATCAAAACGGTTTCCGTCTGCGTCGACAAAGACTGCCGGGATTTTTATCTCTTTCCCCTGGGAGCTTTCGATGCCGTTCAAGACCTTGGGTTTGCATCCGTTGCTGGTACAGGCTTGCCGCGAAATGCGTTACGCCCAGCCCACTCCGGTGCAAGCGGAAGCGATTCCGGCTATCCTGGCTGGGCGCGACCTCATCGCCACCGCGCAGACAGGAACCGGCAAGACCGCGGCCTTTCTGCTGCCGATCCTTCACCTGCTTCTTGGTCTACCCCGAGGTTTGACGGAGGCGCTGATCATTACGCCCACGCGCGAACTGGCGCAGCAAATCGACGATGTGCTCTTGGGGCTCGCTTACCACACTCCGGTGAGAGCCGGTCTCCTCGTGGGCGGTACGGCCATGGGGCCTCAGGAAAAGGCGCTGCGGGCCGGCGTCGAGGTGCTGATCGCCACGCCGGGCCGGCTGCTGGACCATATGCGGCAGAACCAGGCACGCTTCGACCACCTGCACATGCTCGTCCTGGATGAAGCCGATCGCATGCTGGACATGGGCTTCTTGCCGGACCTTCGCCGGATCATCACCCGCCTGCCCGCTCGGCGCCAGACCCTGTTGTTCTCCGCCACCATGCCTCCCGTGATTGTCCGGCTAGCGCGGGAAATCCTTTGTAACCCTCTCATGGTCCAGATCGGCCAGCGCAGCGCCCCGGCCGTGGGCATCACGCAAGCGGCCTATCCCGTGCCGGAGCAGCTCAAGACGACACTTCTACGGTACCTGCTGCGGCATACGGAGATGCCTTCGGTCCTCGTCTTTACGCGGACCAAGCAGTCGGCCCGGCGTCTGATGCGATCGATCGCCAGCGACGGTTTCGCCGTCGGCGAGCTGCACAGCAACCTCACGCAGCCACAGCGCAGCCGGGCCATGGACGGGTTCCGACGGGGAGATTTCCAAGTCCTGGTGGCTACGAACATCGCCGCCCGGGGCCTGGATGTCAACCACATCACGCATGTCATCAGTTTCGATGTGCCGGCTGTGCCGGATGACTACATCCACCGCATCGGCCGCACGGCCCGGATGGAAGCGGAAGGCGACGCATTTGTGCTCGTGGCGCCCGCCGAGGAGAAGTCGCTGGCGCGGATCGAGCGCCAGATCGGGCAACGACTGCCGCGGGTGCTGCTGCCGGACTTCGATTACTCCACCACCCGGACCGAGCGGGCGGGCAAGACCGACCACCGGTCTGGCGGCGGACGAGCCTCGAAGTCTCCACAGGAGGAGCCCTACACTTCACGGGAGGGCGGAAACGCTCGCCGGTCGAGCAAGGAACCCTTGGGCGCGGGCAGTCCGCGCCCTCCATCACGACGTTTTCGCCGACGCCGGCGCCGATGAACCATCGTGAAGGGATTGACATCCAGGACCGTGCCCGCAAAGAGGCACACTTCCTCGCTGCTGATAAACGAAGGTGTTCCTTCCACAACTGATGCCTCGGCCTGCGCCGGCTCGGGCATCGCTTCGTTTATGATTTTGCAGGAAATGGAAGCCCTTCTTCCTGGCGAGCAGGTCGGCGAGCTACTGGTCCGCGGCGCCGTTTTCGCGGGCATTCCTCACCTTCGGCGCAGCCGCAGTTTTTGCCTTGCGAAGCTCTTTGGGCGCTACCGGGATAAGCAGAAGCCAAGTTTTCGCCGGAAGCGGAGGTTTTCGATTCCATGATAGGTCAGCAGCATCGCTCCCTCGGCCGCAGAGTGTTCAAACCAGTTCTCCGTGACTCTTTCCTCGTCGGGCCAGGGGTAAGCGAAAACCAGGTCGAACTCGTCGGGGCCCAGTCCCAGTTGCTGATAGGCGCTGCTCTCGTCGGTCGTCAGCCAGGCAAAACTGCCGGCGGCAGCTGCTTCGGCTCGGCCCTCGCGGGGGATGAAGCTGCCGCGCACGAACTCTGCAGACAGGCCAAAGTCATCCGCCAGTTCCTGTGCGGCATCCGCTAACTCCATCTCAATCTCGATGCCCCGGGCGTCGAACCCCAGCATAGCTGCCAGACAGGTCACGACCCCGAAGCCGCTGCCCCACTCGCAGAATTGGTCGCCGGGGATCAGGTCTCCCGTCGTAAGTGCCCGCAGGGCGTGGTACACACTCTGGTAATCGCTCGGGACAAACCCGGGGACGCGATGCTCGCGTCGGAAGTAACGGATGCGTCTGGCGGCCTCGCGCAGCAAAGCGCGGACGTCGGCGGGCAGAGCGGATCGTGTACTGACCACGTTGAGGTCGAGAAGCGGCATGGTTGCCTTGTGGGGGTCAGAGTTCGGCTGCTTCCAATCCGCGGCGAGGGAAGGATGTTCCGGTGGCGGGCCCTGCCGTCCGCTTGGATCGGTTCATAGCGAACAAGTGACCACTGCGGGATCTCATCGTAAAGTCATCAAGGGGCGTGGCCGGGTCGATCAAAACTTCAATCCAGGTCCGGCTCCGTGAATTGGCCAACCACCCAGGCGGTCAGGTGCTAATCAGCCCCAGTTCCCTTTCGTAGACCAAGATGTAGGTGATCGCAGACATGGCCGCCGGTTTCAGTCTGTCACTCGCTGCGTGATAGCGCACCAATAGCTCCTGGAGTTCCTCCCGGCCCGCCGGCGTGGCAAGCAGCGACCGCAATTCTTGCTCCCTTTCTTGGAGAGTTTTCTTCGGACTCATCGGGTATCCTTCTCGACCAGGAGGCGTCCGTGCAGGATAACGGACCATTGTGTCCGCCGCAGCACTCGGACCTTGGAAAAACTCGGAAGGCGGGTGGCGACTGCCGCTCGGGCGTGGCTTCCGGTCCCTGTCACGCTTCACCGGAGAGCCAAACGATTGCTATTTGCGATGGCGGATCTTGCTCCGCATCCGGCGTTTTTTCCGGCCCACCTTGCGACGCCCTTTGCTCTTTTTCATCCGCTTAACCGGCCTTTCGGGAACGGGATGGTAAGGTAGGAGGAAGCCTGGAGCCCAAGCCGGGAAGCCCGAAACACTCGTGCAGAAGGCGCAAGCGGTCGAGGACAGCGTCCCCCACCGGGGAGGAACGACGGGTTTCGGCCAGCTTCCCGAGGACGCCCTGCTCCAGGCGGTGAATTTCTTCGGCGTACTTGCTCTCGCAGTTCTGGCAAAACTGGTCGTACAGTGCGGGCAACTGGCCGAGGCACCAAACCACAGTGTCTCGGACATCACTGGCAAGAGTCGCCGCTTCGATCAATCTCGTGATCTCCGCAACTTCGGCTCGAAATGCTTCTCTCATGCGATGCCTCGTTTTCTGATTTCGGAAAGGCGTATCCTATCTGGATCGCCGGCAGTGGAGAAGGCCAACTGTGCGCCAAGGCGCGGAAGACAGTACTGCAGAAGGATTCTCCCGAGTCGTACTGAGCTAAAATGACCAATCATTTCAGGCTTGTGTACCCACGGCGATCCACCGTCTCGTGCTGGACTACTACACGGCCAAACGGCTACTGGGAGTCCTCCATTCGGTCGTGCAGCAACACGAGAGTGTCTATGGCGTTCTTGCGATCGACGTTCAAGAGCGAATGAGGTAACTCCGTTATGGAGCTTGTCTCCGCGTTCGGTAACAACGGAGGACAGGCGCCGGACCCCGAAGAGCAAGGTCTTTTCGCGAGCACCGGGATCTTTGTTCGATGAACCAAAGAGTAGGCGACCATGCCGAGCCAAATCCGCAAGCATTGGCCATTGCCCGAGCAGTTCCGTCAAGCCAGGCAACTCGAGCCCGCGGCATTTTCTTGCGCGATGCTGTTGGTCTCGGCTATGGTTAGGCCACGAGAACGTGGGGCGTGAGCCGGTCGAGATGCCACGGGTCCGGCCATTGTGGACGCCCTTGTCAGGATCATCACCCATGGATCGAACTCCTATCCATGACGCTCACGCTTCTTGATTGGAGAGGGGTTCCAGTCCTCCACAGAATCCGCAGCCGAGCTTTGCCGATTTCTGATATTTGGCGAGCAGGACTTTGTGCCCGCATTCGAGGGTGACGAGTTGCCATTTCTTGTCAACCATCTCGCGATGCAATATCGTCCGCGACGGGCCACCCGCATTCACGAAAAAATACTGGCGAAATCCTGCCGGTACTTCAGCGGGGCTGTACATCGTTAGCTCCTTCGAACCAAGATCCCACGGAGCCTCGGTCGGTGATTCTCCACTTCAGCGGCTGCCAGGGTCGCACCATGGCTTGCCATTGCGACCTTGGAAGAGGAGCCGGAAGCGGACCCCGGAATGGCGACGGACATCCGAGGTCCTCTATGGGTCGGATAGGCCTTATGGCGGCATCTGGTCACTGGTTATCAGCCTTCGCCGGCAGCTGTTTCGTGCCCTTGCTTTCCACCCTTGCGACGGTGTTCTCCATTTCTTGGATCGCTCGCTGGATCGTCATCATCAGGATTGGACTGGCGTCGGCGGAGCCATTGTTTACGGTGCCAAAGAGGCGCCACCCTCTCTTGCCCCGTTTTCGGAGTCGCTTGGCCGTGGGCTGGACCAGGATCTGGATGCGACCCAGCTTGGTCAGCACCGCATAATGGTTTTCATTTTCCAGGGCGTCAACATAATTCGTATGGTTCTTCGCCTTGGTTTTCATCGGGAAGTCTCTCGATCATTGCGCAGCGCGAGGAAGCGGATTCTTATCCATACCGGCAGTGTCAGCGGATTCAGCGGTCGAACCGGTGTTCCCAGTTCTTGCTTTCGGGATCGCACGACCACGTTCCTCGTCGCGCCCTATCTGAAGGGCGTGGGACCATCCGCTTGCCACGGGCAATGCATTGGCGGGGACGGTCAGATTGATTGGGTCGCGACCCTAAGAGCGGGAAGTCGGATAAAGAAGATGCGCTTCCAGCTAAATCGTCCTACTGACCAGTATACGAATGCCCACAAGAACGGCAAGGAGAGGAAGAATTCGCAGGGCCAGTGCAGTGCCGCCTTCAAGGCCCGGGCATAACAAAACAAGCAGGCTGTCGTACCAGGCCAAATCCTGGATCGCCGTGCGCTGTGCGAACAGGTGATCGGGTCAGGCCGTTCGAAGCGGTCGCTCTGAAACAGGAACGGTCACGGTGGCGCCCCAGAAAGCTTCCCGAGGCAAAGGCTCCCGCCGTGCGGAGGGTGAAAAAGCCGCGAAGGAGGCACCGCTCGGCCTGAACGCCCGCTCGAGCCTCTTCGATTATCCGGGTAACGCGCACTCCCCTCCGGACCTGCAGGGGTCTTATCAGGGAAGTTGCTCCCTCGGAGGTGCGACCTTGGCGAGATCATCGCACCATTGGCCCAGAGCTTCCAGGTCCCGAATCGCGGCCCCGATCGTGTCCGGCGGTGTTGAGCGGCTGAAAGAACCCTTATTCATGCGGACGCCCACTCGGTCCGCCCACCGGTAGGCTTTCTCCAACAAGTGAACCGGACAGTGGCCCCGAGGGTCGTGCTCCACCCGGAGGTAGAGGTCTCGCATCGTCCGGCACCATTTTGCTAACCGGGAGGGAGTGTTCAGCAGCATTTCCGGTATGTGCGCGGGAGTATACTGCTGGTTGTACGCCACCAGCTGGGCACGAAAGCACTCGTAGGCCTTCTGTTTGCCCTGCAGTTCCCGCGTACTGGACTCCACCTCCGGGGTCCGCAACGAGTTCCTGCGCAGGTTCTCCCAGCGGGCTTCCAGATCGACTAACAAGGACAGCTCTGCCGCCTGCGCAGCATCCATATTCATGACACAGGCTTCTTGCGTCTCTGGCATGAAGTTCCTACTTCCGCAAGTGAACACATCCAAGCGTTGCGTATGGTGTGGGTGTTATCGACGACCAAGCCATCCCAACTTGATGGCAACCGGGGAATAGTAGGATAATTGAGGCGACCGGGGCGTTGGATCAGCGTGTCCTTCCACCCTTCCTTTGCGAAAGATACCCGATGACAGACAAAAACACTACACCCATTGACCTGGCGGATTCTTTCGTTCTTCAGTGAGTCGTTCTACCACTCTCTCTTCGCACGTTTTGTGCCGCACTACCCCCGATCCGCCAAATGAGCATTCCCCTGCACCCCAGGAAAGGCGTAGGCAGCGCGTGCTGACATGTTCCGACAGACTATCCTCTAGCCTGTGCTTGTCCCGCCGGGCCGATTCTTGCACCATAGTAACGAGGTGCGGCGGGCCGACCTCCGTGACCAAGCGCCCTCGCCAGTGGCGCCCAGTATGACCGTACTATTGAGTGTGCAGGGACTGACAGCTATTCACTGACCTACCCTTCGACCTACGCGCTGGCGAGCGCATTGGCCCGATCGGTCCCAACGGCTCCGGCAAATCGACGTTGCTGAGGTTGCTCGCGGCTCTGGAGGAGCCCGAAACCGGCACGCGCTCGCTGCGCCGCACGGTCCGCGTCGGCGATGTCGTGGAAACCGGGACATCCTTGATTGATTTGAAAACGATATTGAATCTCCTGGTTTTCGCTGCCAGTGTCCGTTTGAAGCTGCCCCCGCACTGCTGCCCGCTGGTTCGCCAAGTGATCGCTGTTGCAGTGCCTCTGCAACTTGTCGCACCTATCCCAGAGCCGGGCACCGACTTGCCCCTTTGTCATGCCGGAGAGCATCCTCTGCTATGGATTGACGGTGAGTGCGGCGGGAATTTCCACACCTGGCCGTTCCTTCCCCTTCTCAATCCGCCAATGCCTTCCTTTGATCGATCTGCGTGTGGCTCGGCCCGGCACTCTTTCCAGGGGAACGCTTTCCGTTCGGGAAAGCCGGCACAGCTTGGAACCTCGTCCATTTGAGGGATCGGAAGCAGCGATCTATGGCACTTGGGGCCGTTGCTCTGCGCAGTCGCGCCCGCCGTCACCTTCCTGTCGGTGGTTCAGAGCGTCCTTCCGAACCCTCTGGCGGTTTGGCGGAACACATTCGCAAGATTGCACTTGAGCCAGGCGGCCAATTAACGATAGCTCACGTTTCTTGCCCGCTCATCCTCTGCCTTCCCAGCGGTAAACGGGAAGTGTTTTCCCCATTCTTGGGCTGATGCTGAATCGGCGAGGGGCGGGGCGTGTCGGAAGTCATTGTCACACAACCGCTTGGGTTGCAAAAGCGGCTCGTCCGGGCACCTTCTATTTCCATTGTTTTGCAATGATTTATTCGCTTTTTCCCGGAGTTCTGTGACAAAACAGTGACAGGACTATCGGCCTATTTTGTAGCATGAGACGTATGTTTGCCAGCAGTCTGGGCCGGCAAATGCTGACTCTGAACTACACCTCCGCTTCTATATGAACCATGACGTTTTCATTTTCGACCGCCTTCGGCGGTAGGTGGTAAAGCAGGAATGGAGCCAAGCCGTAAAGTCCTCGCCAGACGAAAACCGTAGTCGCCGTACCGGTTCACCACTAGACCTGAACTGGGGTTGCGCTGGGCAGAGCGGACGTTCCTCGCTTGAAAGTCGTACGAGCCGCCGCTACGCACAATACGGATATCTGTACTTTCGACCACTAAATCATCTTCTGTGTCGTCTGTCGCTTTATTTCCTTCGGGGTAGCTTTTGAGCTTGTTTTGACACCACGTCAACACGTTCCCCTGCGTGTCGAATAACCCGAGATCGTTCGGCTTGAGGCTCCCCACCGGCCATGTCCTATCTTTGCCGTTCTT